>JAUNIR010000005.1 GCA_030523345.1 Lachnospiraceae bacterium
GAGTTGTAAGACGCTCAAGTAAAGCATCCTTTCTGTACTTCTCCTCATTCTTCTCAATAACAACACGAAGTGACTCAAGCACTTCCTTTACTGCCTGATGAAACTCTGGCTGTGCAGGGTTCTGGGCAACTACTCTCTCGTAAACCTCGTCAACGTATGACATTTTCTCTTCCTCCTTAAATAAATATAATGTTTACAATTAACCGCGATGCGATTTAAATACAATAAAAAACACCAACAAGCATACAACTTCCTGTATGCTTATTGGCGCCATTGCCAAAATAATAATAATACAATAACTTCATTATTGCAACAGTAATCTACTACTTTAGTGTAAAAAAGTAGAATTACTTAATTAAATCAGATCTAATATATGCATCCTGACCGTTATAACTAAACTTACACCATCCATTAGTCTCTTCAATAAGTGTAAATGTATCTCCGGCACTTGCTTTTCCTAAACTATCTGAATCTGTATTAGGAGCTGTTCTTATATTGGCATTTTCCTTAACAGTTATTGTGCTTCCTGCTTCTCGTGCAGTGCTTCCAGCCTCCTGGCCTTCGCTTGGAGTATCATTAACTTCTTCAAGATACTCAGTCTTAATATATGCTTCCTGGCCGTTATAATCCACTCTACTCCAGCCATTATCCATCACTTCATATCTTGTGAACACCTGTCCCTGAGATGTCTTTCCAAGAGAATCTGCTTCTGTACTTGCTGATGCTCTAATATTTACAACATCAGTAGTCTTAACAGTTGTTGCAGCTGCTGCGGCTGCGGCTGCGGCTTCCTCTGCGGCTTGTGCTGCTGCAGCTTCTGTTTCAGCCTGCTTTCTTGCCTCAAGCTTAGCCTGAACATCAGAATTTATCTGACCTCTTAATTCTGTAACTCTTGCAGAAATATCTGGGTTCTTTTCAAGAGCCTCATTGTATGAAAGCTGTACCCCATCCTGGAGCTGTTTAAAATCATCCTGAGATGCTAACGCAAGGATATATGCCTCATCATTTTCAGATAAATCCGAATTGTTAATGTATAAAGTTCCTGATCCATCTGTGCACACATAAAGTGAACAAAGTGCAGGGAGCTTATTTGCATCTCCAACAATCTGAAGAGAATAAGTCACAAGTACTAAATATGAATTTTCCTCAGGACCTGCCTTTGTATAAAAATGATAATCTGTATACTGTGAAATATACTGTGCCTGCGCCTCAAAGAATGCTCTTCTTTCATCTGATAATGCATTTGATAATGATGCCATTGTATCAGAATCACCAACAGACATCGCATTCATATATGATGTACATATCGTGTTAACATTTGGATATGCATCTGTTTCGTATTTATCCTTAGGAACTTCAACGCTACTTGTAATAGCCTCTATACCTGACTGATTTTCTTCTGTCGCTACATCTGTTCCTCTTGTAAGTAGGAATACAACTAGCACTATAACAAGTACTAAAAATAATCCTCCTACAATAAAATATCTGTAATTATTTGTAATTATATCTTTAGCTGAAGCCTTAGGAGTTGCCTTTTTTGGTGCTCTAGTTCTTTTTGTTGCCATAATATAAACCTCATATCAAATAGGAATGCCGCATCCGAGAGGATTCGAACCCCCGACACGCGGTACCGGAAACCGCTGCTCTATCCCCTGAGCTACGGATGCACTACACGCGGGAGAACCCACATTCCCGTATATGTTACCATATTAAGCACTAAATTTCAAACAATACTGTATCCATCATCTGAACTATAATAATATGCATGAGACGACAATATTTCTTCTATTCCAAGGTTCTCCTTATTCACACAATTAATCATCATATTTAACGTATTAGCTTCAATTTGCCCATTGTCTTTTAATAATATTACTTCGTGAATACTACTAGGTATAATATACACACCCCTACACTCATTTTTGACAAAATCATCAAGTACATCATCATATGTCATGCTAATGGCTCCAAAGAATGACTTTCCTAAAGTCATAACATGCATTTTCCCTCTGCTATCGGCTAATTCAAATGTATCTCCACTATCAACTTCCGGCGAAAATCTCCCTATGATATTAGTAATATCTTCTATTGTTACGCCATTCCTCTTTGTATTTTCATATGCTATATCAATCAGATTATCAGCACTAATTCCCCATTTTTCCATATACTCATTCTTAACAACCATCGTGGCAGACATTCCCATGATATTTGAGACGTCACAATATACAACTTCTGACAAATCAAGAAATGCCCTATGTGGAATACTCTTTAACAGTTCCTCATTTTGTTTTGTGTTGATCAGCTTTATTCGAACATTATCTTTAACCTTATTAAAATCCAAAAAATCATCCTGACAAAGTTCTCCTTCAAACTGATTACCATCAGCTAAATCAATTAATTCGTTTGCAATTTCACTTATGGATTCTCCACTAATATATCTTCCATAATAATTTTCAAGATATATCGAAGGACTAACTAATACATTTGGCCTTTTTATAACAATTCCTGTAAGTTTAAGTCCATTATTCTTAATTGCATCATTTTCAACCGCTTCCCTATCTTCATAGTTACTATTTATATAGTCAATTAAAACGTTTCTAAATTCTTTTAAATTCATTATGCTCCTTTCATGGCGATTACAGTTCAGACACCTTGAAATAGCATTTTTGCAAAAAAAAGAAGGCTTCCGCAAAGGAAGCCTTCTTTAATATATAAAACTTAAACTCTTGAAAGATATTCGCCTGTACGAGTATCAATCTTGATCTTATCATTCATTTCTACGAAAAGAGGTACATATACAGTAGCTCCTGTCTCAACAACTGCTGGCTTTGTTGCACCTGTAGCTGTATCGCCCTTAAATCCTGGCTCTGTCTCGATAATCTCAAGTTCTACAAATAATGGTGGCTCAACTGCAAATACATTACCGTTGTGTGAGCAAATCTTAACCATTTCATTTTCCTTAACGAACTTAAGAGCATCACCAATCTGCTCCTCATTAAGAGCAATCTGCTCATAGTTCTCAGTATTCATGAAGTGATATAAGTCACCATCTGAGTATAAATACTGCATCTCATTTCTGTCGATACGTGCCTGTGGGAATTTTTCTGTAGGTCTGAAAGTCTTTTCAACTACACCACCACTGACAATATTTCTAAGTTTTGTTCTAACGAAAGCTGCTCCCTTACCTGGTTTAACATGCTGGAATTCAATAATCTGGAAAATGCCATTATCCATTTCAAGAGTAATGCCATTCTTAAAATCGCCTGCTGATATCATACGAATATCCTCCTAAATTTGTACTAATAATTCTTATTTAGTTTATACTAATAAAGCCTTTTTTTCAACAAAAAAATGATTTTTTATTATTCTGGCTTATTTAAATATTCTTTTAAAAAGTCTATTGCCTCAATATATCCATCAAGACCTTTTCCTTTTATTATTTTTACACATGCAGGAGCTGTAACTGATTTATGTCTCCACTCCTCTTCTCTTGTCTCAATATCCGAAATGTGAACCTCTACTGTAGGTATCTGGATTGAAGTGATTGCATCATGAATTGCATAACTATAGTGAGCGTATGCACCTGGATTAATTATAATTGCATCTGTCTTATCTCTGTACGCATCCTGCAATCTATCAATTATTTCGCCTTCATGATTACTCTGGAATATTCTACATAAAATATTATCTTGCGCACATTTCTTATGAACGAGCTGTCTAAGATAGTCGAAGTCTGCAGTACCATATACTGAAACTTCTCTAATTCCAAGAAAGTTAAGATTAGGTCCATTGATTACTAAAATCTTCATATATTTTCTCCTTAAATAATATGGTTTATTCTTTTATTATCTTCGAAACAACCTCATTGACCTTATGCCGGCCCGTCTTTATTACAACATCTGCCGCTTCCCGATATAAAGGATCTCTCTTTTCAATCATATCATGAATTCGAATTTTAACCTCTTCCTTAGGTCCTCTAAGGAGTGGTCTTGTTGTATCATTCTTAAGACGTTTTAGAATGTCGGTTTCATTTACGTTTAAGTATACCACTTTGCCAAGTCTTTTTAAATATGTCCTGTTTTCTTCTCTCATAGGGAGTCCGCCACCGCAAGAAATCACACAATCATTTGCCGACTCACACAAATTCATAATTAGTTTTGTCTCAAGATCTCGAAAATAGTCTTCCCCATATTTTTCAAAAATATCATTAATCGACAAATTCATTTGCTTGACTATTAGACTGTCTGTATCGAGAAACTTCTTTCCGGTTTCTTTTGCCAAGGCTTTTCCGACTGTAGTCTTTCCGGCCCCCATATATCCAATTAATACGTAATTATTATCCTTCATTAAGCACCTTTTCTACGCCTGCAACAACTTCATCAGGTACCTTAAGATCATTCCACAATTCATATGCAATTATTCCTTGATACATAAGCATCTTAAGTCCTGTGTATGCCTTACCTCCCGCTTCACGAGTAAGCACAGCAAATTTTGTACCTTCTCTGTATATCAAATCTACACCATGTGTGATTTTATTATAAAAGTTTTTATCTTCTATAACTGCACCATCATCTTCTGATAAACCAACTTTAGTGCACTGAAAACAAATCAATTCTTCTGCGTCAATTTTTTCATACTCGTCCATAGCAAGCGCTGTAACTTGAGTATTAAGCCCTTCCTCATTTACGAACTTTTTAATATCGCATGCTATTTCTTCTGCCTTAGAAATAGTCCTATTTAAAATATATAATTTAGAGGCATTATTCCTAGCACACATGAAAGCAACAGCTCTTGCCGCTCCACCAGCTCCTAGTAATACTGTAACTTTACCATTTAATTCAATGCCTTCCGAAAAAACAGCTCTTTCAAGACCAAGCATATCTGTATTATAGCCTTTATATCCCTTGTCTGTTCTTACAAGTGTATTAACAGCACCTATCCTCTTTGCCATATCATCTATGTCGCATAGGCTTTCGATAACATCCGTTTTGTATGGAACCGTGACATTCATACCATGAATTCCAAGTTCGTAAGCACCTAAGACAGCTGCCTTAACATCTCCTGTTACTTCAAATGGAACATATATCATATTCTTATTAAGCTCTCCAGAGATATAATTATGAATCGCTGGAGATTTTGTATGTCTAACAGGATTTCCTATTATTCCAAGAACTTTTGTATTACCATCAACAACCATATGCATTACCTATCCTTAAGCTTTGTATATTTCTTTCTTCTATAGTAAAAAAACAAAACTATCGCTTCCAATTTTCTTTTTAAAACTATTTGGATTTCTTCATGTGGATCTATCGGCTTGACAAGAATATTTTTAATGCCACACCTCTTCGCACCCCATACATCAGTGAATAGTTGATCTCCTATAAAAACCGTAGTCGATGCATCTGTGTCCATTATATCCATTGCTTTTAAATATCCCTTTTTCATCGGTTTATCAGCCTTGAAAATATAATTCACATTAACTGCATCATTGAACATTTTTACTCTTCCCTCCTTATTATTTGAAAGAAGAGTCACTTTGAATCCTATTTGTTTTAACGTTTCCATCAATGCAATCGCCCGCTCATCTGCAGGGTATCCATGCATAACTAATGTATTATCTATATCATATATTATTCCCCTATAGCCCTTGTCAAAAAGAGCTTCATAATCTATGACATATGCACTTTCTTTGATTTCATCTGGATAAAAAGAACTAAATAAACACATGAGACGATTATACCATAAGAATTAAGCCAAAATACAGATTTTATGCAAGAAAAAAACCTCCGGAAAACCGGAGGTATGTAAGCAAATTGTTTATTTCATAATAACAGTACCATCTTCGTTATCAAGAATTACGTTAGATCCACCTACAAAGTCCTGGAACTGTTGTAGTGAATGATCCTTTTCCATTTCAGAAACTGCCTTCTGCATCTCAGACTGCATAGCCTGATCGTCTACTGAAGTAATTGAAAATGGTTCTCTTTTTGTAAAGTCTCTTGAAATATCTTCAAGGTTGAAAGACGAACGTCTTCTCATACCTTCAAGATTGAGATTTACTTTCAACTCAGGCTGCTGTTTCTCTTCCTGTGGCTTATTATCTACAACTGCTGATTCTGAAGCAGGTTTCTCTGTAACTGTAGATGCCGCACTAATAGCCTGGTCTGTAACACCTATTCTGTTGTATGTCGACATCATGTCGAACGACCCTAATCCATTAATAGCCATTATGCTCTCCCTTATTTCTTATGAATGTTTACATAAGAAGTTCCCTTGAGATTATTCTACAAAATTTTTATTTATCTTGCAACATATTTATCGACAAGAATCAAATTATATTTAGTCCTTTTTCAAAAAAAGTAAAAATTATATAAAAAAATAGACTTAATACACATTATAAAATGAAACAGCCGGCTAAAAAGCCGGCTGATATGAGTATAATTGCTTTGCTTTATAATTATTTCTTGAGCATTTTTGTAAGCTCATTCATAAATGTATCTGCATCCTTAAAATCTCTATATACAGATGCAAATCTAACATATGCAACCTGGTCAAGATCCTGAAGTTTTTTCATTACAAGCTCACCAATTACTGAACTTGGAATTTCTTTGTCTTCATATCCAAACACTTCAGTTTCTACTGAATCAATTAACTGTTCCATCTTGTCTGCTGAGACTGGTCTCTTTCTGCAGGCAAGTAATACACCAGATTCTATCTTAGCTCTATCATATGGTTCTCTGTTATTATCCTTCTTAATAACAATTAATGGAATAGTCTCCACTTTCTCATATGTAGTAAATCTCTTAGCACACTCATCGCAAACTCTACGTCTTCTGATTGAATTGTTATCATCAGCAGGACGAGAATCTATTACTCTAGTGTTCTCATGACCGCAAAATGGACATTTCATATATATACTTCCCCTTATTTTAAATTTCCCTTACGGGATTCCCCTTATCTAAATCAACCTGATTACTTTCTTCTAAGAAAATCAGGAATATTTAACTGGCTACTCTGTACTCTTGACTGTGGAGCTGCCGATGGATTTCCTCCAAATCCTGGTCTTGTTGCAGTTGGTGTTGGAGCCGGCTGAATAGGTGTTCCGTATCCTGGAACATTACCCTGTGGCACTCCTGGCTGTGGCTGCATACCTGGCTGTACTGGCATTCCCGGCTGTACTCCCATACCCTGAACAGGCATTCCTGGCTGTACTGGCATTCCTGGCTGTGGAACATATCCACCCTGAACTGGCTGCATATTAGGAGCTGCATATCCTGTTCCCTGAGGTCTAGCCTGTGTTCCTGTAAATCCAGCTGCTGGTCTTCCTGCTGGCATTCCTGCTCTAGTTGGGACAACAGGACCTCTGCCCTGTGCTGCCTCATTAATACCTGTTGCAATAACAGTAACTGAAATTGTATCAGGAGCCGCCTGGCTGTCATAGTCAGTACCCCAAATAAGATTGACATCATCACCTGTAATATCAAGGATGAAATCATTCATAATCTTCTGTTCATACATTGCAAGATCACCCTTAATGTTAATAAGGATATCTGTTGCTCCCGCAAGTGATGTTTCAAGCAATGGTGAATTTACGGCCTGCTTAATAGCTTCAAGACCCTTATCATCACCAGATGCCATACCAACACCTACATGTGCAAGTCCCTTATTTTCCATTACAGTACGAAGATCTGCAAAGTCAAGGTTGATTTCCTGCTTAATTGTAATAAGATCTGTAATACCTCTTACTGCCTGCTGAAGTACTTCATCTGCCTTCTTTAATGCATCTGGAACTGAAGTTCTTCTATCAACAATTTCAAGAATCTTATCGTTAGGTATTACAATAAGTGTATCTACATTCTGACGTAACTTCTCAATACCTGCTTTAGCATTGTCCATACGTCTCTTAGCTTCAAATTCAAATGGTCTTGTAACTACAGCAACTGTTAAGGCTCCCTGTTCCTTAGCAATCTGTGCAACTATAGGTGCAGCACCTGTTCCAGTACCACCGCCCATACCAGCAGTTACAATAACCATATCAGCGCCTCTTAAAGCACTTGATATATCTTCTCTTGATTCTTCGGCTGCCTTTTCACCTACTTCTGGCTTAGCACCTGCGCCAAGTCCCTTTGTTAAGTCAGCACCGATTTGTAATAATCTAGGGGATTTACATGATGCAAGAGCCTGCTTATCTGTATTAACGCCTAAAAGCTCTACGCCTCTGATTCCCTCTTCTACCATTCTGTTGACTGCGTTATTACCGCCGCCGCCAACGCCGACAACTAATATCTTAGCTGCGTCTACGATTTCATTTGTTTTAATTTCTAGCAAAGCTAACCCCTCCTTTAGAGCGCATATTTATACTCATATACAACATAATATTACGATTTTATGTAAATTACAATAGTTTTAATACAAATTATGGTACTTTTTTATGTTAATCTACAAAAAAAGTACTACAATTTGATGATTTATTCTGTCTCTACTTCAAAATCCACGACCGTATCTTGTATCTCCTCGTCCTTCTGAAGTGTGAAGTTTCCTCCTTCTCCCTTATAATTTTCCATATGTAAAACGCCCGAATAACCCTCGAGCTTAGGAAGAAGCAAACTTAACTCATTTATTTTTTCATCGATATATGCATCTGTACCTATATATATACGAACATTGCCATAATATAACGTTATATTTTCATCTTTATCAAAATATATTCTATCTGTTGGTATATCATACTTTGTCAAAAGCTGTGTAATACTAAGTATTTTGGCAAATATAGTTTCATCAACTGCAGGAAGCTTTTCATGAAGAACTACATGATCAAAATCAAGTCCTGTAACAAATGGTATTCCAGGTGTTGTTTCTGTAGAACTTTCAACAGCAATACCCTCTCTGTCAAAGTATATATAATGTCCTAGATATTCTATATATCCCGCTACAGCCTTTTCATAAACATCAATTCTAATATGATTAGGCGATATGATTTTGACATTCATCTTTTCAATAAAGGGAATATCTTTTACTGTTTTATTTTTATACTTTAAGTATAGATACACAGAATTCGTGCCATAAGGGCCATCCATTACTAGGTCTCTTATTTCAGCTGTAGAATAATGTTCGTTACCTTCAATATCCACTATTGATACATTACATTTTTCTCTGATAACAAGTATCGCCGCACATACAGCAATAAGAATTATCATAATAATAATCATCCTGATAAGTATCTTTTTGAGCTTAGTCTTATCCAATTGATCACCTAATCTTTATCATATACTGTATTCTTGGCCACACTCAGTACTATTCCTATTTCTATCAAGAGGAACACCACCGAGGATCCTCCAAAACTTATAAACGGAAGTGAAATACCCGTATTCGGAATCGTGTTCGTTACAACAGCCAGATTAAGAATAACCTGGATGGATATATGTGCCATAACGCCTACTGCAAGCATGGCGCCAAATAAATCTGTAGCATTAGATACAATTATCTGAATTCTCCATACGAGGACAATAAAAAGGAAAATAATCAGCAATGCACCAAACAGTCCAAGTTCTTCGCAAATAATAGCAAAAATCATATCATTCTGTGCTTCTGGAACAAACTGTTTCTGAAGACTCATTCCAAGTCCTTTACCAAAAACACCTCCCGATCCAATTGCATACAATGCCTGCGTTGTCTGGAATGCAATTGACGACGCATATGCTTCAGGATATACCCACGCCCTTATACGCCCAAATCTATAAGATAACTCCTCCGTAAGTATACCTTGTGATACAAGGAACACAACCAGTGATGCAACAAGGATACCAGAAAGCGCAATTATTACGTATGGTTTATATCCTGGCGTAGCCATATAAACCATTACCACACTAATTCCCATAATGATAAGCGCAGAACTCAGGTTATCTGTAATCTGCCATACCATAATAGATATAATAGCCGCAGGGAAAAACATCGCTATAAGCCCGTTTAGACTAGCCATTCTTCTCGCACTCATTCTACAAACCTTCGATGCCGAATATATAATAACTCCTACTTTCGCAACTTCTGCAGGCTGTAGAGATACACCAAGATCAAGCCATCTTCTAGCACCATTAGCTTCATATCCTAAAGGAGTTAATACAAGAGCTATCAAAACAATCGATATGATATATGCTAAAAACGACCATTTATCAAGCCTGTGATAATCAACCATCATTACAGCAAACATCGCCACAACACCAATAACAGTATTTTTAAGCTGATTCTTGATGTAATATGTTGAGTCGCCAAAAGTAAGGTTTGCGTCATAAGAGCTTACCGAATAGAGCATTACAAGTCCAATACACAATAAAAACAGTACCACTGTAAGCAATGTGTAGTCGAAATGCTGAACTCCTATCTGTTTAATTTTTTGCCTTCTTTTTCTTTGTGCCATTAAGTTCTCGTTTTAATATGCTAAAAATCCAATTACTGCTGCAAATATAGAAATGATGGTAAATATCGTAACCACCTTAGTTTCTGACCAACCCGAAAGTTCAAAATGATGATGAATAGGGGCCATCTTAAAAACCCTCTTACCATGTGATATCTTAAAATATCCGACCTGCAATATTACCGACACACTTTCCAATACATATATAATTGCAACGATAATTACGTATATTGGCATATTAAGCATATACGCTGTTGCTATTACATATCCACCTAATGCTAATGATCCAGTGTCTCCCATAAACACCTTTGCCGGATTACAGTTGAATACTAAAAATCCAAGAAGTGCGCCTATCAGTGCAAGGCTTGTTGGCTCTAGTCCCATATTTTCAATAACTGCCATAACTGCAAAGAACACTGCAATAACAACCGTAACTGAACTTGCCAAACCATCTACACCATCTGTTAAATTTGCTCCGTTTACTGTTCCTAATACTGCGAAAATAAGCACTACATATGAAAACCATGAAAGGTCAAGCATATATCCCCCAGTAAAAGGAATTCTTAATAGCAAATTTACTCCCGATATTTTAGTCATATATATTGCAAAAATCACTGTTACCACAAGCTGAAGCACTATTTTCTGCCATGCTCTAAGTCCTAATGATCGCTTTAATACTACTTTTATATAGTCATCAATAAACCCAATAATACCAAAGCCAACTGTCATAAGAATAACAGGAATTGTATTAGAATATCTTGCACAAAAGATAATAGAACCACCTAAAAATCCAATAAGAATAATAAGACCGCCCATCGTAGGTGTTCCATTCTTTTTTAGATGTGATTCCGGGCCGTCATCCCTAACTGTTTGTCCAACCTTAAGTCTAAGCAAAAACGGTATCATCACTGGAGATAAGGCCACTGTAACTATGAAAGAAAGAAACAATGATATTATTACACTTTTGTCAAGATTTGCTAACATAAAACTCCCCCTTACTATCTATACTATTCTGGCAAATCAGATACATTATTATTTATTAATTCACCTGTATTTGGATCTACAAGCTCACCTGAATTCGGATCAATTGCATATCCTGTTTCCTTATCAATCTTTACTTCTACTGGCTTGTATTCTTCATCAAGAGTTTCAGAGTTTACCGGATTTCCTTTTTCATCCACAATCTGGATTACAGATTCCTTTGACTCATCTGAATCTGGATTTTCAGATGGTTCACCTTCTTCTGTAGTCTCCTCCTCTACTTCTTCCTTTGATGAATCAGCAAATTCAATTTGCTTTTCTCTAAGTTCTTCCGCTTCCTTCTCTGTAATCTCTTCTGTCTTTGGAACATTAAGATAAGGAAGTACTTCTGTTAAAATATCCTTTGTAAGAACTGTTGCATACTTAGCCGATGCCTGAGCCGGAACATTAGGTCTATCGATTACTGTATAAATAACAAGTTCCGGATTCTCCGCTGGTGCAAATCCCATAAACGAAACAATATATTCACCATTTCCTCGAGGTAACGTTTCTGCTGTACCAGTTTTTCCACCGATCATATAACCCGCCGGACGTGCCGATTTACCTGTACCCAAAGATACAACATTTACACACATTTCCTTAATCTTCTCAGATGTTTCTTCTGAAACTGTCTGTTTAAGGATTCTTGGCTCTATTTTTTCAATCGTTGCCCCATTAGAATCAAGTACTTCTGTAACAAGATGTGGCTGATAATACTTTCCGCCATTAATCAACGAGCAATAACCTGTCGCCATCTGAATCATTGTTACATTAAATCCCTGTCCAAAAGATCCAATAGCAAGGTCTGTAGGAGTCATTCTCTTTTCGTCAAACACAAGCGTTTCTGTTCTTGCCTCACCAGTTAAATCAACATTCGTCTTGAGTCCGAAATTAAATAATTTATTATATTTCATATATAGCTCACGACCAAGATTTGCGCCCATTTTCATGAATGCAACGTTACATGACTGCTCCAAAGCACCAGAAAACGACAGAGGACCGTGACCTAAACGGTTATTACAGTGAATTTTGTGATCTCCAACCTCCAAAACGCCATTACATACATACGATTCATTTCCGTTAAATATGCCTTCTTCTAGACCTATAGCCATTGTGAACGGCTTCATTGTCGATCCTGGTTCATATGTTGAATTTATACAGAAGTTCTTCCACAGAGAGTTGAAGGCTTCCATTTTAGCTTTTTCATATGCTTCTTCAAAAGTCTCCCCATTTGTATTAACCATAGAATCCGCTGCTGATGTTATACCAAGCGATGTTGGCTCTGTACTTTCTCCACCCTGTTCCTCTACATTGGCATTATCAGAATTGTCACCTTGTTCAGCGTTATCCTGTCCTTCAGTAACTGTCTCTATACGTAAACTGTTACTGCTTGTACCCTCGTTGGTACTTTCGTTTGCTGTACCATCTTCATTGTTACCTTCACCATTTTCCTCATCAGAAAAGAGTTCTCCATAGAACATTTCTCTTGTAAAATCAACCTTAATATTAGCCTCATCTCGCGGATTATTAAGGTCATAAACAGGATAACTGGCCATTGCCACCACTTCTCCTGTTTTAGGATTCATAATAATAACTCCCGTATTATTACTACCATTTCCTTCTCTATATTCGTTTTCATGTTCTTTGTTGAAAGCTAATATATGTTTTTCAACAATACTCTGGATATTTACATCAATACTCGTCTTTAATGTATGTCCGTCTACGGCTGGTTTTACAGTTCTCTCAAGATTCTCATCGTCATTAAGGTATCCATACTCTCTTCCCGAAGTACCATTTAATGTACTATTATAGAATTCCTCTAATCCGTAGGCACCCTCATTGTCACCCTGTACAAATCCTATAACATCGCAAGCTAAAGAATTATATGGATATGTTCTCATATAGTCTTCTTCCAGCCAAACTCCTGCCACATTAGGATAATTTTCCTTGTCATTTATTGCTTCCATAATTCCGCTAACAACATCATAGCTCTGTTTTTTTGCAATAACACGATACTGTGATCCCGGATTCTGCGATATGTAATTTCTAATTTCCTGTTCTGAGTATCTAAATTTAATATTTGATGAGAAAAGAAGTGACAAAGTATCTTGAAGAAATTTTCCATCTTCTTGATTTAACTTCTTAGAATCAATGCAGACATTGTATACCTTCTGACTGACGGCAATTTTAGTACCATTTCTATCAATTATTTCACCACGTTTTGCAGGGAGAACGATGCTATCATATTCCTGCTGTGACAAAACCTGTCTCTTGTACTTTTCACCGTTGTCACGGCCAATATAGAAAATCTTAACGAATAATAATACAAAAATAAGTACTATTACTGCTAATAGTACGTTCAACTTCTGTACCATATATTTGGAGATTCCGCTTCTAACAATTTCATTCCCTGCACGATCAGAATTATCGACAGGTCTTAGGCGTCTCCCTTTCGCCATGATTTTCCCCTTAAAAACAATTTATAGTAAATAAATGTGCCCCTCAACACATATATTGTATATTTTACGACTTTTTTTATTATATTACAATTGCAAATTTTATATAAAAATAGCGCCTATAATCGGCGCTATTTCTAAAAATATTTCAATACAGATTATTCTAATGATATGTACTGTCTCACATAATCAGTGTCATCACTTTCATATTTAACTATCTGACTTTCGTCTGCATACTGCATAGATAAATCATTCATTGCAATCTTTTTAATATTTTCAAGATCTACAGCACCATTTATACGGTTCTCATAATCATCATTTTCAGCTTTAATGCTGTTATACTCCGCTTCAAGCTTAGCAATTTTACCAAGGTCGTTCGTAATGCTTGATGTAAGATCAAGATAACTCATACAAAAATAGCCAGCCACACACATCATAACAGTCAAAAATAATACATAACCAGCTGTAACAGTACTCTTCTTTTCATTGTTTCTCTTGATCTGTCCGCCTTCTACTGTACGGAAGTTATTTCTTCTATGTGTGCTAGGATTAGTCTTTGTAACTACATTACCGTATGTATACTGACCTCTCATCTGTCTTTTTTGATTTCTAGATTTAGTTCTTTCGCGTCTTTCTCTAACTGTCAAAAGTATACCCTCTCTTACATCCCTGTCTTTATGTCGCATCCTGCGATCAGGCTCTTTCAAAAATTCGTAATTTCGCGCTCTTGGATCTCGAATTATTTATAAGTTCTTCCTCCGAAGGAAGTATTGGTTTTCTTGTAACAATATTGCCCTTTGATTTTTTACCGCATACACACTTAGGAAAGTTCTTAGGGCATGTGCATGGATCCTGCGCCTCTTTAAATATATTTTTTACTATTCTGTCTTCTAGCGAATGGAAAGTGATTACGCAAATTCTCCCTTGCGGATTAAGCATATCTATCATTTCCATTAAACTTTCTTTAAGAACTGTAAGTTCAGCGTTAAGTTCTATTCTAATTGCCTGAAATGTTTGCTTTGCAGGATGTCCTCCCTGCTTTCTGAACTTCATTGGGATTGCTGCTTTAACAATTTCAGCAAGCTCCGTTGTTGTCTCTATAGTTTTCTCTTCTCTGTATGCCACAATGTGTTTCGCAATATTTGCAGCAAACTTATCTTCCCCATAATCTCTTATGATTCTGAATAAATCATTTTGAGAATAATTATTTACTATATCCCTCGCCGTAACCTGATTACGATTGTCCATCCTCATATCGAGGTTGGCTTCTTCCTTATATGAAAAGCCTCTTTCCACTGCATCAAGCTGATATGACGAAACGCCAAGATCAAGCATAATACCATCGACTTTTTCAATCCCTAAATTATTTAACTCCTCTTTCATGTTACGGTAATTAGATCTCACTATCGTAACATTATTAAACTCCTTCAGCCTTTCGGTAGATGCCTTTATTGCATCTTCATCCTGATCAAATCCTATCAGCCTCCCCTGACTGCTAAGCCTTGATGCGATTTGATAACTATGTCCAGCCCCTCCAAGTGTTCCATCAACATATATTCCCTCTTTGTTGATGTTAAGACCTTCTATAGTTTCTTCCAAAAGTACTGATACGTGACTAAACTCCATTGCTTATCCCCTGTTCTAGAAGCCTAGCCCCAAATCTGCCAAGTGTTCAGAAACATCATCCATATCTTCGAAATCACTTGTTTCATCCCATTTAGCCTTGTCCCAAACTTCGATGTGACCAATCATTCCAGCTGATACAACATCCTTCTCAAGTAATGCCCATTCACGTAAATTCGCTGGGATTACAATTCTTCCCTGTTTATCAACTTCGCCTTCAATTGCTCCAGCTACGATGAATCTAATCATCTTCTTAGCCTCAGCATTTCCAGGTAGTGCTCTGAGTTTTGAAACATACTCATCCCATTCCTGTCTGTCATAAATAGACAGGCAATGTCCCACACCCCTTGTAATCATAAAGCCCTCCCCAAGAGCTTCACGAAACTTCTGTGGAACTATCATTCTACCTTTACTATCGATTGTGTGATTATATTCGCCTGTATACATTAAATATTACCACTTATCACCACTTGTCACCATCTATTGGTATTTTATACCACTTTGATGGTAATTTCAACCACTTTTTGCAATAAATTTGCCCATTTTTCGCATAAAAAAAGACGATAGTCAGAAAACTATCGTCTTATTCACTATTTCTTATTTATTATTCTTATTTTTAATAAAATTATGGGTAATCATTACACGTTAAACAGGAATTCTATAATATCACCGTCATTTACGACGTACTCCTTACCCTCAGTTCTCTGTTTTCCTTTAGCCTTAACTGCCTGATAATCGAAGCCTGCCTCATCTAAATCAGAATATGCAATAACTTGTGCTCTAATAAATCCTCTTTCAAAGTCAGAATGAATCTTTCCAGCTGCCTGAGGTGCCTTTGTTCCCTTCTTAATTGTCCAGGCTCTGCACTCTTTTTTACCATCTGTAAGATATGAAATAAGTCCTAGCAATGAATAACTCGCCTTAATAAGTCGGTCAAGTCCAGATTCATTGATTCCAAGTTCCTCCATAAACATTGCCTTTTCATCTTCGTCAAGCTCTGATAATTCTTCTTCAGTTTTTGCACAGATTGGAAGCACTGATGCTCCTTCAAGTTCTGCCTTTGCCTTGACTGTCTTATAATATTCTGACGCATCAGGATCAGCCACACCATCATCATCCATATTACATGCATAGATAATTGGCTTTGCTGACAGTAATCCCATTTCCTTCATAGCAAGAGCTTGAATATCATTGCTTTCGTCATAATCAAAAGTACGCGCATTCTGGCCTGACTCAAGATGTGCCTTTACTTTTTCAAGAAAATCAGACTCTTCTCTAGCTTCTTTATTGCCACCCTTGCCAGCCTTTAAAGCCTTCTGCAGTCTATTCTCAACCATATCGAGATCCGCAAAAATAAGCTCCATATCGATACATTCCATGTCGCCTGCAGGATCAACTGCAACAGCCTTTGTCGCATCCTCTACAACGTGCATAATCTCATCATTATCAAAGCATCTAACAACATGTATAATTGCATCACATTCACGAATGTGTCCTAAAAACTTATTTCCAAGTCCTGCGCCCTTAGATGCTCCCTTAACAAGCCCCGCAATATCTGTAAATTCTACAACTGCTGGAGTCTTTTTATCTGTCTGCCAATAATCAGCAAGCTTATCAAGTCTTTCATCTGGAACTGCAACAATTCCGGTATTTGGTTCAATAGTACAGAATGGATAGTTAGCCGCCTGAGCATTTGCCGTTCCTGTAATTGCGTTAAATAATGTAGACTTACCAACATTTGGTAATCCAACAATACCGAGTTTCATATATGTCTCCCATCTCCTACATACCTAATATCATTTTTTCATTCCAACATTAAATGCTATCATAGAAGTTAAAAATACTCAACAAATAACTTTACTTTCACATCAAATGCCCTGCGCCTATTATTCTGCAGACTCTTCCTCTGAAGAACCTTCCTCTGAAGGTGTTTCCTCTGACTCAGTCTCCTGTGAAGCCGCATCTTCAGTTGTATCACCTGTTGTATCATTATTTTCTTCAGCTGCTGCATCACTATCAGATGTATTGTCTTCAGAATACATATTAGTTGCTTAAATATGCATCTGGTAACTCGTTTGTAGCCTCATCCTGGTCATCAGCTTGCTCTTCATCAGATGCATCATTTGAATTCTTTTCTAATTCATCACTTGCCTTCTCATCTGTAGGCTTAGCTGCTTTTTCTGGTGAGTTATTATCTGGCTGACTATTATTAGCATCATTCATAGCATCATTGATTACTTCAATAATATCATTTGCGGATTCAAAGTTAGTATCCTTTACGGTATTGTGAGCAAATACATCCCTGTCGTTTGTGCCTTCTCTCTGATTTATTGCAAAGCAATATCCATTATCTTCATCTGTTCCAAACTTGCCCAACTCAACTGCACTCATTGTAATGTTATTTGTGCCGTCTGTAACATATTTTTTTGTATTGCATAATGAAAGTATTTCATTAGCCTTACCTTCGTCATTCCATTTGTATTCTTCTGCATATACAAGCTTATTTGTATTATAATCTACAGTCTGATGATAGAAGGTTATGTATTCTGTATCAAGCTTTTCGCCTATATTCCAAGCCCCATTCTCATCTTTAACCTCTACACAACCTCTGTATACATAGCTCTTACCATCCTCACTAAGCTCAAATACATGGTATACAGGAATTGGATCATTGATTCCTACTACCTTGGCTGTTCCTTTTGCTGTTAATGCCTTAGCCTCAGAAAAACCAAATTTGCTTATAATATCATCCTTTGTAGAATAACCTTCCATATCAGATGGCATAATAAAGTCATATAAAGAATTACTATCTGTTTCGCCTTCACCCTTTACAACATTTACTGTTTCAAGACTTAAATAATTTGTAAAAATGTTTACAGATGAATTAAGTCCATTGAGGTTCTCATATGAAATAGTCTTTTTGCCTACGATAACATCAACATTTACACAGTCACTATTTGCTACATTATTTGTAGAATAAAGTGCTAACGCTCTTCTTGTGATATATAAAACCATTGTATCCATAGTTTCATATAAATCTATGAATGAATCGCCTGATGAATATTCACTTGCCTTTTCGGGCGTGTAATCATTTACCTTTATAGACAGCACCTTACCACTTGCAGTTGTATCAAGTGACATATCAAGCATTTTAGCATATCCATCTACTGGATTACCGTCTTTATCCTGACCATTTAGAAGAGCCTCAGCTAAAGCCTGGATTCTCTGCTGTTCTTCTGCTGAATTCAAGAAATTATCGGTATAGCTATTGATAAATGTCGAATAATCTCCCATTGAAAGATTATTTGCATATATATCAGCATATACCTGCTGATCTTTGCCATTTGTGCCATGAAGTGGAACATATATATTTGCACCACATAATTCCATACCCTTAACCTGGTTCCAGAAGCTCATATTTGTCCATACTACTTCTTTACCATTATCAAAATATACTACTTGTCCATTGTAGTTAAAGGCATTTGCATATGCTATAGTATCGGCTGCCTTGCAAGCCTCGTTTAAAGCATTCTTAAGCTCTACATTAGCTGCCAAAACCCCTGCATTATCTAGCTCAGCTATAAACATCTGAAGGAAGTTCTTCATATCAACCAAGTCTCTACTCTGACCGGATGTAGTACTACTTCCAAGCTGCTCACATTTCATTCTCGCATTCTTGAATGCACGATATATTTTAGTAGTATTAGCAGAATCTGCATCAACTGCTACAATATTGTTGAGTATCTTAGCAACCTCATTGAGTTTAATTAAGGAATCCGTTGCTTTACCGCTTTCAAATATAGCGGCAGTCATAGTGTTTACATTTGTTCCAGTAGCACTCTCAGATCTGTCCTTAATAACTGCCTGTGCTAATAAAAGACCTAAGTCTGCATCTAAAGGCTTGCTATTAGCAACTCTGATTATATCACGGTAATTTATATCTCCATTCTGTGTCTCTTCTGAAGCAAACATAAAATCATAATAATCGCTTAAATATGCTGCAGCCTCCGTTCCAGCCATAAGACATGCATCAAAGGCAAGGAATGTAAGCTTATTCTGACTTGCAGATGCTGATGATCCAAATCCAGCAGTATCAAGTGCCATCTTAAGCTTAGGTACTGTAATAGAACCTGTTTCGTCATCTGGGAAGCATACGCCCTCCAACTGGCCACCACCATGGTTCCATAATGATAATGCAAAACGATTAGCACCACTCTTTTTACCAGCCTCTAATAATGAAACAAGAGTAGAAACATCTCCCATCTTGTTCTTACCAAGACTACCCTCAACCATTGTAAGAGTATTTGCATTTATAAGCATATCAATTATGCTTACTCGTTCACTAGCTTTGCTTTCATCATTAATAATATTATAGATATCTTCTAGAGAGTTAATAGAAGGATTTGATGCAATAAGGCTGTCGATAGCTGCCCTAGCACCCGCTCTATTTACTGTGAATATAGCAGATTTATTAATATCTCCTTCCGCTCTTCCACCTAATAGAGTGTTCATATATACACTCTTCCAGTTGTCTGCTCCGCCTGCTAAAATTGTAACGTTTACGTTCTCATCATCATAAGCGCCCAATAAAATCATAAATATAGATCGAGAGGCATCCATCTGGTCTGGCTTACTTTCAAGGTCTGAACCACATAAGTAAACTAATAACCCAAATTGATCCTTGTAAACAGGTGGTATTATAGCGCCACCCTCACCTGATGAAGCTGTTTCAGTTAATGACTGACTAGCTGATGCTACAGTTGCATTTGCTCCTGTCAACTGAACATAGGCTGCATATAGTTCATCTGGGCTTAATAAAGCTAGTCTTGGATAAGCCTTTATTGCTGCAATAGGATCAAAGGCTGTACCACAAAGACGTCCCTCTAATGCACCAAATGTTAAGTAATGCTCAAGTGCCTTCGCCCTGTCATTAGCTACAACTACTGCCACATCCTGATATAATGTAAGATAATTATCTGCATTAAAATATTTAAAATCTGGCTTTAGTCCATTTTCTCTATATAAGTCAGCATTTTTCTCTATATAGTATGCAATAAGACTTCTAGTATCGTTTTTCTCTAGTGCCTCATTAGCATTTATATTGCTTACCGGACTAACAGCTGCGGCAACTGATACAGTTGGCAGTGTAAAAGCAAGCATAAGTGCTATCAAAGATGCTACTAGCTTTTTCATTTTAAACAATCTCTTGTTCATCACTATTCCCTCTCTCATATATAAATTTTATGTATTATTTATCTACCTTACATATTTTAACAATTAAGTGTGACAACTTACTGACAAATTTATAGTATTTTTTAATATTTTTATATTATCAAGATCTGTTGGAATATCAGGAATTGGATCATAAACTCCTGATGTAGGTGCTTGAGTATCCTCCCTAGGTGTTGCATATTTTCTGCCACCAGTAGCTCCTGCAAGCTCATCATCTGTTAATTTTGCTTCATCTTCAGTATTTTATCAACTTCTTTTCTTCCATAACGCAATCCCTCCAAGCAATATTATAGACTTAACAAGTTAATTTCGTGATTAAGCTTTGCCATTCATATATATCTTTACGAACTAGCAGACCATAATTATTAAAAACAAAACAGGTAGATGCTTTTATCCACAGCATCTACCTGTATATATTATCAAAAATCGATAAATCTTTCTCGACATTTCTCCGACATTTCCGACTCATTTTTGTTCGAAGTGTGCTCTTTTAACGACTTTTAAATACTTTTGTAATTTATGCCAAACCCAGTATTTATCAACTTTTTCAGTATATATCAGTGATTCAGAAGAAGTAACATGAAATTACGATTCCTAGTTTCATAATATATATTCTCCTTTAACAAAGAAATGTTAGCACATGAATCATTACTATTCAATATGAATAATCGCCGTTTTTCTAAAAGCCATGGTGATTCTATATATACCAGCATGTATCAATCCAATACAATAAATTATAGTCACTATTTGTGGTATATCCCATAGGAATATACAAACAATTGCCAATAGTATCATTCCGCTTCCATATATTAATCTATACTTCCAAAATGATACCCCTAATCTCTTTGAATCTAACGCTTTAAGCATAACTGTTATGCCATGAAACGCCATAATTCCGATTAGATATAGCATTACAAGTCTAAGCGGAGCATCCTCTAGTTCAAATACAAATAAACCAAAATCTATTGCTATAATGCTCTTATATAGAGTCATAATGCCGCCAACCATATACCTGGCCATCGTAAAATAGTATATAAGCATTCTTATTCCATATAATAAAAAAGATATAGTAAGTATGAACACTACGACAATATATCCCTCTTTTGGGTAATTCAGTAATATTGCACTACCAATCAACATAAGAATCCCCGCAAATATACTTTTGATTCGGTTTATACTAGTCATTTTCTTTATCCTTACGTTGATATTCTATTAAACGCTTAAAATCTTTTATTCCTTTAAAATGTTTTGAATCATATTCTATGGAAAAACCCGCCAACATATTTCCGGATTTAAAGATCTTATTTGTCACCATACTCTTTTGCGCCATTGAAGCCGTAACAAATTTACCTAAAAAAGTCTTATCCTTTTCTTCTTTCGACGCCTCAGTATACTCTTTCTGATACTTGTTAATATCAAATTTTTCTATTGGTTCTCCGGACAGTTTTTCACCAAACGCTTTCCAATCACTACAGGCATTTACTTGTCTCTTTGAAATTATATTTTTTATCTCTTCTTTATATGGTAGGACAATATCCTCTGCATATGAAGAAACAGAGAAGTCCTCTTCTTCACCTCTTAAATAACGCAAAGCCTGCACCATTTGCATAAATGCCTTATAGTAATCTTCTTGATTATCTTTTTCAACTATTTCATATTCGCCATATGCTGGAAGGTATTTATATCTGGCAAAACTGTAATCCGGGAAATGACCCGCACGGCCATGTCCAAGATTCATTATAGAGTTTTCCTTTTCCTGATGGATACTATTTGTATATATCCCTTTTTCAACATCATCAGCCGTTGCAGGATTATGATTAAACTTAACTTTTCTTTCTATTCTCACTCCATTTTCTTCTAATATTTCATAGAAAAAGGCGTTAGTATTGTTTATTACATTTGATGGTGTTCCAGCAAAATAGCTATGGGCCCACGTATCCGCCAATACATGCATAGCAATACCCGCCGCCTGAGTACCTTTGCCTTTGCCTAGCACAACTGTGTCACGAACTAATGAACCATTAGGGCCGCACACAAGTCTATATTTATTCAAATAACGGCGTGGACGTCTCGGAAGCTTTGCATACAAATCATACGGTAAAAAGTGAAATGACGACCATATTCTTGTAACATTCTGAAGTCCTATAATATCTGTAACAACATTCATAAGTTCCATCTGGGACTGCGTTGTTGCAGCTGCCTTTGGCGCTTTTATTTTTTCAAGAAAAGTGACTGTACACTCATCTACTAACTGTGCGCTGTAACATATATCTAAACTTTCTCTATGAGAATATCCAGCAAGGTACGCAGCACAGTATGTCGCATAGTAATGGAAATCTTCCTGCATTTAACTGACTCTCCCGCTTTCCCCGCTTAATCGCGATTTTTCTAACATTCTCACTCTTATAGCCGAAATAAAAATTTCAACCGTAGCAATATGTACTGTCATATCTACTACATCATCCAGCAAATATTTGAATTCAATCTCCGCATTAAAGGCAGAAATCATGTGATACACATCGGCGCTATAGTTTATAGCTGCAAGCATGATAGCCACAATAATATATGTGATATGAGCTCTATATAGTCCCTTTCCCTCATTTATAGCAGCTAACCCAACATATAGTCTCACACATAAATCAACAATAAGAAAAAACATTATAATGACAAACGTGATTATTTTATACTGTTCCAGCGTTATCGGAATAGTATCCATATCTACAGCATTTAAAACATCACTAAGATAAGCTGGATTCATGAACCATGTCAAAACAAAACGTGCTATGGACCACATGCCAAATAGTATCACACCTACCCCACTACACGTTAAAATTCCTTGTTGTTTTCTTATTCTTGCCTCTAATGAATGCATTGTTCTTACCTTACAGTATGAATTCAGAATATATTATTTTTTCTTAAAATATGACAGTTTTAAATTTGTCTTGTAAAAATCTTTTGTGCTGCAACCAGCTCTTCCGCCTCCTGCACACGCACATGCACAAGCGCAGGCACATGAACTATGAGCACACGAGCTATGATGGCTTCCGCTACTTCTAAAACTACTACTAGAACTACTCCTAGGTGGAGGTGTAGTATGCACAAAATGTGGAACAGATATTACATTAACTCTTACATATCTATTTGGATTATCAGAATATCTGTATTCACCATCTGATGTATATTCAAGTATCTTTTTATTTTCAGGAGTTACTTCTTCCTCTTTTATTTCCTGCTTACTTTTTACCATATTAGTTCCGCAGTAAATACATTTATCAGTTCCTTCGCCTCTCGTTCCGCCGCAATTTGGACAAGAATCGTAATACTCGATAATTGTTCTTGTTATTTTCTTTTCCTTAGTAACCTTAAACCCTCTAGCTGCGTTATACAGTGCAAGTACTACGATTAGAGGAATTACAACCGGGAGACAGCACATAATAAGGATAAAAATCAGGCATACAACCATGATTATTGCGAACATAGCATTCTCAATAGCTGAATGTTCACTGAAATTATAGCCATCACTATCATCACTATTGTTGTGTTGTGTCAAATCAAAGCCATATGCATCAACCGGATATTGTATTTCTACAGAAAATTTTTCGTTAGGCGAAAGCCTTGCCTGCCAATGATAATAGTCTCCTTCATTTAGAGACGCCGGTTCTATCTTTATGGCCTTATCTGAATTCCACCATATTTCAATATTGTCAACCGGTGCAGAATCAAACCAGCCTGGAGTAAATTTGTACTCCACTACCTCTTCCTCCGGGAAAACTTGATACATATAGTCCTGGTTTATCATAAACGAAAACTGTACCACTTCATCTGCATAATACTTTCTATCAAAATAAATGACAGCATATGTTCCACCAGAGTTTTTAGTATTGATGCTTGTTATATTACCTGAAAGGGCCTCTATGTTATTACAATGTTTATTTGGAATTCCAATCTGCACCCATTCCAGTGGCCCCTCAGATTTTGAATCAAGGACCTTCCATGTAATATCATATCTAATGTTGACTGTAGCATCCTCGTTAACATCAGCCGTAATCTGATAATCAAGAATCTCATCCAGTATTTTTGCACTTACAGGCCTAGCATATACAAATACTGTTGCAAGCAATACTGCTGTAATTACTGTAATAACTCGGAGTGTTATCTTCTTCATATTAGCACTCCTCCTTCTTTGATTTATTTTTTCTAAGTGGACATTCTCCCGTCATTTTCACTGAAAAATCCCTATGTTTCCTACACTCATCACTACCCCATATATCTTCCCAAGCATCGTTGAGCATATTGCCAAGTGGCTTTCCTGACAGATAACTCTGACAAGGTACAACATTCCCCGCCGGAGTAATAGCCATATTGCTAAGGCACGCGCCACATGTTGGTTTTGTTATATGAATTTTTTCAAAGAAATCTTCTTCTATCCATCCAGGTGATGTAAAGCTTATTTCCATGTCATTTTCAGCACAGTATTTTGCCGCTTCTTCTAGTATTTCCTTAAGTTCCTCTGTACTTAGTTGTAATTCCTCAGACTGTTCCTTTAATGCATTTCCTGTTGTTATTAAGCCTGAGCAAGTCACATATCTAACACCTTTTTTATTTAAAAATTCAAGCGTTTTTACATATTCTCTATTCAGGCTACAAAGTGGCGTATTTATACTTACACTTAGTCCAGCTTCAACAGCATTCTCTATTCCTGCAAGTGTATTATCATACTGAGGCATACCTACAAGCTTATTATGTATTTCTTTATCGCATGAATAAAATGTGATTTGGCAACTATCAAGAGATACGTTAACAAGCTTTTCACAGTATTCCTTTGTAAGCTTTATTCCGTTTGTATTAAGTCTTGTTACAAACCAGCTAGCATATTCAATGAGATCGAATAGATCTTCTCTCATTGTAGGTTCACCGCCTGTAAATGTAATCTGTGGAATAAGTGATTCTCTGCACTTATCTATAATGCTTTTCCATTCTTGTGTTGAAAGTTCTTCTTCTGATACTAATTCCTGACCTGCAGCATAACAATGAATACAATTCTGATTACAATGCCACTTGCCTTCCTTAACCATACTTGACACTAAAAGATCCATTCTATGTGGAGCTCTCATATAAGGTGCATACTCTCCTATACTTATATAGTCCACATCTTCATCAGGTTCTTCACCAAGTGCTACCTGCGTAAAGGTCTTCATTATTGTGTATATATCATTTTTAATAAGTTTTTTACTGAGTAATGGAAACACTTTTCTTACTGCTTTAACAGTATTATCCATAATGACCTGACTATCTGCCTCTGAAACACTCTTCCCACTATATTTATTAACTTCCTTAATAAACTCAATTAATAAAATAGTCCACGAAGTATTTACAGGTATAATATCCTGTCCATTAAGAATCACAATACTGGACCCAGTCTCTTCACCTTCAGCTTTTGGTGGAACCAAATGAATTCTGACAACACCTGGCTTATTAGGATCTAAGGTAGTATGCAGAACTTCCGTAAAATTTTCTTCCATATACTTATGTATTTTTTCATTAATCAGTTTTTTTACTAACATATTTTTCTCCGTTATTCAGTAAAATACTTATCTTAATTTTTAATAATTTCTTATAAAGACAAGAAGAGACGTACTCAAATAAAGCACGTCCCCTCTTGTTTATATTAAATATTATTTAGCCTGCTTTGCTGCCTTTGCTTCAAGAGCTTTATCTGTAGGCTTTACAAGAACCATACAGATTACTAAAGAAATAATGTAAAGAATTAATGTAGCAACAAGAATTCTCTGATATCCAAGTGGGTTCGCAGTAACAACCTTACCATGGTATTCGAAATCTACTGTCTCTCCACCGAAGTTCTTAACGATGAATGCTGCAAGCTGTGGACCAGCAATACCTGCAAATCCCCAAGCTGAAAGTGTAATTCCATGAATTGCTGAAATACTTCCCATTCCATAGTGGTCTGAAAGAAGTGTTGGAACGTTAGAGAATCCTCCGCCGTATCCAGCATTTACAACAAAGATCAATGCAACTACGATGATAGCAAGTACCTTGTTACCAGCACCATTTACGATACCATTTGTTACAAGTGCAATTGCAGTAAATACAATAGAAAGAATAAAGATAAGTTTATAAATTGTATTTCTATCATTCATTGTGTCAGCCCATGCTGAGAAGCCAAGACGACCACCTGCATTAAATACAGCTGAAATAGCACCGAGTAATCCTGCAGCTCCTAAGAATCCAACAGTCATGAATAACTGCTTCTCATAAGAGATAATTGCAAGACCACATGTGATGTTTAAGAAGAACATAAGCCATATACCAACATAGTTTGTCATAGCCTTTGTCTTTAATACTTCCATAATTGTTGGCTTCTTTTCATCACCTGATGGCTCATGCCATCCTGCTGGCTTCTTAAGTAATAAGTGACCAACAAACATCATGATGAAATATACCACAGCAAGAATGTAGAACATCTTAATAACACCAATTGATGCATTGTTCTGCATTGCTTCCATAATAGGAGCACCAATAGCCTTAGCCGCACCAAAACCGGCAACTGCAAGACCTGTTGCAAGACCCTTTCTGTCCTCAAACCAAAGCATAAGTGTCTTAACTGGTGAAAGATATCCTGTACCAAGACCAATACCCATTATCACACCGTAGAACAGATAAATGCCTATAAGTGCTAATGCACTTGGTGTACCTGTTGCAGCATACTGGTTACTTCCATACCATACGAAGAAACCTGTACCAGCCATACCGATTGAGAAACAGATAGTAGCAATCAATGATGCCTTATGAATATCCTTCTCAACGAAATTTCCTAAAAACGCCGCAGACATACCAAGGAAAAGAATTGCAATACTGAAAGCCCAGTTTACTGTCTTAATATCATAACCGATAGCTGATGAAACAGCACCGCTTACGTATGACCAGCAATAAACTGTACCAATACTACAATGGAGTAATAATCCTGGAATGGCCGCACAAATCCACTTGTTCTGACTCTTCATTATTATTTTCCTCACTTTTAAATTACTTTACGTCAAAATTTGACGCTACCGTCTAAAATTTTACTCTATTTGACGTAAAAACACAAGAAAATATGCCTTGTTATAATTAAAAATTATTCCAAATAATTATAAAAAACTATCATATATTTTATGTATTTTTAATCAATAATGTTGTAAAGTATACTTGTTAATAAATTGTCCTATTGGAGGTATTAAAATGAAAAACAAATTTGGTATTAAAGAAGTTGTTGCAACTGGTATTGGTGTGGCTCTCTTCATCGTTCTTACAGAGATCCAAATTCCACTTGTAATCGTTCCTAACACAGCTCTTCAGCCACGTATGGCTGTACTCGCTTTCCTTTCAGCTGTATTTGGACCAGTTGTTGGTGGTATCGTTGGTTTCCTTGGCCACGCTCTTGGCGACGCTCTCTTCTACGGAAGTGTATGGTGGAGCTGGGTATTCCCTGAAGCTGTAGTTGGTGCTCTTATCGGTCTTTTTGTTAAGAAATACGCTATTAAAGAAGGCGGTTTTACTGGTAAGAATATTGCACTTTTCAATATCGTACAGGTAGTTGCCAACGCCATCGCTTGGATTATAGTTGCTCCAGTTCTTGATATCGTTATCTATGCTGAACCAGCTAATAAAGTATTTGCACAGGGTGCTTTAGCATTCCTTGGCAATATCGTAATTATTGCGATTCTTGGTACTCTTCTCGCTGTAGGTTATTCTAAGATTTTTGCAAAATCTGGTTCCCTTGAAAAGGAAGATGCTGAATAATTTGAAAACTAGGTGGATTAATGGATACAATAATTAGCTTTAAGGATTTTTCATTTACATATAGATCTCAGAAAAGTCCTACTCTTCATGACATTAATCTTGATATTTTTCCCGGAGAAAAAGTTCTTATAGTAGGACCTTCAGGAAGTGGTAAATCGACACTGGCCCATTTGATTAATGGGCTGGTGCCTTTTGCTTATGAGGGAAAAATTGAAGGATCATATACTATTGGTGGTAAAAATCCAAGAGATCTTGGTATTTTTGGCTTATCCAATATTGTTGGCACAGTTTTGCAGGACACCGATGGCCAGTTTGTAGGTCTCACCGTAGGCGAAGATGTTGCCTTTTCTCTTGAAAACAACCTCGTCCCACTTGACGATATGAATATAAAAGTTGACAAAGTTTGTAAGGATGTCGATATCACAGAACTTAAAGGTCATGCCCCTACCGCCCTTTCTGGTGGTCAGAAGCAGCGAGTTTCAATGGCCGGTGTATTAGTTAGTGACGTAGACATACTTCTTTTTGACGAGCCACTTGCAAATCTCGATCCAGCTACAGGAAAGAGAACCATTGCACTTATTGACTCTCTGAATAAAGAAAAAAAAATAACATGTCTCATCATCGAGCATCGTATTGAAGATGCTTTATATAAAGATGTAGACAGAATTATCTTAATCGATGAAGGAACTATAAAAGCTGATTTAACTCCTGACGAAATGCTATCATCTGACTATCTTATTAATGCAGGTATTCGTGAACCATTATATATATCAGCACTTAAAGCTGCTGGTTGCGAGATAACAACAGAAAGTAAGCCTGCCAATGTTGATACTATGGATTTATCAGAGTATGAAGATAACATTAAGTCTTTTTATCAGTCTACGCATGACAAAAAATCTTCCATATCAGGAAACGAGATTCTTAAGGTATCAAACTTAGAATTTTCATATGACAGTGGCAAGACTGTTCTTTCTGACATTAACTTCACTGTTTATGAAAAAGAAATGATGAGCATCGTAGGTAAAAATGGCGCCGGAAAATCTACTCTTTCGTCACTAATATGTGGCTTTATTAATCCTTCAAATGGCTCAATACATTATAGAGGTGAGGATATATCAAAATACTCCATAAAAGAGCGTGGTGAAAGAATTGGCTTTGTAATGCAAAATCCTAATCACATGATTAGTAAACCTTTTGTTTTAGAGGAAGTTGCCTTAGGACTTAAGATTCGAGGTGTGGACGAAGCCACAATTAAATCAAAATGTGAAGAAGTCCTTAAAATATGTGAGTTATGGCCATACAGAAACTGGCCGATAAACGCTCTCTCATATGGCATGAAAAAACGTGTTACCATTGCCTCTATACTAACAATGAACCCTGAAGTACTCATACTTGATGAACCTACAGCAGGGCAAGACTACAGAAGATACACAGAGATAATGGAATTTCTAAAAAAACTTAATTTAGAGCACGGTATTACAATCATTATGATCACTCATGATATGCACTTAATGCTTGAGTATACAGACAGAGCTCTTGTACTTGCTGATGGAAAAATGGTAGCCGATGCTACTCCTGCAGAAGTCTTAACAAATAGCGAAATCACTGAAAAAGCGTACTTGAAAATGACTTCTCTTAGCAACCTGTGTACTCGTGTCGGGATTTCTGATAGTATAGGTTTTTCAAATAGATTTATTCAATACGAGGAGGAAAACAAATAATGAAAAAGATGCTTTCCTACAATGACAAGGGTACATGGATTCACAGCCTTTGCGGAGTCACCAAACTCGTATACTTCCTACTATGGACAATTACCGCTATGATTTGCTACGACATTAGAGTGCTTGCTGTTATGGTTGTTGTATCGATTCTTGCATTTATTGTTTCTAAAACAAGCTTTGATGAGGTAAAAGGTGTTTTTGTATTTATCCTCGTCTTTTTAACAATCAATTTGCTGGCAATATTCTTATTTGCTCCAGAGCATGGAAGTGAGTTATATGGAACAAAACATGTATTATTAACACTAACAAATAAATACGTTGTTACTAAGGAGCAACTCTTTTATGAAGCAAATGTGTTCATTAAGTATATTGTTATTGTTCCTGCCGTATTTACTTTCATGACAACAACTAATCCATCAGAATTTGCAGCGTCACTTAATCGTGTTGGAATTGGTTACAAAGGTGGTTACTCTCTTGCTCTTGCGCTCAGATACATCCCTGATGTCCAGGCCGACTTTACTAAAATAAGAAATTCCCAGGCCGCAAGAGGTATTGAAATGAGTAAAAAGGCGTCCATTATGGATAGAATAAAGCACACTGCTGCAATCATATTCCCATTGATTTTTACATCTATGGACAGAATTGATGTTGTATCAAATGCCATGGAGTTAAGATGCTTTGGTAAGCATAAAAAAAGAACATGGTATATGGGCAGGCCGCTCAAACCACTAGATATTACTGTTATGGTTTTAACTGTAGCAGCTATGTGCATTGCTCTATTTATTACATTTTCAAATGGATCAAGATTTTATAATCCATTCATCTAAATAATAAAACTGGCGGGGTTTACTTTCATACTCCGCCAGTTTTCTATATCTGCAAAAAATTCATTTAAATTGTATTCTTCTAAACTTCTAACTGCTTTTTTCTCTTATTTTTACTTTTAGATAGAATTAGATAGTCACATCCCGCGGCTTTTGCAGCCTCACCGTCCTTAACCATCCTATCTCCGATCATCAGCGTTCTATCAGGCGTCACCTCTAAATCATTCATAATTAGTAACAGACCCTTAGGTGAAGGCTTTAACTCTCCAACCCTTTCCTGCTCTGCTGTGTAAACATTTTCACACTCAATAGAAAGCGCCTCAAGCTTATCTTTTGCCTCATAGTCAGACCATATAGCAACTTTTTTGCCACTTGACTGTAACTCTCGAGTTAGTTTACATAATTCCAAGTCCTTAGATTTTGCTACTGCATCAATTGGGTTTTCATATATCCACTTTTTTATTACTTCCTCTACTCTTCCAACTGAAGTCTTATTCTTTTCCGCCGTAAGTTCGTAAAGTCTATCTGTATCCTTTGCCTTTTCCCTAAGGCTTCTAAAATCCTTTATGATTAATAAATCTCTAATTTTATTAATATGAGAAATATAATAGCCAAGAAGTCTTGTCGCCATTATAAATCTTAATTTATTCTGAAAATATAGTGTTCCATCTACGTCAAACACATATAAATCATATTTATTTAAATCCATATATTCAAAAACCTATAACAATTATTACACTGCAAATAATGTAGGATTAAGCCAATAATCAGGCATTGGAATATCTACAAATGTTAATATTAATAATACAATCACTAAAACTAACAAATATAAAAGTAAACTCTTCTCCTTATATAATTTCTCTGGTTTCTGTGCAGCAGAATCTGGCTTGAATGCAATAGATAAGTAAAAGCAGAACAATCCAAATAAAAATGGCATTCCAAGGATATACTGTACGCGATACTTTATCATAAATATTCCAATAAAGAATGTTGCACACATAGCATAGAAAAATGATGAAACAAGAAGTTTTACTTCTGTATAGTACTTAAATGATTTTCTATATAGTCCTGCCTGTTCTGGGTTTCCAATCATTCTGTATTCGGCAAATCTCTTCGTTGCCATCAAGAATGCTCCTGCAAACCAATACCCTATAAGAATTGAACTTGGTGGAAGTAAGCTGTCTGTTACTATAAACCATCCAAGTAACAGTCTTAACATGTTATTTACTGATTCAGAAATAACGTCAAGATACACAACGTCCTTTGTTCTGATTGGCTTAACATTATATAAAACACCCATAAATAGTAAGATAAGCTCTACTACTAAAAATGGAATATTAATAAGTAGTGACAATACAACACCTATAATTATACATATAACATATTCAAGCATTACCAGAGAAAACTTCATATTTTCTGAAACAACAGGCCTGAATTTCTTTGTAGGATGAAACTGATCAAACTCTGCATCTAGCCACTCATTAATTACATAGTTCGCTGAGGCTATAAAGCATGTTGCAAAAAAACCACATATAAAATTAAAAATAAATTTTGGTATTGTAATATTAACATTCACAAGAAGAAATGCTATAACAATACCTGGAAAAATAAATGCATTTTTTACCCAATGGTCCGGACGTGCTATTTTGATATATTTTTTCATCTAAGTTACTCCTATCTGAACTTATTATAAAATTCCATATTTTCGGCTATATTACCTTTAAATACAGAAGACCCCATTACAATAACATTAGCTCCCATATCAATAACATCTTTAAAGTTATCTTTTGTAATTCCTCCATCTACCTGAATATCAGTATTTAATCCCTTTTGTTCAAGTCTATTACGAAGTCTATGTATTTTATCAAGTGTAAAATCCATAAATGTCTGACCGCCAAATCCTGGCTCCACAGTCATAAGTAAAAACATATCTGCATCTTCTAAAACAGGCTCTAAAGCATAAATGTCTGTATGTGGCTTTACCGCAACTCCTGCTTTCATTCCAAGAGACTTTATCATATCAACTGTCTCTTTTACATGACCAACACATGCCTCTTGATGAATTGTAATAATATTTGCGCCTGCTTTAGCAAAACGCTCTATGTATTTTTCAGGATTTTCTATCATAAGATGTACATCAAGTGGTTTATCTGTAATCTTATCCATTGCTTCAAGTACTGGAAATCCGAATGAAATATTTGGCACAAAGCATCCATCCATTACATCGAAATGGAAATAGTCAGCTCCTGCTTTGTCCGCCTCTCTCACTACATCTCCAAGTTTTGAAAAATCTGCTGCTAATATTGAAGGTGATATCAATAACATTTTTTCTTTTTTAACTCCTCATATATATGACAGTAATTATCATATCTGATATTACTGATTTTACCATTCACTAGAGCTTCTCTAACCCCGCATTTTGGCTCATGAATATGTGAACATGGCATAAAGTAGCACTGCTCAAAAGGCTTAAACTCATCGTAGTACTCCTTTAATTCATCTGCCGTCATATCAAAAACATCTATCGACGTAAACCCTGGCGTATCAATAATATAGGTGTCATGACTTATCGGGATAATTTCCGAATGCCTCGTCGTATGTTTTCCTCTTTTAAGCTTCTTTGAAATGTCTCCTGTTTCCATCTGGACATTATCCTGAAGCGCATTAATTATCGTTGACTTTCCAACACCTGAAGGCCCTGCTATGCAAGTAGTCTTCCCTTTAAGTAATTCCTTAAGCTCACTAACTCCCTGGCCTTCTCCGGCACTTGTGACAATTACCTCAATTCCACTCTGCTTATATTGATCACAATAATCTATAGTTTCTTTCTTAACCAAATCTTCTTTATTAAAACATAATAGTATAGGAATGTCCTGTTGCTTAAAATGTAATATCAGCTTATCAAGCATATAAAAATTAGGATCCGGATTTTTATGGGCTGCAACAATAAGCGCCATATCAATGTTCGCGACAGATGGCCTAATCAAGGAATTTTTACGTTCGCAGATTTCTGTAATTGTGCCTTCATAACTATTCTCTGAAATGATAGTTATACAAACATTATCTCCAATTACTGGTTTTACTCCATCTTTTCTGAATACGCCCTTAGCCTTACATGAGTATAGGCCTCCATCTTCAGCTTTTACTGTGTAAACCCCTGCTATTCCTTTTATTATTTTGCCTTTTATACTATTATCTTCCAATTATTTAATATTAATCCTGAATAAATGTAACGCTTGCTGGTGCTGATGTATCCCATGAGCCATCCATTTTCTGGTATGTTACAGTAATAACTCCCGAATTAGCACCTGTAATACCACTTTTAACAAGTGAATATGGGAAAGTACTTGTTGTAACGCTTTCAAGCTGGTTTCCTGCTGGATCTAAAAGAACAATAACTGCCTCAGTGCCTTCCAGGTAATCAGCTGGAGCTGAGATAGCATATGAACACGTATAACCTGCAGGTCCCTTACTTACAGTAAAGTCTAAAATAGTTCCCGTTGTTACAGTTGTTCCTGCAGCTATAGTCTGTGAAATGACACTTCCCGCTTCTACCGCATCATTTGATTCTTCCTTAATTTCATTGAAAAGAAGTCCTGCCTCTGTAATCATATTCATAGCAGTTTCTTTATCTTTACCAACAATATCAGGTACTATAGATTCAGATGAATCTGGGCCATCTGAAATCACAACAGTTATCTGGCTACCCTTAGGTGCATTGGTTGCCCCAAGAGGTGATTGAGATATAACTTTTCCTTTCTCAACACTATCAGAAGGAAGTAACTCTTTAACCATGACAAAACCATCATTTTCAAGTGTAACTTTTGCTTCTACTTCGGTCTTACCAACCACGTCAGGAACCGCAATTCCTTGAGTAGCTGCGACCTTACCAGAACTTACAACAAGGTTAAGGGCTGTTCCTATTTCAACCTGAGTGCCGTCCATTATATCCTGACTGCAAATAATGTCTTTATCGTATTCTGTAGATTCTGCGTAAGTAGCCTTAGCAGTAAGTCCAGCATCTGAAAGAGCTTTTGACGCTCTTTCAAGGTCAAGACCAACTACATTTGGAACTAATGTGTATCCTTCCTCTACCTTGGCAGTATTTCCAAAGGAAGAACCCGTCTTTCCAAATAATCCAATTACTTTGCCAACTGCGAAAATAGCTACAATAGCAATGACAATAGCTGCAACAATCATAAGCACTGTCATGACTTTTTCCATTTTTGGATCTACTTCATCATCAAGTATATCCTGACGTCTTCTATTGTCTGCTATTTTTGTATTTCTCTCAGGATAGTTACTTGTTCTTTCCTGATATCTGCCATCTCTCTGGTTACGCTGAGCCTCTTTTTTTCTACGCTTAGCTTCTTCTTTTCGTCTTTTTTCCTGCTGTTTTCTTAGCTTTTCCTGACGTTCCCACTCATCATAATCATCGTCATCATCGTCGTCCCCATAATACTGTGACTTTTGTCTCACATCATATGGATTCTGACTAGCCCCATACTGATTTTGATTTGCACCATATGGATTCTCTCTATAATCCCTAGGTGCTCCTGGAAACGGATTTAGCTGACCTTCATCATATTCATCATCATCGTCATCGTCAGGAATATATGATGGATATCCCGGAGCATTTTTAGGCATCTGCCCTGGCACACCCTGCACTCCAGCTTGCTGACCGCTAATGGCCGTACCTCTTCCTGGTCTGTCTGCTTCTGTAATAACCTTTGTTCCAGCATTACTTCTCGCATCCTGTATTACAACAAAATCCTCATCTGGAGATATACATGCCTTCTTAAGATCTTTAATAAGCTCTCCAACATTATAATAGCGTCTATCAGGATTTTTCTGTGTACACTTCATAATGATCTTCTCAACACTAATCGGAAGATCCGGTACATACTTAGTAGGTGATGGCATTTCCTCCTGGATATGCTTAATAGCTATACTAACAGTTGTTTCACCATCAAATGGCACACGTCCTGTTACCATTTCAAAAAGAGTGATACCTATTGAATAAATATCACTTTTTGCATCAGAATAACCACCTCGAGCCTGTTCAGGTGACGTGTAATGAACCGAACCCATAGCATGAGATGTTACTGTATCTGAAGAGGCAGCTCTTGCTATACCAAAATCTGCTACCTTCACTTTTCCTTCTCTTGAAATAATAATGTTTTGAGGCTTTATATCTCTATGGATAATACCATTATTATGAGCTGCCTCTATACCATTAGATACCTGAATGGCTATACTCAAGGCTTCCTTATATGAAAGTCTTATTTTCTTTTCTATATAGTTTTTGAGAGTAATACCCTCAACTAATTCCATCACAAAATAGTAAAGACCATTTTCCTCACCAACATCATACACATTTACTATATTCTGATGCATGAGTCCTGCTGCTGACTGTGCCTCTACTTTAAACTTTGATACAAAATTTTTATTAGATGAAAACTCGGACTTTAATACCTTAACGGCAACAAATCTGTTTAATTTAAGATCTTTACCTTTATAGACATCTGCCATTCCGCCAGTGCCTATCTTTGCGCCTATTTCGTATCTATTTCCAAGTACTGTTCCCTGACTTAACATTACACTGCCCCTTCAAATCGTACTAAAACAACGCCTATATTGTCTTTGCCCCCGTTGTGGTTAGCGACTTTTATCAATTCATCCGCCATACCTTCAACATCCTTCTGTTTCTTAATTATACTTAAAATCTCGTCATCCCCGACCATGTTAGATAACCCATCTGAACACATCAGTATGACATCCCCCTCCAAAATATCTACTTCAAAAAAATCAACAAGAACTACTCTGTCTGCGCCTACCGCACGAGTAATAATGTTCTTGTCTGGATGAAATCTTGCTTCTTCTCTTGCGATTTCGCCCGCTCTTACCATTTCTTCTACAAGACTATGATCTCTTGTAATCTGTTTTATATCGTCTCTTATAAGATAAAGACGGCTATCACCAACATTTGCAACATAAAGTGTAGAGCCAATAACAGTAGATACTACAGCTGTTGTACCCATTCCCGCAAAGTCTTCTTCCTTTGCCTTTTCAAATATTTCGGCATTAGCACACTCTATGGCATTTGTAATTATCTTAACAGGTTCTATCCTCTCGTCCAATTCAACTTCTCTAGCTATTGCTTTTACAGCATATGCTGAGGCGTAATCCCCTGCCTTGTGACCTCCCATTCCGTCTGCAACGACAAATAAGTTAGGTAAACTTCCGATTGGTACATTCCATGCACTAACCGTGTCCTGATTCATATTCCTTTTTCTACCAATATCTGTTTTTGAACAAACAGTCAGCATTTCTTCTCCTTAAATTTCCTGGTTTTTAACTCGCCGTCTCAGCTGACCACAAGCACCATCAATATCTCTGCCCATTTCTCTTCTAATTGTAACATTTATAGATTTCTTTTCAAGTTTATTTTTGAAGGCCTGCGCCGCCTCTTTACTTGGACTTTTATATCCCGTTTCTACTACCGGATTAACTGGAATTAGATTCACATGACAGTTAAGTCCTCGTAGTAGTGAACTAAGCTCGCTGGCATCCTCTTCTGAATCATTAACCCCTGCAATAAGGCTATATTCAAATGTCAGTCTTCTACCTGTCTTATCAAAGAAATATTTGCACGCATCTATAATCTCTTTTATGGAAAAACTATTTGCTACAGGCATGATTCTTTTTCTCTTTTCATCATTTGACGCATGAAGAGATATTGCAAGCGTTGCACTCATCTCCTCATCTGCAAATTTTCTAATTTTATCTACTAAACCGCATGTTGAAACCGTAATGTTTCTGCCGCTAATATTTAGACCTTTCTCGTGACTTAACAACCGCATAAAATCAACAACATTGTCATAATTGTCAAAAGGCTCTCCGCTTCCCATAATTACAACATTTGATATACGTTCTCCCGTATCCTCCATAATAGCATATACCTGTCCTAACATTTCACCCGCCGTGAGGTTACGCACTAGGCCATCTAATGTAGAAGCACAAAAACTGCACCCCATTCTGCATCCCACCTGTGATGATACACATACGCTATTTCCATGCGCATATCTCATAAATACGCTCTCAACATATTCACCATCATGAAGTTCAAATAAATACTTTCTTGTGCCATCCTCCTTAGATTCCTGCATTCGCGCTTTTGTAACAGTATATATCATATATTCATCCAAAAGCTTTTCTTTTAACGCATTAGGTACATTACCCATTTTAGAAAAATCTTGGACTTGTTTATTATGGAGCCAGTCAAATATCTGTGTTCCTCTAAATTTCTTTTCAGACAATCCCTCAACCACCAGTTGAAGTTCTATTAAATTTAAGCTTCTTAAATCTTTCTTCATTTTATTCTGTCTTTGTAAATCTACTTATAAAAAATCCATCATTATATGGATTATCATTTAAAAGCTGTATATGATCTGATTCTTCATTAAACGGAAGGTTATTTACTATCCATTTAACATTTTCATCATTTTCTTGTTTATTAACCGTGCAAGTACTGAAAATAAGCATTCCACCAGGCTTAACATATTGGGATACAACTTTAAGAATCTCTCTTTGTAGGGATGCTAGACTGTTTAAATCTTCTTCTGTAACCCTATATTTTATATCCGCTTTTCTTCCTATTACTCCAAGTCCAGAACAAGGCAAATCAGCAATCAAAACATCTGCCTTTCCGACAAGTTTTTCATCTAACACTAGCGCATCATGAACTTGAACATCCGCATTTTCAAAACCGCATCTATCAACATTTTCTTCTATTTTGTCGGCCTTATTATCTGTTAGGTCCCTTGCAATAACCCGACACGAATCATTTCCTAAGTATGAAAGCATATCTAGTATATGACATGTTTTACCACCTGGAGCGGCACATACATCAACAACAAGTTCCGCAGTCTTTAATCTCTCCATCACGTCATCATCAACTATTGCCTGTGAACTTAGATCCTGTATGCAATACAAGCCCTCTTCAAAGCTTTCAAGTGAACTAAACCCATCAAAATCGTCAACTTCTATTGCCTCTTCCACATTTGTACGTCTAACCGTCACACCCTCCGAATTGAGCTTATTTACAAGTTCTTCAGGAGTTATTTTTGATATATTTGTTCTAATTATAACTGGACGTTTTGTAAGCGAATTCTTTAAAATATTCTCAGCCTTGTCCACTCCACATTCATTTATAAAGTGATTAACAAGCCATTCTGGACACGAATACTTAACTGACAAATCATTACTGTCATTTAGGTTTAAGCTTTCTTTTTCTTTTGAAATCTTTCTAAGTACTCCATTAACAAAACCAGAAAGACCTTGAAACTTCTTTTTCTTTGCAAGCTTTACAGCCTCATTTATTGCCGCACTATCTGGGATAGAATCCATATACAGCAACTGATACGCAGTCATCCTTAAAATGGCGCGTATTACAGGTTTCTGTTTATTAACTTTTACCGTGGAAAATTTATTGATTATATAATCAAGAGAAAGCTTCCTTTCAATCGTGCCTGTAAAGACACGATTGATGAAGCTTCTCTCAAATCGTTCAAGATATGAATATTTATCTAATATACTTTTAATAATTCTATCAGCATACTCTCCTTTATCATGTAGAAGTAGCGCCTCTAAGATTATTTCTCTGTTGTCTGTCATGTCTACCCCGGTAATTTATATCTCACCCCTAAGATATAATTATCTCTCTTTTGATTTTCCACCATAGCGAAGAATTAATCGCATAAGTGACAAGAATGAAGCCGCTGCTGCTGCAACATATGTCAACGCTGCTGCTTTCAATACTTTATATGCGTAAGTGTTCTCATCACCCACTAACATTTCCTTTTCCTTTAACACGCTAAGAGCTCTTGCTGATGCATTAAATTCAACTGGTAATGTAACAAGCTGAAATATCATTCCAAAGGAAAAAAGAATAATTCCAAGTGTAATAAGTGGCTGAAAGTATGATAATAATACTCCGGCAATTACTATGTAAATTCCAAATCTAGAACCAAAGTTAGCTGCTGGCACAATGGCACTCCTAATCTTAAGAGGTTCATAGTCTTCATCATGCTGCATAGCGTGTCCACACTCATGAGCCGCAACCGAAATAGCTGCTATTGAGTCCGATCCGTAGACCGAATCTGAAAGTCTTAGAACCTTTGATTTTGGATCATAATGATCTGTAAGATGTCCTTTAATATGTTCAACCGAAACATCATAGATTCCCGCTTCTTTTAGAAGTCTTCTTGCTGCTTCTGCACCTGTCAATCCACTTACAGATCTTATCCTTGAATACTTTTTAAATGTACTTTTAACGTTGGAAGAAGCCCATAAAGAAATGAGACCTCCAATTACAACTAATATATATGTCCAATCAAAACCATAATAATAACTATCTACCATTTGTTACCTCCTGGCCCAACTTTTCTCCCTCTTCTAATTTATATCCAAGCATGAAAGATTTGACGTCCATTCTCTTTTTTCCTTCAAGCTGAATCTCTAATATCTCAAGCGCCTCATCCTGTGTGTTAACAAATAACCTTCCATTTTCGACACTATGAACCGTCCCTGCTTCCCCATTTGCTTTATAATCAGAAAGCTTTGTTTTCCATATTTTTAATGTTTTGCCATTTAAATATGTATATGTTCCCGGCCAGGAATTAAGTCCTCTCACAAGTCTCTCAATTTCCACAGCTGGCTTGTTGAAATCTAATTTTCCGAGCGACTTATCAAGCATTTTGGCGTAGGTTGCCTTTGTGCCATCCTGTTTAACTGGGTTAACATCTCCAGCTTCTATTTTATCTAACGCCTCTACCGTTATTCCCCCACCATTAATTGACAGCTTATCATACAGGGTATCTGCAGTATCTTCATCTGATATTTCAACTTCTTTAGTAAAAAGCATATCACCTGTATCAAGGCCCTCATCCATTTGCATAATAGTTATGCCCGTGACCTTTTCACCATCTATAATTGACCACTGAATAGGTGCTGCTCCTCTATACTTTGGAAGCAAAGATGCATGAGCATTTATGCATCCGTATTTTGGAATATCCAGAATTTCTTTTGATAGTATTTTGCCATATGCAGCTACTACAAAAATATCGGCATCAAATTTCCTAAGTCTTTCTATAGCCCCCGGTTCTTTTATAATATGTGGCTGGAACACTTCAATTCCATACTTTATCGCAACTTCTTTAACAGGAGGGGCTGCTAAAACTTTTCCTCTTCCCTTTGGCTTGTCTTCTTGAGTGACTACTCCTACAACCTCGTGCTTGCTATTAATAATAGCTTCAAGAATTGTTGCCGCTATTTCAGGGGTTCCCATAAATAAAACCTTCATGTGTTTTATTCCTCTTCGTCTTCTTCTGCCTCTAAATCATTCATATATTGCGCGAATTCCTCATTGGTCATAAGTGGGCCTTCGACTAATTCCGTATATAGGTGTCCATCTAAGTGATCAAGTTCGTGACATATAGCCCTTGCCAAAAGTCCTTCCCCTTCCACAATGATAGGTTTCATGTTGATATCCAACGCACTTGCTTTTGCATATTCTGGACGTGTAACTATTCCTGTTTTTCCTGGAACCGAAAGACATCCTTCAGGACCTGTCTGTTCGCCTCTTGTTTCTTCTAGCACAGGATTAATCATTATAATCGGGCTATCTCCCTCTTCAGAAACGTCAATTACTACAAGTCTTCTTAATATTCCAACCTGAGGTGCTGCTAGTCCTACACCTTCCGCAGCATGCATTGTCTCTATCATATCCTCAATGAGAATACGAAGTCTGTCTGTCATTTCTTTAACTTCTTTACAATTCTTTGAAAGACAAGCTTCTCCCATCTCTCTAATTTCTCTTAAAGCCATATTCTTCCTTCCTTATGAGCTAACTAAATAGAATTAAGCGGATTAAAGTCAAATGACACTCTAATATTAGCCTTGCTAAGTTCTTCCATCTGTTCAATTCGATCCTTAATCTGGGTAAGTGCCATATAGTCTAGTGACTTTACATATATCACTCTCCTATATATGTCCTGAATCTTTACTATAGAGGCATCACATGGGCCAATGACAAGTGTCTTTTTTAACCCATCTATTATATCACTTTTCACCTTAGCTGCCAAATAATCAGACCATTTGACCGCTGTGTTATAATACTCACTTTCGCATAAAATAACCATAAGCTGACCCACCGGCGGATACATAAGCATCTGTCTGAATTTAATTTCCTCATCATAATATTCTCTGTAATCCTGATGTGAAGCAGCTATAATACTAAAGTCATCTGGCGAGTAAGTCTGGATTACTACATCCCCCTTAAGTGCACCCCTTCCCGCACGTCCCGCAGCCTGAGTTATAAGCTGAAAAGTTCTTTCTGACGCTCTATAATCATTAACATGTAATGACATGTCCGCAAGTAAAATACCTACCAATGTAACATACGGAAAATCATGTCCCTTTACTATCATCTGCGTTCCGATTAGTATATCCGCCTCTTTATTTGCAAACTGCGAAAGAATCTTATTATAGCTATCTTTTGATTTAGTAGTATCTGAATCCATTCTGAGAACATTGGCTACTGGAAACATCTTTTTAACCATTTCCTCTACATGTTCTGTACCTACTTTCATTCCTCCGACACGCGTTGACCCACACTTTGGGCACTTTTTAACAAAAGTAGTTTCATATCCGCAGTAATGGCACACTAACTTTCCATTTTTGTGTTCAGACAAAGAAACATCACAGTGTGGGCATTTAATCACCTCACCGCAATCTCTACATGAGACAAATCCAGAATAACCTCTCCTGTTTAGGAAAAGCATAATCTGCTCTCCCTTCATCAAACGTTCTTCCATCTTCTCCTTAAGAGTTCTTGAAAACATAGTTTTATTTCCGGATTTAAGTTCATCCCTTAAATCAACTATTTTCACATCTGGAAGTGTTGCTTCTTTCGCTCTTTTATCGAGTTCATATAATTTATATTGTCCTTTTTTTCCTCTGTAATAAGACGTTATAGAAGGGGTCGCCGAACCAAGAATAAGCGCGGCATTATTAAGCCTAGCAAGTTCAGATGCTACTTCTCTTGCATGATACCTTGGCATCTTCTCAGATTTATATGAGCCCTCATGTTCCTCATCAATTATTATCACTCCAATGTTATCAAACGGTGTAAAAAGAGCTGACCTAGGCCCTATCATAACATCTATCTCGTGATTCTTTGCTCTTACAAATTGGTCGTATCTTTCACCATCTGAGAGCTTAGAATGAAGTGTTGATACATGGTCCCCATATCTTTTATAAAAACGCATAACTGTCTGATATGTAAGCGCTATCTCAGGTATCAAAACTATAGCTTGTTTCCCCATAGCAACAACTTCATCAATTATGTCCATGTATATCTCCGTCTTTCCGGATCCTGTTATACCTCTAATAAGATAAGTATTCTGATTTCCATCTTTGATATCTTTAATGATGTCATCAGCAATCAGTTTCTGTTCTTCATTTAAAACAGTTTTGTTTTTTTCTATGTCACCAGAAACCGTGTTTCTATATACACGTTTCGACTCAATTTTTATAATATTTTGATCCTCGAGATATTTAATAGTTGCTGAAGAAATGTTAAGTTTGGATGTAACCAATGCATAGTCCAGTACCTTATCATTTATAAGCTCCGTTAATATCCTTGCCCTGGCATTCTGATGCTTGCTTTTGTAAATGCTAAGTTTATTTTCTGCCTCTTCATCAGAAATATTGAGTATAATACTTTTCTCTTCCTTGGCCTTTATCTTTTTCTTTACTGGAAGGACAATTTTTAAAGCATTAATCATTGTCGATCCATAGTTGTTTTTTATAAACTCTGCCAATTTGATAAGCTTGGATTCATTTACATCAGAATCAACTACAACCTCAACGATTTCTTTAAGTCGTGATTCATCAAAAGACGCCTCATCCGTTATGTCCAAGACGTATCCTTCGATTAATTTATTCGATTTTCCAAATGGAATTCTTACTAACGAACCAATCTCCACTACAGACTGTAGTGGAGACGGTATAATGTACTGAAATGTTCTATCTAGATTTTCGTGTGAAATATTAACAATTATATTAGCGTATTTCATTAAATATTACTTGCTGAAGAGTTTGCTGTACCAATCAAGAGCATCAACGTATGCATCAAATACGGCATTTGTTTCGATATTTTCTATAAGAAGAATTCTTGAAGCCTCTGCCCAGTTTGCCTGTTCGTACGCCTTAACGAAATCAAGCACCATTGCAATACGTCCTTCTCCGCTTGTAAGTGCTGTTTGAATTTCCTTAGGGAGATATACAAGCTTCAAAGCATCTTCCATCTTCATATTTAAAATAAGATCAATAAGTGAAAACAGACCAATTAAGAATAATTCATTATCTTTATCTGCCATCTCGAAAACTTTCGCAAGATTCTCACAGAACTTAGCTCTTATGAGAGACAGCCTTGTAATTTCATTAGGTCTATCTGCACAAAGCTTATTTGCAACAGCTGTATTAATCCACTTCTTAAGTTCTCTCTGTCCAAGCATAGCTGCTGCATGACGAATTGAAGTAATTTCTGAGTTAATAGCAATTCTATTTACCATTTTAAGAAGGTCAATCACTAAAGCAGTATCTCTACCAATAACATCCGCAGCTGTCGTTAAATCAAAATCTGGTTTATTAACTACATTCAAAAGTTCTATGTAGTTAGCTTTAAGAGGTGATACTTCTGTATCTCCCTTAGTTACTGGAAGTCTGTAGAATTCACCTTCAAACAGCGAATAGCCACCAGTTTCGACTAAGTCCTCATATGCATCCATATTGTCAAGATTACCTGCTACAAGTCTTATATTTGGATATACCTTTCCAAAATAAATCTTTGCCGCATCTATGTTGGCAATCTTTTTATAGTCAAGAATAATGAAATCCATAAGAGAAAGAATATCTCTATATGGTTCAAAATCTGAAATATCAAGCTTTCTAATTGCAAGAGTAAATCCGGCCGCCTTGAGTTCCTTGATTCTGTTAATAAACATCATCTCTGGCTTAATAGAATTATCAAAAAGAAGGGCTACGCTCTTATGTGAGATTTTACACTGTTCCTCAATATCAGAAAAAATAGACATATTATTTAATGGAACAAAAATAGTATTGCCTCTTGATATAGCATCCGAGCCAATTGCATTTATAATTTCAAGTCCTACAACTACACCAGCTCCATCATTTCCACCAGTTCCAAGTAGTGAAGGATTTAATAAATTATTTTTTTTCTGAGCGAATAACGAATACCCCGAAACAGCCAAAGTCTCGTCAAACAAAGGAATAAGCGTTGCTAACATATTTAAATGTCCTCCTGCCAAAAATATATGTTAATTTTACATCATTTTACTTAATTTAACAACTATACATATAGTAACTTTTACTAAAAAAGACAGATGAGAATCACCTCACCTGTCCTTCAACATTCTATAATTTATAAACCACTATCCAAGGATTGCTTTATCGTTTACAAATTCTTCACCACTAGCAATTTCAAATTTCTTAAGCAAATCCTGTACTGTAAGATTCGCTTTTTCTTCACCCGAAATATCAAGTATGACCTTCCCTTCATTTAACATTATAAGTCTGTTTCCGTGAGCGATAGCATCTTTCATATTATGAGTAATCATTAACGTTGTGAGGTTGTCTCTCTTAACAATCTTATCTGTTATTTCCAAAACCTTTGCAGCTGTTTTTGGATCAAGCGCAGCTGTATGCTCATCAAGCAATAAAAGCTTTGGTTTCTTAAGTGTTGCCATAAGTAGTGTAAGTGCCTGACGCTGTCCACCAGAAAGTAATCCAACTTTTGTTGTCATTCTTTCTTCGAGTCCAAGATCAAGGATCTTAAGCATTTCCTTATATTCTTTAATTTCTTTCTTAGTAATTCCAGCTTTTAGTGTTCTAGCAAGTCCTCTTCTTTTTGCTAAAGCAAGATTTTCTTGTATTTCCATTGTTGCCGCAGTACCAAGCATTGGATCCTGGAATACTCTTCCCAAATACTTTGCCCTCTTGTGTTCAGGAAGTGCAGTCACATCTTCACCATCTATCTCAATCTTACCTTCGTCAACTTTCCAAACACCAGCAATAGCATTCATAAACGTAGATTTACCAGCGCCGTTACCGCCAATGACAGTAATAAAATCGCCTTCATTTATTGTTATAGAAAAATCATCGAGAGCGAGTTTTTCATTAACTGTTCCAGGATTAAATGTTTTACTAACATGTGATACTTTTAACATCCTACACACCCTCCTCTACTACATTTTTCTTAACACTCTTCTTTGGCATATATTTGCTTCTCAAATATGGTGTTGCAAGGAATATAGCAACCACTACTGCTGATAAGAGCTTTAATAAATCCGCATCAATTCCAAGCCAGATTACAACATTATATACAATGTAATAAATAATTGAACCTAACGTTACTGCTAAAAGCTTTAATGAGAAATTATGGAAGAATGAGAAAACCGCTTCTCCAATAATTACAGCAGCAAGACCAATTACGATACAACCTCTACCCATGTTAATATCAGCAAATCCCTGATACTGAGCAAGAAGCGATCCTGATAAAGCAACTAGTCCATTTGAAATCATAAGTCCTAACACTTTTGCAAAGTCAGTGTTTATACCCTGCGCCCTCGCCATTCCTGCATTACATCCAGTTGCACGGAGTGATGAGCCAAGCTCTGTTCCAAAGAACCAATATAGTATTGCAATAAGGATAGCGATAACAATCGCAACAATAAGTATTGTATTTTTAAATATTGGAACATTTTTAATATATCTAAGTGAAACCATGAGACTATACTTGTCAACATTAATCGCCTGGTTAGACTTACCCATTATCTTTAAGTTTACTGAATATAAACCAAGCTGAGTAAGGATACCAGCTAATATTGCAGGAATACCCATAAATGTATGAAATATACCTGTAACTAATCCCGTAAGCATCCCCGCTAAAATTGCTACAAGCATTGAAACATATACATTATGTCCTGACATCATCATCATAATGCACACAGCTCCGCCTGTTCCAAGAGAACCATCAACTGTTAAATCGGCGATGTCTAAAACCTTATATGTAATATAGATACCAATAGCTGTAATTCCCCAAATCAGGCCCTGTGCACAAGCACCTGGCATTGCATTCAGTAAATTTAAAAAATTCATCTTAAAACCTCTTTAAAAATATAATTCACGGGCGCCATATGAACGCCCGTGGACTATAATATCATATTTCAATAATATACGAAACTATTATTCAGCCTCAATTGCAACATAATCAGATGGAATTGTAATTCCAAGTGTTTCACAGTTTGCTACATTGTACTTCTTTGTGAATTCTGGAGCATATTCAATAGCCATCTCTGAGATGTTAGCTTCTCCCTTAAGAACCTTAACAGCCATCTTACCTGTTGCTGTACCAAGATCATAGTAGCTAATTGAAAGTGTAGCAATACCACATCCTCCACAGATACCTTCCTCACCGGCTACAACTGGAACACCGGCTGGTACACAGATGTTCTGAATGATTTCTGCATTTGATGCAACTGTGTTATCTGTAGGAACATAAAGTGCTTCGCACTCACTTGCTGCTGATGTAGCAACTGCTGATAAGTCATTTGAATCAGCAAATGCGTAAAGCTGACACTCGATACCCTTAGCTTCAAGACATTCCTTAACAACATCTACCTGGTACTGTGAGTTAGCTTCTGCTGAACAGTAAACAAGACCAACCTTCTTAACATCTGGAAGTAACTCTGTGAAGATATCTGCCTGCTTGTCAAGTGGAGCAAGATCAGATGTTCCTGAAATATTACCACCTACTGTACCTGCAAAGTTGTCAATATCAAGAGCAACACCATACTCTGTAACTGATGTACCAAGAATTGGGATCTCGTTTGTACCTGCTGCTGCAGCCTGAAGTGCTGGTGTAGCATTTGCCATAATAAGATTTACGTTGTTTGATACAAAGCTATTAATAATTGTAGAACAAGTATTTGAGTCACCCTGAGCGTTCTGAACATCAAATGTTACTGCATCGCCAAGTTCTGCCTGGATAGCATCCATGAATCCCTGTGTTGCAGCATCAAGAGCTGGATGCTCAACAAGCTGGCAAACACCAACTGTGTATGTCTGTCCCTCTGCAGCTGCCGGAGCTTCTGCCTCTGCTACTTCTTCTGCTGCTTCTGTTGTTTCCTCTTTTGCTTCTGTAGCTGCTGGTTCACTTGCTGCTGGAGCCTGAGCTGCCTGGCCGCATCCAACAAGGCCTAAAACCATTGCTGCTGTAAGAAGCATTGCAATTTTCTTTTTCATAATTATTACCCTCCTTAGGTTATCGAAATTAAACCAATGGCTATTGTATTGCTTTAACGCGTTGAAGTCAAGAATTAAAATGCACTAAAAAAGGGAGCTATTGCGCTCCCTTTTAGTGATATTTACAAACTTATTATGCAATCTTTGACTTTGCAAGTTCTGCAAGCTGCTTGAAGCCTTCTGCGTCGTTTACAGCCATCTCTGCAAGCATCTTTCTGTTGATATCAACACCAGCAACCTTTAATCCGTAGATCATCTTGCTGTATGAAAGACCATTTAATCTAGCTGCTGCATTGATACGAGCGATCCAAAGCTGTCTGAACTGACGCTTTCTCTCCTTACGTCCAGCATATGCTGTTGTAAGCGCACGCATAACACTCTGCTTTGCTACTCTATACTGATTGCTACGAGCTCCTCTATAACCCTTAGCAAGCTTTAATACTCTGTTGTGTTTCTTCTTAGCGTTTAATCCGCCTTTAATTCTTGCCATTTCTATTTCCTCCTAAATAATTCAACCTTAAACTTTACAAACTCCACCTTATAAATAAGGCATAATCTTCTTCATGTTGCTTACATTTGTTGCATCTGTAATAGCTGGCTGACGAAGGTTTCTCTTTGTCTTTGTGCTCTTCTTTGTAAGAATGTGACGCTTATAAGCTTTATTTCTCTTAAGCTTACCTGTTCCAGTAACTTTAAAACGCTTTGCTGCTGATCTGTTTGTCTTAATCTTTGGCATAATTGTGTTCCTCCTAAATTTTATATATTCAACCGTTCGGTGATTATCTATCCACGCTTTTCGGTTAAAAACATTGTAAGTGTACGTCCCTCAACCTTAGCTGGTTTCTCTACTACTGCAACGTCTTCAAGAGACTTTGCAAAATCCTCAAGGATGTACTTATTATCATTCATATGTGCAAGTTCTCTTCCTCTGAAACGGATTGTAACTTTTACTCTGTCACCTTTTTCAAGGAACTTTCTTGCTGCAGAAATCTTTGTATTTAAATCATTAGTGTCAATGTTTGGTGACATACGGATTTCTTTTACTTCGATTGTCTTCTGCTTTTTCTTAGCTTCTTTTTCCTTACGTGCCTGCTCATACTTGAACTTGCCGTAATCAACGATTCTGCATACAGGAGGCTTTGCTGTAGGTGCAATCTTAACTAAATCAAGTCCCGCCTCATCTGCTAATTTCTGTGCCTCTGCTGCTGACATAATGCCAAGCTGCTCACCGTCTTCACCTATTACACGAACTTCCTTATCTCTAATTTGTCCGTTAATCATTAAATCGCTAATAGTTTTGCCCTCCATACCTTTCGGTAAAAATAAAAAAACGAACGCATACAAGCATTCGTCTAAAATACACTTCACACATTCAAATCCTGTATGAATAAATATTTCGACGCCTGGTAACTCATTTAAGGTCCCAGGGTGAGAGTTCTCACTCTGCTTGCACTGTGTTTTCACACCTCGAATATATTAACACTGATTATATAGGATGTCAAATATTTTTTAAACCATCAGTTTATTATTTTTTTATTCATTTTCCATTACTATTACCTTATAAACTTTCACAAAACTGGAGGCATATATGGCAGTATCTTCTGAAGAGCTTAGGAAAGCAATGGAAACACTTAACATCTCTGATGTACACATTGAAAAAGAACAAGTAAAAACAATATATAAGAAGTTACTTTTAAAATGGCATCCCGACTCCTGTCCTTCTGGCGAGGAGCGTTTTTATAACGAAATAAGTGCCAAAATAAACGCTGCTTATGAAGTAATAGAAAAAGCCTACTCCGAAGGGCTTATGGGCCCTGATGCCAAAACTTTCGAACATAATTATTCATGTAATTACGAAAGCAGTACCTCCAAGCAAGATGCCAACTATACTAACAATCAAGCTACAAATTCTAGCCGTAACTATAATCAAAATACATCTTCTAATAATAGTAGTCGTTCACAAGAACAGTCTGCTCAAGATGTGACATACGATTCAGAAATTTATGATTCGCCTGATCTGTACTCAACTCTTATTTACAGATATCGAGGCCTGAATTTTATATTTTTAACAATATGTATAATCTACATCATTAAAGCAGTTATGAAATCTCCTGAAACTGATATATACATTGAAAAATCCATAATCAACCTAATAAAAGGTCTTGCTTTATACTATTCAATATATTGGTTTTGTAAATCATATGCAGCCTGTTTCGGTTTCTTAATTCCAGGTATAGTAGCAATATTCACATATAAAATCATAACCCTTGTCCCAATGTATTTTTATAACAGAGTAAATGTAAACTATGAATGGGTTACGATGCTTATTTATATTGCTGTATTCTTTATCATTGAATACTTTGTTCACATTAAAAAAATATTACTTACTATAGGTCATACCTATAATATAAAAATCAAAATTCAAACAAAGATTTTGTCTTATATTATGCTACTTGAATACGCCATTATGCTTATCTTTGGTCTGTATTCTGTATCACTTGTACATAAATTCACAGCTATTAGAAATACAATAATGCCACCATGGTATTTCTAGCTTAGACAAATAACTCAAATGATTTAAACTGCATATGTCCTTCACCTTCATATGTAAAGTATAATGCGCTAACTCCGTCTGGGATATTTACATCAACCTTATACTCTCTCCATACATTTGAGAATTCCATAGTAAACTCGGCAAGTACTTCGCCATCGTGAGATGTTCTAAGCTGTAATGGTCCCGATGCATATCCCTTCGTCCATACAGATACTGCTTTAACACCCTTAAAGTCAAAGTATTTGAATCCAGCTCCCGAGCCAGCAATCATGTTTGCTATATAACCATAGTTCTCGTCGCCATCTCGTCCTTCCTGAGTAAGCTTTGGGAAAATGTCTGGGAGCCATCCCTGCCATGGAATCATAAATGTATTGTCATGCTTATAGAATAAATTACATGCTATGTATGTAGGATATTCACCTTCCCCTTTTAGTGGCTTCATACCATGATTTGAAGTGATTTCCACCTGATCAAAAAGACCATCTTCTCTTTCGTGAAGAATTTCGAAACAAGCCTGTCGTGAATAATTTGTTCCATTTGTATGTCTATGATAGAAAATAAACCAGTCGTCTTTTATCTGAACCATACTACCATGGTTATTAGCACAGTAAGCCATTCCTCTATCAGCAGGTTTATAAGTGTCAATATTCAAGTCTCCGTTACTTACAAGAACACCCTGATATTCAAATCCCTTTGTTGGTTCTTTGCTTGTAGCATATGCCAGTTCATGCTGACGCTCTGTTGAATATATAAAGAAATAAGTATCTCCTTTTTTTCTAATCGAAGGACCTTCGAAGAATGCGTGTCCTTCACACTTATGGCCTACACTATATATCTTATTAGGCATTACAAAGACTGGCTCTTCAACTATCGTAATCATGTCTTTACCAAGAACTGTACACATAGCGCCATGTCTGGTACCATCATCAAGTGGGCAATATCCTGTGTACATGTATGTTTTATCACCTTCTGTTAGTACACCTGGATCAAATTGATGTTCGTCCCCTTCTCTTTCTCCAAGTTTTGTCCCATCTTCATATTGAACATAACCATAGAATTCATACTGACCTGCTGGTTCATCACATACCGCAACTGAAATTAAGGATAAATTGCTTAATGCATAATATAGATAATATCTATCATCAGGTCCCACTGTAACATCAGGTGCATAAAGGCATCCCTGAAGGTCTCCATTTCTCGGATCCTGGTCTTTTCTATAGATTACTCCTTCATATCTCCATTCAGACATATCATCTACTGGTGCTGAGTAGCACACATAGTCCAGCATACAATACACATCACCATTAAACTTGTCATGTGAACCATAAATATATACTCTGTCACCAAATACATATGGTTCTCCATCTGGAATATACTCCCATGAAGGAAGGTATGGATTAACTGCCTGATTGTTCATAACTTTCTCTCTTTCTTAATAATCCCACTAATACATAGTTCTAATATAATTACTGCTTTCATCTCGACATTAAAGCCTTATATATTGTATCATATTTCTCATGATAAAAAATAATAAAAAAGCTCCTTTAGCTTTAATTCTATGTATTATATTAACCGTTTGCACATTGTCATTTAACGGTTGCCAGAAAGCACCTTCTCCTGTTACAAAAACAGGTGTCTATTTTGATACCGTTATCTCTATCACACTCTATGAGCGCAACTCTTCAAAATTAATAGATGATTGTTTTGCACTAGCAGATAACTACGATGCGCTTTTGTCAAAAACAAATAATTTTAGTGACGTCAGCAAGGTTAATAATTCATGTATGGAATGGGTTCAAATTAATCCAGAAACGTTTTCCATCATTGAAAGATCCATGACTTACGAAGATCTATCAGACGGACATTTTTCTGTAATGTGCGGTGCGTTGACAGATCTTTGGGATATCTCTGGAAAGTCTTCTATAATAAATAATTCTGAATCAAATATAAGTCTTGACGAAATAATTCCATCAAAAGATGATATAGAGCAAGCCATTAAACTGTGTGGAAAAGCCACTATTGATTTAGACGCTAGCTCCAATTCTGTACGAATAAATACGCCTGGGGCTAAGCTCGACCTTGGTGCCGTAGCAAAGGGATACATCGCTGACAAGATGAAGGAATATTTAGTTAGTAACGGGGTGACTAGTGGTATTATCCAACTGGGCGGAAATGTACTTTTAATTGGCGAAAACCCTCTGCGAGAAGATGGTTGTTACAACATCGGAATTACTAAACCTTTCTCCGATGATAATGCAAGCGATAACATTATTACTGGTGTATCAGAGAAAGATACATCCATTGTCACAAGCGGTAACTACCAAAGATATTTTAAATACAACGATAAAATCTATCACCATATAATAGATTTAAAAACCGGATATCCGGCAGATAACAATTTAAATTCTGTAGCAATAATAACTGACACTTCTTATGATGCGGATGCTCTTTCAACAGTTGCCTTCATATACGGCAAAAAGAACGGACCTAATTTCATTGAATCGCTTAATAAATCTGACATAAAATGTCAGGCCATATTTATAGACAATTCAAATAATATTTTGCAATAAAAAAGCGGGCATAAAGCCCGCTTTTTAAATATTATTTTCTTTCCTCTAAAGGAATTTCTTCACGAATAGTTTTGGTAGCAATTTCTTCTTTAAGTGCTGCTACAAACTCATCAAAGTTCTTGGCACCTTCGTCTCCAGCAAATCTCGAACGAACTGCAACCTCCGAAGCCTCTTCTTCCTTCTGTCCAAGAACAAGCATGTAAGGAATCTTCTCAAGTCTTGCCTCACGAATCTTATATCCAATCTTCTCATCTCGAGTATCAATTTCTGCCCTGATACCTTCATCAAGAAGCTTTTCGAATATCTTCTGAGAATAATCAATATACTTATCTGAAAGTGGAAGTACCTTAACCTGAACTGGTGAAAGCCATGTAGGTAGCTTACCCTTTGTTTCCTCAAGAATATATGCCATAAATCTGTCAAGAGAACCAAGTATAGCTCTGTGAAGAACTACAGGAGTCTTCTTGCTGCCATCTGCATCAACATACTTAAGATCAAATTTCATAGGAAGACAGAAGTCAAGCTGGCATGTTGAAAGTGTGTACTCAGCACCAACGGCTGGCTTAACGTTTACGTCAAGCTTAGGACCATAGAATGCGGCCTCACCAATCTCTTCTGTATATTCAATGCCAATTGCATCAAGAGTCTCACGAAGAGCCTGCTCTGCTGTATTCCACATTTCATCATCTGGATGATACTTTTCTGTATCAGCAGGATCTCGAAGTGAAAGAACACATCTATAATTTGTAATACCAAAATCCTTATAAACTTCAAAAATAAGGTCTACAACTGCCTTAAACTCATCCTTAATCTGCTCTGGTGTAACAAAAATATGTGAGTCGTTCTGGCAGAAATGTCTACCTCTCTCAATACCCTTGAGAGCGCCAGAAGCTTCATATCTGAAATCATGAGCAATCTCTGCAAGTCTGATAGGAAGTTCTCTATACGAATGAGGCGCATTAGCATAAATCATCATATGGTGAGGACAGTTCATTGGTCGAAGAACGAATGTCTCATCATCAACTTCCATAGCTGGGAACATGTTCTCTTTATAATGATCCCAGTGTCCCGATGTCTTGTAAAGATTTACTGTACCAATACATGGTGTAAGTACATGCTGGTAGCCAAGACGTAGTTCTTTATTACGAATATATGTTTCAAGTTCATTCCAAATTGTATATCCTTTTGGAAGAAACATTGGAAGACCCTGGCCAATAAGATCATCTGTCATAAATATTGAAAGATCCTTACCTATTTTACGGTGATCTCTCTCTTTTGCCTCAGCAAGCAACTGAAGATGTGCTTCTAACTCTTCTGGTGTAGGGAAACATACACCATAAATTCTCTGTAACACCTTATTCTTAGAATCGCCCTTCCAGTATGCACCAGAATGTTTAATAAGCTTAAAGTTCTTACAAAGCTTTGTGTTATCTACATGTGGTCCACGACAAAGATCTGTGAAATCACCCTGTGTGTAAATAGAAATGTTACCATCATCGAGACCAGAAATAAGGTCAAGCTTGTACTCGTCATCCTTAAACATTTCGAGTGCCTCAGCTTTTGAGATTTCGCTTCTGACGATTCTCTTTGCTTCTTTGGCACACTTTTTCATTTCCTTCTCAATTGCCTCGATATCTTCATCAGTAATTGTACCTGATGGAACATCAATATCATAATAGAAGCCTTCTTCTACAACAGGTCCTACCCAAAACTTAGTACCTGGATAAAGACGCTTAATCGCCTGTGCCATCATATGTGCACAGCTATGGTTTAATGTATTTAACTCTAAATCTTCTTTAAAATTTGCCATGACTATTTCTTCTTTCTATTGGTCTACTTACGTGCTCCACAGCACTTCTTATATTTCTTACCTGATCCACATGGACATGGGTCGTTAGGAAATACCTTTGGTGCATCATATTTAACTGTTGTAGATGCCTTCTGCTCCTTGTAAAGAGCTTTTCTTGTATTCTCATCAAAAATATCATTCCACTCCTCAAGACCGTAAAGCCAGTCAGCACCAGCCTTAACCATGTTCTTATAAAGAAGCTCCTTATCGAAATCAAGTGATACTTTTGTATCCTCTTCCATCTCTTCGATTGGATTTGGTTTCTTAAGACTATCATTAATTCCATCAAGGAATCCTGTCATAGTCATAATATCAACACCATATTTTTCAGCAAGTTCCTTAACTGTCCCCTTTACTTTTGCATCAGGATCTGCAAGAAGCTGAATATAAATTTCCTTTTCCTGCTGGAAATACTCTCCCCAAAGCTGAGATAACGCATTCTTATCTGCAGTTTCTGAGTATGCCATTTTTCTCCATGTTTCAAGTAGTGCCATTTATTTATCCTCCAATTTATATTGTCTCTAATAAGGTATACATTCTAATGAATGCATAGATAGAATTAATTTTATCATATATAATAAAAATCCGCTAGATATCAAATATGGCAATAGGTGTCGTAATATCGTAAAACTAGTTATTGTAAACCAATTTTTATTATGGTAAACTAAAAGCGGTGAGTATATTTTCCTAATTAATGGGGTGAAGGAGATTAAATATGAATATAAAAAACATTATTATCAAAGGAGTCTCAACTCTTTTTGCGATAGCAGCAATTGCTACTATTTCTACTACTACAGTAAAAGCTGATTACCCTGACTGTTGGGTAGGTAATCATGCTTGGAAATATGATTATACATATAGTCCTGCCACATGTGAAAAGCCAGGACATAATATTTACTACTGTACAACTTGTCTTAAGGGTATCGACAGATTTGACATTCCACCTCTTGGACATAAAATGGATCAGGGCCATATCATTGTAATGCCTACAGCAACAACAGATGGATTTATGGTATACAGATGTGAACATTGTGGTAAGTACATGGGTGATGCAAAAATTCCTGCAACAGCCACTCCTCTTCCACAGACTCCACAGTCTCCAGCACCAGCTTTGCTTGAGCCATACGTACCTAACCCACTCGAAGCTGTTCCTATGTATTTTGATACAAATATGCTTGCAGTTTGTTACATTCCTTATCATTCAGTTGTAACTATAAACGGGGTTGGAGTTAATATAAACGCAATAGGCGCTCAGCCACTTGCACCATTTATGCAGGCTCCTGGAAAGTATGTAATTCAGGTTACTCCTAATACTAACCCACAGCATTCTGCAGCAAATATTAAAACTTTCGAAGTGACAATTCCTAATAAAGCAGGAAAGCCAATAACAGTTAAATAATATTATAAATAAAAAAGCTGTCGCATAATGCGGCAGCTTTTTTATTGCTATATTTCAATTCCAAAATTAGTACTTACTAATCTCATCGTCCGAATCATCTGTATTCTTATCGATATCAATAATCTTCACGTCATAATTTATAGACTCATTTACAACTACATTCACAATATCTCCAACCTTATGTCCCATTAAGGCCTTACCAAGCGGAGAATCAATACTTATCATATTTTTAAATGTGTCAGCCCTCACGGTTGTAACAATTTTGTAAGTATCTACCTCTTTATCTTCTATAAATTCAATTTTAACAAAATTATTTATTCCGACTTCATCATCCGCAGATGAGTCATCTATGACATTAGCAGTTTTTACCATTCTCTCAAGATATCTGATTCTGCTTTCATTTTTATTTTTTTCTTTCTTTGCAGCATAATACTCGAAATTTTCTGATAAGTCTCCTTGTGCTCTGGCCGTCTTAACATGTTCGAGGAGTTCATGACGAACCACAACTTTTCTATGCTCAATTTCTGCCTTCATCTTTTCTATATCTGATTTAGTAAGGTTATCCTTCATTCAACGTCTCCCATTCATCCATTAACTCTAAAAGCTTTTCTTCGTTTGCATCAATTTCAGCCTGTACCTCTGATAGCTTCATATAGCTTGATGCAATTGAAGGATCCGAAAGCTTTGTTTTCAACTCTTCTCCTATTGATTCCAGTCTCTCGATTTCCTCTTCTATCTTCTGTATTTTTTTTCGATTTCTAGACTGTTCTTTGCCTGCCTGATATGATGACTGCGCAGCTGTTGGTTCTGATGAACTCATCATAGTATCAGTCGCCTTTTTGCCACCAACCATCTTATTGTCTGTGCCATATGAAGTATATGCTGCCGTTGTACCTTCCTTAATCGCGGTAGTTTTTTCTACGTAATCATCATATCCAAACTGCCATAATGTACACCCATCGTCTCTCATCTCCAAAATAACATCAGATACTTTCTTTACAAAATATCTGTCATGAGAAACAAAAATAACGGTTCCTGCAAAATCCTTTAACATAGATTCCAGAGTTTCTTTTCCAACAATGTCCATATGGTTTGTTGGCTCATCAAGAATAAGAACATTTGGCTTATTCTTAAAGATCTTACAGAGTGCAAGCCTTACCCTTTCGCCTCCCGAAAGCATATCGACAGTCTTAAAAACATCCTCTCCTGTAAAAAGAAAAGCCCCAAGACAGTTCCTTACTTCTGTTTCTGTCAGATTAGGATACTCATCCCAGAAATCATCAATAACCTGTTTATGAGATGAATACTCAGCCATCTGCTGATCAAAATATCCTACCTGGACATTAGTACCGTACCTATACTCTCCATAAATAGGTTCTATTACCCCTACAAGAGTCTTAAGCAATGTGGACTTTCCTATTCCATTTCCGCCGATAACTGCAACTCTCTGACCTCTTTTTATATCTAGATTTACTGTTGCGAGAATCTTGTCATATCCAACTTTTAAATCGTTAACAAATAGCACGTCTTTTCCAGTCTCAACAGCCGGCTCAAATGTTGCATGAAACGTTCTATTATCATATCTATCAGGTGCTTCAATTTTTTCCATATGTTCAATAGCTTTTAACTTACTTTGCGCCATTGATGTTTTAGTAGCCTTAGCCATAAATCTCTCAGCAACCTTTTCAAGACGTTCTATTTCTTTTTGCTGAGCATTATAAGCTTTCATTTGCTGCTCGTAGTCTTCTTTTTTTCTATTAACAAAATATGTATAATTTCCCGGATATCTCCTCGCTTTTGTATGTTCGATTTCATACACCGTTTCTACAGTATTATCAAGAAACATTCTATCATGAGATACTATTACTACTGCCTTAGGATATCCCTTAATATACCCTTCTAACCACTCTATTGTAGTAATATCCAGATGGTTAGTTGGCTCATCTAATAACAAAATATCCGGTTTAGATAAAAGTAGTTTAATAAATGCTAGTTTTGTTCTCTGACCTCCAGAGAATTCATTTAACTTTTTATTTCTTTCATCATTTGAAAAGCCAAACTTTCTAAGCATTGTGTCATATTCTTTTTCATAATAATATCCACCATCGTCTTTGAACTTCTCCTCAAGTTCCGTATACTCATGCGCAAGACTTTCGTGTTCTTCAATACTTAACTCATGGCCATCCTTGCCCTTATTTTCTGACATCAAAAAAACAAGCTCGTCAAGGCGTTTCTTCATAGAAAGAATTTTATCAAATACTTTTCTAATTTCTTCATCAAGAGTCAAATCTTCGTTTTCAAATGCTATCTGACGAAGATATCCGATTTCAGGATTACCCGTTTTTATAATGGCTGTATTTTCATCACCATCATGTCTTGAAAGAGAAATATCGCCCGCAATAAGCTTTAATAAAGTAGTTTTGCCGCAGCCATTACGTCCGACTACGGCAATTTTTTCATTCTTATTTTTAATTTCAAAATCGATATCCGAGAGTATGGTTTCTGCGCCATACTCAACGCTACCGTGTTGTATTTTGTAAATCAATTTTTCTCACCACTTAAGGTATTTTTAATGTTTCTTTAATAAGTTAACTACAAGCTTAATTCCATACTTGCAGTAATTAATAAATACGCTTGGTTTAGTAATACATTCACCCATCTTCTTAAAGATGTATTTAGGTCTTAAATAGAATGAAAGAAGAATGTTCTTACGTAACTTTTCAACTTCATCCTGACTTAAATATTTTGTACCCTTCATTGCTGAATGGAAGAAGTCACAACCCATAGGTGATTCAGCCAATAAGTCAAATTCCTTGCATGCGTCATACAATGGTGTGCCATAAAATGGCAGTGCCATTTTAACTTCAATGAAATCTGGATCCGACTGCATAATAAGCTTCTTTGTTGCAAGAATATGTTCTCTATTTTCCCAAGGGAAACCAATAACATAGAATCCCCAGAAAGGTATGCCGACTTCGTGACACCATTTAGCTGCACGGAGATTCATTTCTACAGTTGTACCCTTTCTGAGTGTCTTAAGCATCTCATCAGAACCCGATTCAAATCCAAATGCAACCATAAAGCATCCCGCTTCCTTCATAAGCTGAAGAGTTTCTTTAGAAAGTGGATTAACTCGTGAATTTGCTGTAAATGAAATATTTCCATGCATTTTGGAGTTAATAATCAATTCACACATTTCTTTGACCCACTTTGGATCAATAGTAAATGTATCTGCCTTAAAGAAGAAAGTTTTAATGTTATGCACGTCATAACACTCAAGCATTTCATCAAGAACATTCTGTGGACTTCTGAATCTAACACATGTACCAGAAATCACTGGAGTGAGACAGAATACACACGCAGAAGGACAACCTCTTGCTGTTTGAATAGTAGCCATAGGTTCATCCGTATCAGGTCTCTTATATAACGCATTATTCATAAGATGTCTTGCTGGGAATGGTCTTGAATCAAGATCACCTCCCCACTGATGAAAAGCTGTACGTTTAAAGCTGCCATCCTCTATTTTGTATAAAATAGAAAGGGCATCTTCAATGTTTCCCTCTCCCTTTAAAGCATAATCAGCAATCTCACCAATTGCAAAATCTGTTTCTCCACCGATTATATAATCAGTAGATGACAAATCAAGCATATCCATCATTTCCTGTTCAGGATCATAGAACAGAGCTCCCTTAATTACAGTGACTGGATTATACTTTGCCTTTAATTCATTAATAATCTTTAAATCTTCATAGATTGTAGTATTAGTAATACTCATCATAATAAGGTCTGGCTTATACTCTTCCATATCACGGTAGAGATCCTCCATCTTATTGAGCTGAGTCATATAGTCTACAAGTCTAACGTCATATCCCTTTTTGAGAAGAATTGCTGCAGCATATCCCAAATCATTACATGCTCTTATTGCTTCAGCAGCAGCATCATCTACATTCTGCTGGCATCTATCTTCACCTCTCTGATATAAAGGTCCTGGTGGGTAAAAAAGCAATATTTTCTTTTTATCCATTTCAATTCCTCCTAGATATAATATAACTTTTACTCTAAAAAAATCGCCCTACAAATTAATGCAGGGCGCATTTTAATAATTCCTATTAAGGCACTATTCCATCAACCTGGCTTACCTTTCTAAGCTCGCCTGCCGAATGATGTGTTGCCATTTCTGCAGCATCACCTGTGTAATCCCATAATGCATGGAAGTGTGCAACTTCAGCTGCTGAGAAAAGAGTTCCCTGGTACATCCAAGGACCTGATGCAGGCATTGCTCCAGTTGCTGCTGGTGGAGCTGCGGCTGCTGCGGCTGCGGCT
>JAUNIR010000060.1 GCA_030523345.1 Lachnospiraceae bacterium
TTAGCACTCGTCAATAGAGAGTGCTAACAAAAAGTGTGAAAAAAGTGTGAAAAATCAAATAACTATAAACATTAAGTAGAATTTGTCGATATATCCTTTACGACAGAAAACTACATGCTGAAGACGTTCTTTTGACTGCAGGGGTGCAGAAGGGCTATAGGCCGAGAACGGTATTTGTTATTAAAAGGAACTAATGAACTATTAACCAGGTAACAATTACGCGGAGGCACAATTATGAGAGAATTCTGTAGATTCGAAACTGTTGATTTAGAGCAGGTCGGAAATCGTATCAAAAAAATCAGACTGCAAAATGACCTAACGGTCGAACAATTCGCAGAGATACTTAGTGTATCAGAAAATGCTGTCTATAAATGGCAGCGAGGTGAAACAGCACCAGATATTATAAACTTCGGGTATATCAGCTCCAGATTTGAGGTGAGCCTTGATTATCTGATAATGGGCAGAGGAGATGGCGATGAGCCGTCTCCTCTTGACATTTGTGCGTAAATAATAAAATGGGATATGCTGAAATATAGCTCAGCATATCCCACTTTCCGGAGTTGGAGGGATTCGAACCCTCGTGCCCGTGAAGGCTAACGCATTTCGAGTGCGCCCCGTTATGACCACTTCGATACAACTCCACATTGTGTATTACGTCGTTTGAGATTATAATATAATGAGGTTACAATAGTCAATTGACCAGATTCTATATAAGAAAGGAATATGATTATGAAAAGAGTAGGTTTTCTTACAAGTGGTGGTGATTGTCAGGCTTTAAATGCAGCTATGAGAGGTGTTGCTAAAGCACTTATTAATACGCTAGGTCCTGATGGAGTTGAGTTATATGGTTTTCTTAATGGATATAGAGGACTTATATATAGCGACTATAAGCAGTTAACATCAAAAGATTTTTCAGGAATTCTTACACAGGGAGGTACTATCCTCGGATCATCACGTACTCCTTTTAAGACAATTAAGGACCCTGATGAAAATGGTGTAGATAAAGTTGCAGCAATGAAGCAGAATTATTATAAGCTTAATCTTGATTGTCTTGTTGTATTAGGTGGTAATGGAACACATAAGACAGCAAATCTTTTGAGAGAAGAAGGTCTTAATGTTATTACACTTCCTAAGACTATCGATAATGACTTATGGGGAACTGATATGACATTTGGTTTCCAGTCAGCTGTTAATATAGCATCTGATGTTATTGACTGTATACATACAACAGCGTCATCACATAGTCGTGTATTTATTGTAGAAGTAATGGGACATAAGGTTGGATGGCTTACACTTAATGCTGGTATTTCTGGTGGTGCAGATATCATCCTTATTCCAGAAATTCCATATGATATTGATAAAGTTGTAGAAGCAATCAATGAGAGAACAAAGAGAGGAAGCAAGTTCACTATTTTAGCTGTTGCAGAAGGAGCTATTTCAAAAGAAGATGCTGCTCTTTCTAAGAAGGAATATAAGGCTAAAATGGCTAACTATAAGTATCCTTCAGTTTCTTATGAGGTTGCAGATAAGATTAGAGAGAAAACAGGTATTGAAGTAAGAGTTACTGTACCTGGTCACATGCAGAGAGGTGGAGCACCTTGCCCATATGACAGAGTTTTTGCTTCACGTCTTGGTACTAAGGCTGCAGAGCTTATCATGGATAATGATTATGGATACATGGTAGGTATTAAGAATCGTGAGCTTGTTAAAGTTCCTCTCGAGGAAGTGGCTGGTAAGCTTAAAGAAGTAGCTCCTGATGCACCAATTATTCACGAGGCAAAGATGCTTGGTATTTCATTTGGTGAATAATTTAAATAAATAATATTAGAGGTTATAAATGGCGTACACCGCGTTATATCGTAAATGGCGTCCTGACAATTTTGAAGATGTAAAGGGTCAGGACCATGTTGTTACGACACTTAAAAACCAAATAATTGCCGATAGAATAGGGCATGCCTATTTGTTCTGTGGAACAAGAGGAACAGGTAAGACAACTATTGCTAAAATATTTGCAAAAGCTGTTAACTGTGAAAACCCAGTAAATGGAAGTCCCTGTGGACAGTGTGCTATGTGTAAAAGTATAGCTGAAAACAGGAGCATGAATGTAATCGAAATTGATGCTGCTTCTAATAATGGTATCGATAACATAAGACAGATACGAGAAGATGTCAGACATGCCCCTATGGAAGGCAAGTACACGGTATATATTATTGACGAAGTACATGCTCTTTCTGACGATGCATTCAATGCATTACTTAAGACACTGGAAGAGCCACCTTCATATATTATATTTATACTTGCTACTACGGAAGTTCAGAGCATTTTATCTACAATTGTATCAAGATGCCAAAGATTTGATTTTAAAAGAATTAGCATAGAAACTATAACGGGTAGACTAAGGGAACTTGCAGACGCAGAAAAAGTCAGTATAGAGGATAAAGCTTTAAGATACATTGCTAAGTCTGCTGACGGAGGAATGCGAGATGCTCTTTCTATGATGGATATGTGTATATCGTACTATTATGGTAAGGATATTACATACGATCAGGTGCTAGAAGTATTAGGGGCAGTTGACACAGAAGTATTCTCTGAACTACTTAGATTTGTTATTTTTGGGAATGTAAAAGAAGCATTCAGAATTATAGAAGATGTTGTTTTCGAAGGCCGTGATTTATCTCAGTTTGTGAATGATTTTTCATGGTACTTAAGAAATCTAATGCTTGTAAAGACATCGGATAATGACATAGAAGAAGTGCTTGATATTACGTCTGAAAGTTATAAGAGAATGCGCAAGGAAGCAGACTCCATTGAACTTGATGTAATAATGAGATATTTAAGAATATTTTCAGCACTTTCAAGTGAAATTAAATACTCAACACAAAAAAGAATTGCCCTTGAAATGGCTATAATAAGACTTTGTAAGCCAGGTATGGAGAATACCACAGATTCTCTTGCAGATAGGGTGAGACAAATAGAAGAAAAGTTGGAAAATGGTACCTATGTGACTGGGACTGTACCAACTCAAGCAGATAGTTCAGATGATTCAGTGAAAAAACAAGAAGTGGTAAAGCAAAAAACTAAAGCGCCGCTTCCAAATGCATTATCTGAAGACATTAAAAAAGTGCCGGCAATATGGCATAAGGTTGTACCAAAGATTCAAGATAGCTTTTTAAAGAGTATGTTCACAACAGTTAATTTTACTGCTGTTAAGGACAATGTACTTACAATTGTTATGTTGAATAATACAACAGCAAATATGATTAATTCGGATGGCTCTAAAAATATGATCAACAATCTTATTGATGAGGAAATCGGGGCACATGTCGAAATTGAGATTATTGGACAATCAGATGGAGAAAGATTCTCAGATTCATATACAGATTTAAGGAGTCTTTCGGAAGTACTAAATTATGAGATAGAGGAGGAAGAAGACGATGGCTAAAAGAGGTGGATTTCCTGGAGGAATGGGAATGCCAGGTAATATGGGAAACCTTATGAAGCAAGCACAGAAGATGCAGCGTCAGATGGAAGAATCGCAGAAGGAACTTGAAGAGAAGGAATTTGTAGCTAAAGCTGGTGGCGGTGCTGTAGAAGTTGTAGTTACAGGTAAAAAAGCTATTAAGAGTATTAAACTTCAGGAGGAAATTGTTGATCCTGAGGATATTGAAACATTAGAAGATTCTATTGTAGCAGCACTTAATGAAGCGTTAAAACAGGTAGATGAATTTTCATCATCTTCAATGTCTAAGCTTACAGGTGGGCTTGGAATGGGAATGCCTTTCTAAGACATTTCTAATATATGAGGGGTAAAGGGAATGGATTCATATAGTGGATACATTAACAGACTTATTGGAGAATTGTCTGTTCTACCAGGCATTGGAAATAAGTCTGCACAGCGTCTGGCATTTCATATAATCAACATGCCAAAGGAAAGTGTTGAGAGAATGGCAAATGCCATGGTAGATGCTAGAAATAATATAAAATACTGCAGTCATTGTCTAACGCTTACGGATAAGGAAACGTGTCCTGTCTGTTCGGACCAGAATAGAAATCATAAGCAGATAATGGTTGTGGAGAATTCCAGAGATATGACGGCGTATGAAAAGACTCATAAGTACGAAGGGGTTTATCATGTGCTTCATGGGGCTATTAATCCAAGCATGGGAATAGGCCCTTCGGATATTAAGCTTACAGAGCTGATAAGGCGTCTCGAGAGTGATGTAGATGAAGTTATAATTGCGACAAATTCTAACATCGAGGGTGAGACCACAGCGATGTATATAAGCAGGCTAATAAAACCTACCGGGGTCAAAATTACACGTATTGCATCAGGTGTACCAGTTGGTGGAGAGCTTGAATATATAGATGAAGTAACGTTATCGAGAGCATTAGATGCAAGAGTTGAACTTTAATAAAGAATAGGAGAGAAAAATGGGAGTTACAGTTAAAACATTTGGAAAGACAAAATCAAAGCAGGACATCTTTTTATATACAATAACAAATGAGAATGGAATGCAGGCATCAGTTACAAATTTTGGTGCTATTTTAGTTAATCTTTTTGTTCAAGATTCAAAGGGAACATTAGCAGACGTAGTATTAGGTCTTGAAAAGGGTCCTGATTATTACAAAAATGGAAGCTTCTTTGGTGCAACAGTTGGTAGAAATGCTAATCGTATTGGTGGCGCTTCAGCACAGATTGGTAATCAGGTATATAAATTCCCAGTAAATGATGGACCTAACAACCTTCACACAGATTTTTCAGTTGGAATGCACATGAAGCTTTGGAATGCTACAATCATTGGAAACAGTGTTGAGTTTACAACACTTTCACCAGATATGGAGGCAGGATTCCCAGGTAATTTAAAGGCAAAGGTTACATACACATTAAGAGATGATAATGCAATTGAAATCGCTTATGAAGCTGTAAGTGATAAGCAGACTATTATCAATATGACAAACCATACATACTTTAACCTTGAAGGACACACAGCAGGTAACATTGAAAATACAGTATTACAGCTTAATTGTTCAAAGTATACACCTGTTGTAAAGGGAGCAATTCCTACAGGTGAGCTTGCAGACGTTGAGGGTACTGTTTTTGACTTCAGAACTCCAAAGACTATTGGACAGGATATTAAGGCTAAAGAGCAGCAGCTCAAGCTTGTAAAGGGTTATGATCATAACTTTGTAATAGACGGATATGATGGAACAGAGAAACTTGTTGCTATTGCCAAGGCTGGTGGAAGAACTATGGAAGTATATACAGATCTTCCAGGTATCCAGTTCTATGCAGGTAACTGTATTGGCAAGCAGAAAGGTAAAGATGGCATGAAGTACAACAAGCGTTGTGGTTTCTGTTTAGAGACACAGTACTTCCCAGACAATGCGAACCAGGATAATTTCAAGAAAGCAGTATTTAACGCAGACGAAGTATATAAGACAACAACTGTATATAAGTTTGTATAAATTAAGAGGCAATATTTAATGGATAATCGTCAGGATAAAATGACAGACCTTGATGAAAATAAGGAACTGACTTACAAGGAAAAAAGACGAAAAAAAGCAAAAGAAAAACGCCAGAAAGACCAGATGTCTGTAACGATATTTGGAATTGTTGTCTATTCAATTGTTCTTATCGGTGTTGTTGTTCTTTCATATATTGGATTTAAAAGTGCGATTATTAAGGGTAAGGAGAAAAAGCTTGCCATAATCCAGGAAGAAAAGAACCGTGAAGAGGAAGAAAAAAGAGCACTAGAAGAGGAAGAAAGAAAAGCTAGGGAAGAACAGGAAGAGCAAGAGAGATTACTTGAAGAAGAAAAGAAGGCAGAAGAGGAAAATGGATATAAGGACGTTGTATTCTCTGCAATAGAAAATGTTTCAGATCCTGGTAATGCTCCTGTAAATAGCTTTACTTTTGCAAGAAAATCGTTAGATGATGAGTCAGGAAAGTTAATGGACTATGAGGTATTCATTAATCCTGAAACTGATGAGATTAATAAGGTCACCACAAGAGAAAACTGTGGTGACCTATATGAAATAACAGACTACTATTATGATGGTGGCAAAATTAACTATATCGCTCAGTATAGAGAAGATACAGATGAGCCTATTGACTTGTCTTCCGACAAGGTAGAGTCAAGATTTTATTTTTCACCAAATGGAAATATGGTCAGATATATATACTGTGAATCATCAAAAGCAACGGAGTATAGCGTTGAAGACTTTGATTTGTATAGTGAAGGTACTATCGAACAGTATAAGTACATGGAAGAAATGATGCTTGAAACATCAAAGAGCGCATATAAAAATGCGATGGAACTTGGTGAGAAAGTTACCATTTCTGGATATGTTCAGGATGAACTCAACTGCCCTCCACCAGAAGAGGCTATCGTAAAGCTTCTTGATAATAATGGAAGAGTAGTGGAAGAAACAACAACGAATGGTGATGGATTCTATGAGTTTAAAGTTGATGCTGACGACACAATGGTGTACCATTTAGAGATTTCAGCACGTGAAGACATGGTAGATACAAGAATATATGGAATTAGGGCACCAAAGGGAACTAAGACTGTCGATGTGGAAACAGCTTACATGGCGTATTCCGTATATGATGCAATTTACCCTTGTTCTATATTTGTAAAAGATGCTGATAATTCTAACATCGCCTTAGCGGGTGCTACTATAAAATTCAGATATGGCATAAATAACCGTGATGGAGAAACATGTCTGACTGGTGTATTAGGTGATGCCGGAGAAATAATGCCTGCATTGCGAAGTGGCATTTATACAGTTGAAATATCTAAGGATGGTTACGAGACTTGCTATACTTCTTTTGCTGTTAAGCAGGATAAGACGGCATTCGTGGCATATGCTGTTAAAGATGTTAAAGAGAACAGTGTAAAATGTGTATTAAGTTACGAGACAACACCTCTTGATCTTGACTTAAGAGCTTTTGATACGTACGGCAGAAATATATTCAGATCCCAGAACGATAGTGTTGGAATTACTGCAGCAGAGACAATTTCTATAGATGAACTTGATAGTGGAACATATACATTTTATTGTTCTGATTATGCAGATATTGCTTCAAGTGATATGATGTCATACAGATTGTCCCAGTCTGGTGCCAAAATGTATGTGTATACAAGCGAAGGCCTAGAGGCGATTTACCCAGTTCCAGCTGGACATGCCGGTGTTGTATGGAGACCATTTGAAGTACGTAATCACAAAATAGTCACAATTAATGATTATTATGCATATATAGTTGAAAATTCTGTATTTAGAACTAAGTAATGCATCAGATATTACAGTTAAAAATTGGAGAAAATATGAAGAAAGTAATTAATAGGGTAGTTAAATTATTGGTGGCATCATCATTAGGAATGGTTTTATGTATGTCATCATCTAAGGCTGTTAAGGCAGATGAATTGGCGGATGCTATAGCAGCACAGCAAGCAATTATTTATCAGCAGCAGCTTCAGGCTATTCAGGCATATCAGGCGGCATTAATGGCACAGTATCAACAGGCTATGGCTGATCAGTATGCTAAGGCTCTTCTTGTATTTAATGAGGCTCAGGCTGAACAGCAGAGAGCAATTCAGCAGGCCTATATGCTTAATGCAATTCAGCAGAAACAGAAAGCCCAGTACACTTCAATGGTTCAGAATACAGGTCTTGATTACCAACAGCATTTGATTGATGAATATAACAAGTATCAGAAGCAGGCGGTAGCGGCATTTAAAGGATATGAAGGTATTAAATAGCGTAATAATCGATATCCTCTAAAAAAATAATAAAAATAGTAAAAAATCCTTGCAATTGGAAAATTATGTGATATAATCACAATTGCGTCTGGAAAACCAGAGGATATAAGCGCGATTAGCTCAGTTGGTAGAGCACCTGACTCTTAATCAGGGTGTCCAGGGTTCGAGCCCCTGATCGCGCAACCGAGCACCGGCTTTGTGGATTGAATTCCATGGGGCCGGTGTTTTTTCGTAGATAGGAGAACGAAGAATATGATATTCGACACACATGCACATTATCTTGATCACAGATTTGATGAGGATAGGGACAATATAATAAATAGTCTTAAGACGGAAAATGTTACAAAGGTATGTGAAATATCAGCAGATGCTGATGACTTCATTCAAATAGTTGATCATATAGATAAATATGACATGTTCTATGGCTCATTAGGAGTTCATCCAAGTGTAGTGGACAAACTGACAGAAGATCATATGGACATGATTAAGAAGTTGTCTACTCACAAAAAAATAGTAGCAATTGGGGAAATAGGACTTGATTATCATTTTGACGATGATCCAGAGCCGGAAGTTCAGAAAAAATGGTTTATAAGACAACTGGAAATTGCGAATGAGTTAGAACTTCCAGTTATTATTCATTCAAGAGATGCGGCTAAAGAAACAATAGATATTTTAAAAGAATATCATAGAGGAACTAATAAAGAGCCAAAGAAGGGATTTAATGGTGGAGTAATTCATTGTTATTCATATAGTCCTGAGCTTGCTTTGGAATTTATAGAGATGGGTTATTATATTGGTCTTGATGGCCCAGTTACATTTAAAAATGGTAAGAAAGCTAAGGAAGTAGCAAAGGTAGTTCCTGAAGACAGACTTGTAGTAGAAACGGACTGCCCATATATGTCTCCGGAACCACATAGAGGGTCTAGAAACAGTTCTCTTAACTTAAAATATATAATTGCGGAGATTGCAAATTTAAGAGAAAAAAGTTACGAAGAGATGGAAGAGATATTATATAATAATTCTTTAAGATTATATAATATTAAATAGTAATATTTTGTTTGAAACATGCCTAGTATTTAATAACTTATTAAGAAAGGGTTAGCATGCCAGATTTAGGAAATTTTCAAAGCACACAGGCTGTAATTGCAAAGCATAACTTTTCAATTCAGAAAAAATATGGACAGAACTTTCTCATTGATGAACACGTTCTAAATAAAATAATTGCTGCAGCAGAACTTACAGAAGATGATTACGTTATAGAAATCGGTCCTGGAATTGGGACAATGACGCAGCGTATGGCACCTTTATGTAAGCATGTGACTGCAATTGAAATCGATAAAGAGCTTATACCTATTCTTTCTGAAACTCTCTCAGAATTTAGTAACGTAGATGTGATAAACGAAGACGTTTTAAAAGTAGATTTAAAAGGACTTATTGATGAACGAAATGATGGAAGACCCGTAAAGGTTGTTGCAAACCTTCCATACTATATCACAACACCAATTATTATGGGACTTCTTGAAACAAAGATTCCAATAAAGACAATTACTGTTATGGTACAAAAAGAAGTTGCTGACAGAATGATGGTAGGACCAGGTACTAAGGACTATGGCGCATTATCACTAGCAGTCCAGTACTATGCAGAACCATATATTGTTGCAAATGTACCACAGAATTGCTTTATTCCTAGACCTAATGTCGGTTCAGCGGTAATAAGACTTACATGTCATGAAGAGCCGCCTGTAAAGGTTAAAGATGAAAAACTCATGTTTAAGCTTGTGAGAGCATCTTTTAATCAGAGACGAAAGACGCTAGTAAATGGGATTTCGAACTTTTCAGAATTATCTTATACGAAGGAACAAGTTACAGATGCGCTTGACAAAATAGGTATTTCAGAAAATATAAGAGGTGAAGCATTAAACCTTGAAAAATTTGCACTTCTGGCTGATGCATTGCTTGAAAGTGAGTAGTCTAATTTGATATAATTTATAAGTTGTACAAGCGGGGTGTGGCTCAGTTTGGTAGAGCGCTTCGTTCGGGACGAAGAGGCCGCGTGTTCGAATCACGTCACCCCGAATGAAACCTTGTCATGTGGAGGTAAATTTAATGGCAGAGAAAAAATTAGTTGAAGCAATTACTTCAATGGAAGAAGATTTCGCACAATGGTATACAGACGTTGTGAAGAAAGCAGAACTTATTGATTACACATCAGTTAAAGGATGTATGGCAATTAAGCCGGAAGGTTATGCAATCTGGGAACTTATTCAGGGTCAGATGGATGCTATGTTCAAGGCTACAGGTGTTAAAAACATGTACCTTCCTATGTTTATTCCAGAAAGTCTTTTACAGATGGAAAAGGATCACGTAGAAGGATTCGCTCCAGAAGTTGCTTGGGTAACACATGGTGGACTCAATCCACTCACAGAGAGAATGTGTGTAAGACCTACTTCTGAGACCTTGTTCTGTGATTACTATAAAGGAGTAGTTCATTCATATAGAGATCTCCCACAGGTATGTAACCAGTGGTGTTCAGTAGTTCGTTGGGAGAAGGAAACAAGACCATTCTTAAGAAGCCGTGAATTCTTATGGCAGGAAGGTCATACAGCACATGCAACAGCAGAAGAGGCAGAAGAGAGAACAATTCAGATGCTTAATGTATATGCTGATTTCCTTGAAAATGTTCTTGCTATTCCAGTAGTTAAAGGACAAAAGACAGAAAAAGAAAAATTTGCAGGTGCAGAAGCTACATACACAGTTGAGACACTTATGCATGACGGTAAAGCTTTACAGTCAGCTACATCTCATAACTTTGGAGATGGATTTGCTAAGGCATTTGGCATTCAGTATACAGATAAGGATAATACTCTTAAGTATGTTCATCAGACATCATGGGGTTCAACAACTCGTATGATTGGTGCAATCATTATGGTTCATGGTGACAATTCAGGACTTAAGCTTCCACCAAGAGTAGCTCCTACACAGGTAGTAATTATACCTATCCAGCAGAAAAAAGATGGCGTTCTTGATAAGGCATATGAAATTGAGAAGGCACTTAAAGAAGCCGGAGTAAGGGTAAGAACAGATGACACAGATAAGTCACCTGGATTTAAGTTCGCAGAGCAGGAAATGAGAGGTGTACCTCTTAGAATTGAAATTGGACCAAGAGACATTGAAGCAGGTAAATGTGTAATCGGACGTCGTGATAACGGTGAGAAGATTGAAGCAGCTATAACAGATGTTGCTTCAAACGTTAAAGAGCTTCTTGATACAGTTCAGAAGGATATGCTTGAGGCTGCAAGGGTTCACAGAGATGAGCACACATATGTAGCTAAAGATATGGCTGAATTCGAAAAGTGCTTTAATGAAAAGAGTGGATTTGTTAAGGCAATGTGGTGTGAAGATAGAGCCTGTGAAGACAAGATTAAAGAAAATCTCGCTGTAACAAGCCGCTGTATGCCATTTGAACAGGAAACACTCTCAGACAAATGTGTGTGTTGTGGTCGTCCTGCTAAAAAGATGGTTTACTGGGGAAAAGCATACTAATATAAATCAAGGAGAATAGCTATGAATGTACTTGTTATTAACTGTGGAAGTTCATCACTTAAGTATCAGCTTATAAATTCAGATTCAAAGGAAGTACTTGCGAAAGGTTTATGTGAAAGAATTGGTATTGACGGCTCTGCTATCACACATCAGCCAGCGGGTAAAGATAAAATAACAAATGAGATACCTATGCCAGACCATAAGAAGGCTGTAGAACTTGTTATTGAAGCTCTTACAGATCCTGTGAATGGTGTTGTAAAGTCTCTTGATGAGATTGATGCTGTTGGTCATAGAGTTGTTCATGGTGGCGAAAAGTTTGCAGAAGCTACAGTTATTACAGATGATGTAATTAAGGCAATTGAAGAGTGTAATGATTTAGCACCTCTTCATAACCCTGCTAACTTGATCGGAATAGATGCATGTAAAGCATTAATGCCTAATGTTCCAATGGTTGCAGTATTTGATACTGCTTTCCATCAGACAATGCCAGCCAAGGCGTACCTTTATGGTATCCCATATGAGTATTATGAAAAATATAGAGTTCGTCGTTACGGTTTCCATGGAACAAGTCACGCGTTTGTTTCAAAGAGAGCTGCTGAAATTTTAGGCAAAGACTATAATAACTTTAAGGTTATCGTATGTCATCTAGGAAATGGAGCCTCTATATCAGCAGTTAATAATGGTAAGTGTGTGGATACATCAATGGGTCTTACACCTCTTGAGGGACTTATAATGGGCACACGTTCAGGTGATATTGATCCAGCAATTATTGAATTCATTTGTAAAAAAGAGAACCTTTCAGTTGAAGAAATGAACACAGTCCTTAATAAAAAATCAGGAGTATTAGGACTTTCAGGTATTTCAAGTGATTTCAGAGATTTAGTAACTGCAAGTGAAGAAGGTAATCAGAGAGCAACAGATACACTTGCAACATACTCATATAATGTTGCTAAATACGTAGGTTCTTATATTGCAGCATTAAATGGAGTTGATGCAATAGTATTCACAGCCGGAGTTGGAGAGAATAATGCAGCAGTAAGAAAGGCTGTATCAGAATACTTTAAGTATCTTGGTGTGGAAATTGATGATGAGAAGAATAAAATTAGAGGTGAAGAAATTATTCTTTCAAAGGATTCCTCACCAGTTAAAGTAATGGTAGTTCCTACAAATGAGGAACTTGCTATTTGTGAAGAAACAGTAGCACTTGTAAAATAATACATGTATCTTCATGTAGGATACAAGGAATATATATGACTATAGATAGATCTCGCATACAAATTAAACTTCCGGATAAGGTCAAGCTCATCATTGATACACTTAATGATGCAGGCTTTGAGGCCTATGCCGTAGGTGGATGTGTGCGAGATTCTATTTTGGGAAGAATTCCAAAGGATTGGGATATCACAACCTCTGCTAAACCCCTTGAAGTTAAAAAGTTATTCAGAAGGACAATTGACACTGGAATCCAGCATGGCACAGTTACAGTTATGTATGGAAGCGAAGGGTATGAAATTACAACATACAGAATTGACTGTGAATATGAGGATATGCGTCATCCAAAAGAGGTTATTTTTACAGATAGGCTTGTAGAGGATTTAAAGAGACGTGACTTTACGATTAACGCCATGGCGTATTCAGATAAGACGGGTCTTGTAGACGAATTCGATGGATTATCGTGCATTGAAAAGAAAGAGATAAAGGCTGTAGGGAAAGCATATGACAGACTTACAGAGGATGCTCTTAGAATACTTAGAGCTATTCGATTTTCTGCAGAGCTTGACTATACAATGGATGAAGAATTAAGGAATGCTATTAGAGAACTATCTGGTAATTTATCCAAAATCAGTGCAGAAAGAATATGTACAGAACTTGTAAAACTACTTAAGTCGGATCATCCAGAGAAAATAAAAGAGGCTTATGAGCTAGGTATAACTAAAGTTATCCTTCCAGAATTTGATGTATGTATGAACACCCCTCAGAATACACCGCACCATGTGTATAATGTTGGAGATCATACAATTCATACACTTTGTGAAGTAGACAAATTCAAATCAGAATTTGACGATAGGGAAAATAGAATATTAAAGCTTGCTATGCTTTTTCATGATTTTGGAAAACCTGAAATGCGTACTACGGAGAATGGAGTTGACCATTTCAAACGTCATCCAGAAGTAAGTGAAAAGATGGCGGCAGAAATAATGAGAAGACTTAAATTAGATAATGACACAATAGATAATGTAAAAGCATTAATTAAGTGGCATGACTACAGACCGGCACTTACATATCCAAGAGTAAGAAGGCTAATGGTAGGTGTTGGAGTTGATAGAATGGAGATGTTCCTTAAAGTAAGAGTAGCCGATATTCTTTCACAAAGCGAATACATGAGGGAAGAGAAGCTAAATTATCTTAAGGAATTAGAAGATAAATATAGAAAAATAGTAAGCGATGGAGATTGCTTATTAATTAAAGATTTAAAGGTTACCGGCAAGGATTTAATAGAGCTAGGATTTACTCCTGGAAAAGTGTTGGGTGACTCACTGAAGGCGTTATTGGATGATGTTATAGACACTCCAAAACACAATGATAGAGAATATCTTGTTGATAAAGCAAAAAGGATGCTGTCAAACTTATAGGTTAGGAATTAAATTTGAAAAAGACAATAGTACCTGCAATTTTAATACTTGTTATATCTTCTGTGCTGTTTTTACTTGTTGCCAAGGAATACAGCAATAAAAGGCGTGTTAATAATCCGGTTCTGAATGGAAAGATAAATGAAACTACAGAAAAAGAGGAAGATAGTGATGAGCCAGTAGTAAGCGGCAAAAGGCTTATGGCTGAAGATGTTTGTATTGTTGTTGGTAATGATGCAGATAAAAAGGAAATTACCCTTAGAAATGTTAAGGGTGGAGACGATAAAGCGTTAGGTTATGACGGTACCACAAAATTTTTGACAAAGCATGGAAGGTCTATGACTGCGTCAGAACTTAATATAGGTGATATTGTAGATATTTCATTTACAACTTATGATTCAAAACTATCAGAAGTAAAACAATCGGATAGTGCATGGGAATACAAAAATGTTACAAAGTTCGAAATAGATGAGAAGGGAAGAACAATAACTATTGCAGATGAATTATATAGAATAGCCAAAAACTATGTAGTTGCATCAGGAAATAAAAAAGGAAAGCTATTGGATGTCACGGGCCTTGATACTATTACTGTAAAGGGAATTGGTAAGGATGTATATTCTATTCAGGTAGAAGGCGGTCATGGCTACATAAGAGTTACGAATGATTCCTACTTTGTAGGAGGATGGGTTGAAATAGGTCAGGACATCATAACAATTCTTACAGAAGGAATGCTCATTCCAGTAAGAGAGGGTACATACGATATAAAGGTAACAAATAAAGGCTATGTTGGAAGAGAGACTGTTACCGTTAAAAGAGACAAAGAAACAAAACTTGATTTATCAAAGATAGACATAGAGGAAGTTGCTATTGGTCATGTAAAATTTGTGATATATCCAGAATATGCACAGCTTTATGTGGATGGACTTATGACAGATTTTGAAGAAAGAGTG
>JAUNIR010000197.1 GCA_030523345.1 Lachnospiraceae bacterium
AGAGCACACGGTTCATACCCGTGGTGTCGCTGGTTCGAATCCAGTTCCCGCTATTCTTTTTATCATGAAGAAACACCGTCTAATATAAACGGTGTTTTTTTGTTATACTATGTTGATGTGATTCACGTATTTTGGAGTCCAAGTCCATAAATATATTCATGTATTGAAAAAGGGTAATATAACTTGATAATATAAAAATGAGGAAAATACTTGTGATATTTGATAATATCTATTATAATAATTATATCAATTTTGGTAAAATATTATAAAAAATTTAGGGGAGGTAGCATTATGTCAGATAGTGGAAACAGAATTTATATTATCAAATGGATCAACAAATACAGCAATGAAGTTGGATATGTTCGATATATTAAAGAAGAGAAAAAACATTTTGTCAATACTTACGATAGAAGTGATGCAGAAAAATACCGAACTAAAGAAAAAGCCGAAATGGCAATTGATGTATTGAATCAGATTGGGGAAGGTAAAATGAACCAGTTTTCTATCGAATGCTATTTAGGTTAAATCCAAATGTTTTTGTTCAATTTTTTAAAAATAATAGAATTGGAGATTGTATAATACTAAAACAAAAAGACTAGTCGAAAAACTAGTCTTTTTTAATAGTTATCATATCTCCATTTCCATGTTCGCCTCTGGCCATAATCGTTCCTCCTTTGGTATTTTTTCCATCATAACATATTGATTATATTTTGCGACTTGGAATCTGTAGAATGAAAAAGAAATACAATAATAGATTCTATCTTATATGATATGATGATAAAAAATGAAATGGTAAAGGATGAGAAAATTGAAAAAATATGATTTATTGATTATAACAATACTAGTTATTCTGTGTTTTGGTGGCTGTACTAAATATAAAGAAGAAAAAAATAATAGCTCAGAAGAAACACAGGAGCATTTCACGGAATATGAAAGAGAAGAATCCACGAGATATACGGAATCCACAACGGAAATATCCAAGGAAGAAATCTTACAGGAAATATTGAATCGTAAAAGTGGGGATATTATAAACACAGAAGAATTAGAGCAGTTTGATGAAGGGGTATTTTTCTATAAAGAACATATTTCAGATGCAGTTTTTGAACGTATCGATGGAGTATCCTTTGGTGAAGGATGTGTTATGGAAAGAGAGGATTTACGTTATTTACGAGTGCTTTATTACGGATTTGATGAAAATACGCATGTGGGGGAATTGATTTGCAACAAAAAATTAGCGGATGATTTTCTTGAAATATTTAAGGAACTTTTTGAAAATAAATATCCTATTGAAAAAATGTTACTTGTCGATGAATACGGTGGAGATGATGAAATGTCCATGGAGGATAATAATACTTCCTGCTTCAATTACCGGGAAGTGCCAGGTTCCACACATTTATCTCAACATGCCTATGGAAGAGCCATTGATATTAATCCTCTTTATAATCCTTATGTTACAGAAGAAGGCTATATGCCATATAATGCTGGCGATTATTTAGACCGAGAAGATAATATTCCATATAAAATTGATGAAGATGCTCTATGTTATAAATTATTTAAGGAGCATGGTTTTATTTGGGGTGGAAATTGGAATAGCGTAAAAGATTATCAACATTTTCAAAAAGAAGCAGAGTAAATTGATAGATTAAAATTTCATCATTACAGGAGAAGGCTATGAAGAAAAGAATTAGACTTAACAAATGGATGATATTGCTCCTAATTGCAGTTACTATTTTTGCTATTATTGCAGTTTGTAAAACACTGCTTGCAAATTATGTTAATATTCGTGGTCAGCATCTCAATACTTATTGTTATAGTTCAGGAGGTGGAATGAATGGTGGATACCATTCAGAGACGGTAAAAAGATATAGTGATCATGCATTAATCAGTATTGAATCGGCGGAATGGCATTTCCAGGATCCTACGGTATCAGAATATTTGGTAGATCTTGCTGTGATGGATGAACTTGAGTCAGTTGTGCGTAAATATAGGATGAATTTCTGGAATGGAAAGAAGTTCACCAATGATTTTGTCTACGATGGAGAAAGTGAAGGGTATCATTTCAATTTTGATCAGGAAGATATCTTTTTCTCTTCACAGATTTATCCCCTGAGATATCGAAAAAAGCTGAATGAACTAGATCGAGTTATTGATAAATATATTGAAACAGGTGAAAAGCTACCAGGATTGGTAAATACAAACTCAAAGATAAATGAAGAAGAGAATTATTTCCTTCCTGAAGGAGAGTTGGTAGTATATGTTTATTCCTATGTTAAGAATTCAATTAGATTAAGAATCCTTAACGGTACGGATGAAGAAATTGAAATCCCAGAAAATTATGGCTCTTCAGGGGTAATGGTGGGTTAAAAACCGCCACAACCCCAGTG
>JAUNIR010000198.1 GCA_030523345.1 Lachnospiraceae bacterium
ATTTCTTTGCAATATACTCTATGTTCCCTAATACAAACATATAATATATAACAAACACTCCTGAAACTGCTCCTATTGTGATAAGGGCTCTTAGGGTTCCACTTCCTCCATTTAAGAGTAAAGAAACGGCATTCAATACCCCATATATTATTTCCCCTCCCACTATCGTGTATATACCTGCCATCTCTTCTCTCCTTATTTATAATTTTAACTTCTTGCAAACTTAATAAGATCTTCTATCTCATTGTTATCCGCTTTCTTTAATGCTTTTATATATAAATCTCTGGTACCTGATTTATTTGTTAAATTCTCACTTCCCCAAGAAAATCTATTCCTTCCATTTACATGAACAATCCAATCTGCTAATAATCTTGAACAACGTCCATTTCCATTTTGGAATGGATGTATTGATACAAACCTGTGGGAAAATCTAATTGCTATTTCATCTATATCATAAACTTTATTCTCTATTTGATATTTACAATCATCGCATAAATAGATCATCTCTTGAGGTATCTTTTGCCAATCTGTCCCTATATTCATATTTGTAGTTCTATATTTCCCTGCCCACTTCCATGTTTGATCAAACATTCTTTTGTGGATTCTTTTTATAAAAATATCGTTTAACTCTTGTTTTTTATTTCTATTACTAAAAAGCCATTCTTCAGCTTTCTTTATATTTTTTTGCTCAAAAACATCTAAATCTTTCTGCGTAATTAATCCAGAGGGTATCAAATTATAAATCTCATTTTGATTTATTGGAGTCGCATTTTCCGCATAAATAAATTTCATTAGTCATCCCAAATCTTACTTATCTTATTATGCAATATCTCTTCTGCTTGCACTTCTATAAAATCTTGCATTCTACTTTCATCCAGTTCTTGCCCTTCCAATTTCATATTTTGACAAACATTTTTACTATTTTTCATAATTTGCTTCTTAGCCTGTTCTTCTACCATTGTTTGTAATGATTTTTCGGGAACTAAAACATAGAATAATTTACAATTTAAAGCCTCTGCTGCTTTTCTTAACGTCCTTAAAGAGATACTTTCTTTAACTTCTCCTAGTTCTATGCTCGTAACCCTTGATGCTCCAAGGCCCAATTTCTTAGAAAGCTGCATTACGGTCATTCCTAGATTTTCCCTGATCGTTTTAATCCATCCTTTCACAGGCCTATTAATATTTGTAAAATCTCTCATATTATTAAGGGTTCTATCTAATTGCAATCTCTCTATCTTATCTACTTGCTTTCTCTGCATAATTGTTTTAAAACAAAATATCTTATAATAATTATACATAAAATAGGGATTAATATCAATAATTTTTGATTTGTTTTTACAATTTAAATTACTCATTTTTGTTATTAAATTACAAACTTTAATACAATTTCTCATCATCCTCTCATACCTTTTTGAAGAGCATCAAAGGTATTCTCCACTTTCTTTTCATATACCTTTGCGGTTTCTACCATTATTAACGCCTGGTTCATTTGCTCATAGGCATCTTTCCTCCTGTTTGATATCGCTTCTTTCGCTTTCTGTAACTGTTTCATAAACTTTCCTACCTCTTCTTCAGACACCTGTGCATTCCTTAAATTTGCTGTCTCCGCAAACATTACATCTAGTATCTCCCCTATATACTGATATATAAAATCCATCGTCACTACATCTGCATAATCCCTTAAATCAAATTCCGCTCTCTTATATGCCGATAACACATTTATCATCTTATATAATGGCAATCTAACATTCTCTATAAATCCTATCTCCTCTTGCGTCAATGCTTCGTCATTTATCGCTTTCTTTGTTATCTCTCCCAATATCTTTGCTATTTTTAATCTAAATGCTTTATCCGCAGGTATTGTATGTTTTATCTGGGTCATCCTTAAACACTTCCCTGTACTATTATCCGAGCATCCATATAACGTTGCTTCTCCTCCATCAAATAACGCCTTTAATAAATCATCATTATCTGCCTTACTTGGATATGTTATTACTTTCCCTCTGTCCCCTTCTCTATACGACACTATTGTCCCTGCTAATGTCATACATAAATACCCTAAATCTTTATTTGCATTCAAAAACTTGTTTCTTTTTATTACTTCCCAAGCTACATTAAACTCCTCTGCTAATATATCTTTATATCCTTCTTTTGTTCCTTTTTGCGCTATTACATTACTTCTTTGTCCTCCTGCTCCACATCCTTGTCTCGCTGCAGCCCAATCACTCATTGCTCCCAGCCCTGTTCCCATCGCTGTACATAAATGCCTCGAGGTTAAATCTGATTTTGGCCATACTCCTCCAAGTAATGTTGCTGCTGTTTCACACGAATTTATATTTGCCTGGTTTATCTGCGTTGCCAATGCATTTAACTCCTCCATCA
>JAUNIR010000199.1 GCA_030523345.1 Lachnospiraceae bacterium
CACTAATTTTAACAAGCTTATCTAAAACACATTCAATATTGTTATCATCATCTATGAAAGCAACAATACGGAAGCTATCTAAGTACATTTCTTCAATATCATGATCCTGTGAAACAATACCACAGATAAATCCCATAAATTCATCTGTATTAGAAATTGGATATTCAGATGTATCGATTAATCTAATAGCATTTTTTAACTCATACATATGCTTTGAATTCTTATCAAGATAAACGATATTACCTGAAGCTGTCTTGACGGCACTGTTAACCTTATCTAAAAGATGTTTTGTTTTTCCTTTACCCTTCTCTCCTACGATTAATTGTACCATGTTAGCTCCTCCTTTGGATTATATATTCTAAAGTATTTCTACATTAGTTTCTTAAATAATTATAAGGTATTTTGCCCTAAAATACAACACACTAATTCTCAAGAGCAAGTACTGAATTCATATTTTCATACAGTGACTCTGGTGATTCGGAATTCATTATTACAGATATATATTCATCTCCTGATCTATCATTCGTTGAATACAAAATCAAACATGCTCCTGCAGCATCTGTAGTTCCTGTTTTTCCACCAACAACGCTTACTGAAGAAGGTGAATTGACTTTACCATTAACAAATCTGTTTGTATTTTCAAAATCAAGTTTTTTTGAACCACCATCTTTTGAAGAATAACTACTTTGATATGTTTTCTGACTTATTATTTCTTTGAATTTATCATATTTTAAAGCTTCATTAAAAATTAAATATAAGTCATATGCTGTAGTTAAATGTTCTTCATTCGTAAGACCATGAGGATTAACAAAATGTGTATTAGTAGCGCCAAGTTTTTTTGCTTCCTCATTCATAAGATTTGCAAAAGCCTCTTCTGACCCAGAAACATACTCAGCAATCATAACACCTGCATCATTACCAGAGTAAATTAATAATGCATTTAACACCTGCTCTAGTGTAGCCTTATCCCCTTCTTTAAATCCGCAAAGTTGTGCTCCCTTTTCTTTAATTTGAACATTCTCAGATGCTGTTAATATATCGTCTAATCTACCATATTTTAATGCAAGCAATGCCGTCATTACTTTTGTTGTAGAAGCTGGATGAAGCGATAAATTTGCAGATTTCGAATACAATGTCTCCTTGGTTGTTCTGTCAAAAAGACACCCAGCACTTTCTAGAGTTAAATCTGCATTATTTACATTTATATCCTCATTTACAACACAAATATCATTTGTGAATGAAGTTAAAACATTTTTTGAATCATTAACCCCAAAACTATATGCACTTATCTCAGTATTAACATCATATGGAATATCGTATGAATTTGAACTACATCCAGTAAAAAATATCGAACATAAACTCAATAACATACACACCAAAAGATGCTTATTTATACATTTCACGCCACTCCATGTCCCCTCTATCAAGAGATTTGATAAGTAATTCTGCCGTAGCAAGATTTGTTGCTAATGGAATATTATACATATCACAAAGTCTTACAAGATATGCAATATCTGGTTCATGAGACTTAGGTGATAATGGATCACGAAGAAAGATGAGTAAGTCAATCTCATTATGCTCTATCTGGGCACCTATCTGCTGTTCACCTCCAAGATGTCCAGCAAGATACTTGTGAACGCTTAAATTAGTTACTTCTTCAATAAGTCTTCCTGTTGTTCCTGTAGCATACAACTCATTTTTAGATAGAATACCCATATAAGCAATACACAAATTTTGCATTAATTTTTTCTTAGAATCGTGTGCAATTAATCCAATGTTCATAACCTTCTCTATCCCCCTGATTTAAAATTCTAAAAATTATCTTGGTGTTTGTATCCTAACATTCATAACTATCCCAAGCCCAATGAGCAATGATACCAAAGATGTAAGTCCATAACTAACAAATGGTAATGGCAGTCCTGTGTTTGGTAATAATCCTGTAACAACACCAATATTTATAAATGTCTGTGTGCCGATAAGACCTGCCATTCCAGCTGCTATTATCTGGCCAGCAGTATCCTTTGCCTTTCTAGCAACAAGCACACAACATATTGCAATCAAAAACAACAGTCCAATAACTACACAACAACCTACAAAACCAGTTTCCTCACCAATAACTGCAAATATAAAATCTGTCTGCGCTTCAGATATGAAGTTACCATTTTTAACCGAGGCTATGACGTTATTATCAACACCTTTTCCGGTTAACTGACCTGATCCAATAGCTGTCATCGCATTAAGAGTCTGATATGCCTCTGTTGAAGAATATTCCTCTGGGTATAGCCATGCCAAAATTCT
>JAUNIR010000061.1 GCA_030523345.1 Lachnospiraceae bacterium
ATATATCAAGGCAATGCGCAATTATTGTAGGAATTGCAACTACTGCGTTGATTATAGAGACTTTAGGATATATATATTTACACACGTTTGTTCCATCTATGTATGTTGGGATGCTTGTAATACTATTTAGATTTAAAAGCCTAATACAATATAAGAGAAGTATTGAATATATTGCAGAAGACTATAATAATATTCTTTCTCCATCAAATGAGAAACCGGCGTTTCTTTGTGATGATGAAGGCCGTATTTTGTTTGAAAATACAAGGGCTTTTGTAATGCGTCAGACATATAAGGATAATTATGTTGGAAGGCTTCTAACAGACATTTTTGTTATTTCAGACTATGATAAGGAACGGCTTCGAGAACCACGCAATACGCAAAAATTCGAAGTCTATTGTAAATATCCAAAAGAAGAAAGAGAAATGCTACTAACAGCAAAACATAATTTGGATAAATTTTCTGATATTATTTCGACTGAAATAGAAGTAGGATATGCGATATCATTTGAAGATGATGAGTCTGTGGTTGCAGCACGAACAGATGGTGATATAACTGATGCAAAGAAAAATGTTCTCGGACATGAGTTGAGCTATGAAATAATAAATGATATAAGAACTAATGAACTTATAAAAGCTATAGCAAATCAGAAAAAGTTCTATGAAAATGGAGACAGGAACTTATTTGAACTTAATTTAAAAGCTATAGAAAAAGCTTCGACGATACTATCAATACCAGCACTAGAAGATTTGTGTGATCGTATTCAAACAGAACTTATCTATGGAGAGTGGGAAGCAATTGAACCACTAATGATTGATCTTGATCGTCAATATGAAACATTAGTATTTATAAATTATTAAATGCTGTCGAAAGCATCAATTTTATTCTATTAAGCTGATTAACTTCACTGGCACCTGGGTCATAATCTATAGCGACTATATTTGATGAAGGGAAATTTCTTCTAAGCGCTTTAATTACACCCTTACCAACAACGTGGTTAGGTAGACAGCCAAACGGTTGTGCACAAATAATATTAGAGACGCCAGAGTGAATAAGCTCAATCATTTCACCAGTAAGGAACCATCCTTCACCTGTCTGATTACCAATGGATACAATATCTTTAGCATAGTCTGCAATATTTGCGATTGGAACAGGAGCTGTAAAGTGTTTACTTTCATTGAGAGCCTTAATCATAGAGGATCTTAATTTGTCCATAAACCAAATTCCGAGAGAACAGATTCTAGCAGTTTTTTTAGATGTTCCGAGATTCTCGGCTTTATATATTTGGTTATAGAAACAATACTGAAGAAAATCTAACAAATCAGGCATAACTGCTTCAGCACCTTCGGCTTCAAGAAGCTTTACGACATCATTATTAGCAGTAGGAGAGAACTTAACAAGAATCTCGCCTACAATACCTACCTTTGGTTTCTTTAAGTTCTCATCAATAGGAAGATTATCGAAATCACGAACGATATTCCTACACATTGACTGGAATTTAAATATAGATTGATATTTAGTCGACAAAAATGCCTGGCATTTTTTTAACCATTTCTCATGAAGTTCATCAGCAGAACCTTTTGTTAATTCATATGGACGCATTCTATAAAGACATCTCATAAAGATATCTCCGAATATAGCTGAAAAGGCCGCTTTTGTAATGAGTTCAAGATTTATTTTAAAACCAGGATTAGTCTCAATATTGGCAAGGTTAAGAGATATTACCGGTATATGATCATATCCTGCCTTTGTAAGCGCACGTCTGATGAAACCGATATAGTTTGTCGCACGACAGCCACCGCCGGTCTGAGTCATAATCACAGCAAGCTTATTTATGTCATATTGGCCAGATTCGATGGCATCCATAATTTGGCCTACTACAATCAAAGATGGGTAGCATGCATCGTTATTTACATATTTTAAGCCCATCTCTATAGCTTGGCGGTTTGAATTATCAGGGATTACTAGGTTATATCCACAAGATGAAAATGCAACCTTAAACATATCAAAATGGATAGGGGACATTTGAGGACATAGGATAGTATATCCGCTGTTTTTCATATCTTCAGTAAACAATACACGATTAAAACTTGAAGGTTTTATTTCACGTGTTTCATTTTTCTTCTTTTTAAGATTTATAGCAGAAATTAGAGAGCGGACTCTTATTCGAGCTGCTCCTAAATTATTTACCTCGTCAATTTTTAAACAGGTGTAAATCTTGTCAGAATTTGTAAGTATATCATTCACCTGATCTGTTGTAACGGCATCAAGACCACAACCAAAGGAATTGAGCTGAATTAGGTCAAGATTATCTACTGTTTTTACATAATTAGCAGCCGCATATAATCTTGAATGGTACATCCACTGATCAGAAACAAGTAAAGGCCTTTCAACTTTTGAAAGATGAGAAATAGAGTCCTCAGTGAGAACGGCCATTCCATAAGAGTTAATCATCTCAGGAATACCATGATTGATTTCAGGATCGATATGATATGGACGACCAGCTAACACAATTCCGTGGATGCCATTTTCGTTGATGTACTTAATAGTTTCCTCGCCTTTCTCGCGCATTCTTTCGCGAACACAGGCAAGTTCGGCCCAAGCTTCTTTACATGCAATATAAATTTCATCACTAGGAATTTCAGGAAAGGCTTCAATTAATCCTTTTGAAACAATTTCCTCAGAAGTAAAAGCTAGGAACGGGTTTTTAAACTTAATTTCACCACGTGAAATAGAGTCAACATTATTTCGGATATTCTCTGAATATGAAGTAACAATAGGACAGTTGTAATGCGCTGGAGCATCTTCAAATTCATTTCTTTCATAGAATAAGGCAGGGTAAAAGATAAAGTTTATTCCCTGATTAATAAGCCATTCTATGTGACCATGAGCAAGCTTTGCAGGATAACATTCTGATTCACTAGGAATTGATTCAATACCTAGTTCATAAATCTTATGTGTTGATGCAGGCGAAAGCACTACCTGATATCCAAGTCTTGTGAAGAAAGTAAACCAGAATGGATAGTTTTCGTACATATTAAGAACTCTTGGGATACCAACGCGACCACGAGGGGCTTCAGTTAGTTCAAGAGGAGTGTATCCGAATATGAGTTTTTCTTTGAATTCAAACAGATTAGGAAGGTTGTTTTCATTTTTCTGCTTGCCTAATCCTCGTTCACAACGATTTCCTGATATGAATTGTCGACCACCAGAAAATCTATTAATTGTAAGACGACAACTGTTAGTACAACCTTTACATTTTGCCATACTTGTAGAAAATTCTAAAGAATTTATCTGTTCAATAGATAGCATAGTAGTAGTTTTGTTGTCGGCATATCTTTCCTTTGCAATGAGGGCAGCACCGAAAGCTCCCATAATACCAGCAATATCAGGACGAATTGCATTACATCCTGCAATTTTTTCAAAACTTCGTAAAACAGCATTATTATAGAAAGTACCACCTTGAACTACGATTCGCTTACCAAGTTCTTTTGCATCAGATACTTTTATAACTTTAAATAAAGCATTTTTAATAACAGAATAAGCAAGACCTGCCGATATATCAGCAACGCTGGCACCTTCTTTTTGAGCCTGCTTTACTTTTGAATTCATAAATACAGTACATCTTGTACCAAGATCGATAGGATTTTCAGCAAATAAGGCTTCTTTTGCGAAATCTGTGACAGAGTAATTAAGCGATTTTGCGAAAGTCTCAATAAATGAACCACAACCAGAAGAACACGCCTCGTTAAGGAGAACAGAATCAACAGAATGATTCTTAATCTTAATACATTTCATGTCCTGCCCACCGATGTCTAATATACAGTCAACCTCTGGTTCAAAAAAGGCGGCAGCATAGTAGTGGGCTACAGTTTCAACTTCGCCTTCATCAAGCATTAGAGCAGCTTTTATAAGAGCTTCGCCATAACCTGTGGAACATGAATGTACAATTCTGGCTTTATCTGGTAATAGAGAATAAATCTCTTTAATTGACTTAATTGTAGTAGCAAGAGGAGAACCATTGTTGCTCGAATAGAAGGAGTATAATAATTCGCCTTTATCTGAGATAAGAGCAGTCTTTGTAGTAGTACTACCGGCATCAATTCCAAGGAAACAGTCACCTTCATAGTTCTCAAGAATGCCTTTAACAACTTCATGGGCACTGTGACGATTTTCAAACTTCTCATATTCGTTTCGGTTTTCGAATAGAGGCTCCATTCTGACGACTTCAAAATCCATTTTAATGCCTTCAGAAAGTTTTTTAGCCATTTCGCCAAGAGTTGTATAATTGTCGTCCTTGCTGTTCATTGCGGAACCAATAGCTGCAAAGAGGTGGGAATTTTCTGGAATTATTGTATGCTCTTCATCTAACTTAAGAGTTCTAATGAACGCCTCTTTTAGTTCTGATAAAAAGTGAAGAGGTCCGCCAAGAAATGCCACATGGCCTCTGATAGGTTTACCACAAGCAAGACCGGATATAGTCTGATTTACAACAGCCTGAAAGATAGAGGCAGCAAGATCTTCTTTTGTGGCACCTTCATTAATCAATGGCTGGATGTCAGATTTAGCAAAAACGCCACATCTAGCAGCAATTGTATATAGAGACTTATAATCTTTAGCATATTCATTAAGCCCAGGAGCATCCGTCTGAAGAAGGGATGCCATTTGGTCAATAAACGAACCTGTACCTCCGGCACAGATTCCATTCATACGTTGTTCAACATTACCGCCTTCGAAATAAATGATTTTAGCATCTTCACCGCCAAGTTCGATTGCAACATCGCAATCAGGAGCATAGTACGAAAGTGCTTTGGATACGGCTATAACTTCCTGGGTGAAAGGTACGCCTAAATGATTCGCTAAAGTAAGTCCACCAGAACCTGTAATGACTGGGTGAACTGTAAGATCGGAAACCTTAGAAATAGCATCATTTAAAAGGTCTGTAAGTGTTTCCTGTATATTTGCAAAATGTCTTTTATAATCACAAAAAAGAATGCTGTTATTTTCATCTAATACAGCAATCTTTACAGTTGTGGAACCGATGTCGATTCCTAAAGTATTTTTAGCCATAATTTTCCATTTCGATTTCTAAAAATCTACCTATTTAATTATAAATTGAATGGTGTATTAAGTCAAACTATTGCTTTTTTACTATAATTATGATAATATTCGTTGGTGTTTTGAAACGGAGGTTTATTATGCAGGCACTTAGAATAGCATTAACAGTTATTTTTATCATACTTAGCATTGCTCTTGCAGCAATCATTCTGATGCAGGAAGGTAAGACAGCAGGTCTTGGAGCAATTTCAGGAGCAGCTGAATCATACTGGGGTAAGAATAAGGGCAGATCAATGGAAGGAAAGCTTGAGAACATCACAAAGTGGATGGCAATTTCTTTCATTGTTATAGCAATAATTCTTAATCTTAATATTTTCTAGTCGGAATTAATTAGGTTATGCAAGGGCACTTCAAATTGAAGTGCCCTTTTTGTTTTTAAACTAGGGGTTTATAGTTTTTGATTATTTTACAGGTATAATAGAGACATGAAAACGAGAGAAGAACGTAAGAAAACTATATATGCTTTGATGCAGGATAAGACGTATGTTCCGATGAAAATAAAGGAACTTGCGATTATACTTCAGGTGGCAAAAGAAGATAGAAATGAACTTGAGTCAATACTAAATGAATTAATTGATGAGGGTATGATTTCTCTTACAAAACGTGGAAAGTATATAATACGAAAAGAAGAAATTTACACTGGTGTTTTTTCTTCTACAGCACATAATTATGGATTTGTAACGGTTGAAGGGGAGCTAGATGACTATTATGTATCAGAAAAAAACTGTAAAGATGCAATGCATGGAGATACAGTTTCTATTGAGGTGATTAAGCAGGCGAGTCCTGGAAAACGTAAAGAAGCTAAGGTTATTGATGTTCTTGTTCATTCAGTTAACCATGTAGTTGGAACGTTTGATAAGGCGGATAAAGGCTTTGGATTTGTAATACCTGACAATAGGAAGATTAGTTCAGATATTTACATACCTAAGGAAAAAACGCTTGATGCAGTAAGTGGCCATAAAGTTGTGTGTGAAATTACAGATTATGGCAGTCATGATAGAAGTCCAGAAGGAAAGATTACAGAAGTTATAGGCCATATTAATGATCCAGGAGTAGATATTTTGTCTATCATAAAAGAATACGACCTTCCTACAGAGTTTCCTGAAAAGGTTATGAATCGTCTTAAAAATGTTCCAGATGAGGTCTCAGCTGCAGATAGAAACATGAGACGTGATTTAAGGGATGAAGTTATGGTCACAATAGATGGTGAGGACTCCAAGGATCTAGATGACGCGGTTTCATGCTATTTTGATGGAATTAATTATCATCTGGGAGTTCATATTGCAGACGTGGCTAATTATGTTCAAGAAAACTCAGCGATAGACAGAGAAGCGCTAAAAAGAGGTACGAGTGTTTATCTAGTGGACAGGGTTATTCCAATGCTACCACACAAATTATCGAATGGTATTTGCTCTTTAAATGAAAAGCAGGACAGATTGGCGCTATCATGCTTAATGACAATAGATAGAAAAGGAAATGTTATAGACCATGAAATAGTCGAATCAGTAATATGCACTAATGCAAGAATGACATATACTGCAGTAAATGCCATTATAGAAGATCATAATGAAGAAGTAATGTCTAAGTATGAAGACTTATGCGATATGTTTTTCACAATGAAGGAATTGGCTGATTTACTTAGAAATAAGAGAAAACTTCGTGGATCTATAGATTTTGATCTCCCCGAGTCGAAGATTGTTCTTGACGAAAATGGTGTACCTTTAAAAATTATGCCATATGAAAGAAACTCGGCTACAAAGCTTATTGAGGATTTTATGCTTATTGCTAATGAAACAGTAGCGGAACACTTCTTTTTTATGGAGATGCCGTTTGTATATAGAGTTCATGAAAAGCCAGATGCGGAAAAGATACAAAAATTATCTAATTTTATATCTGGATTTGGTTATGGATTAAAGATTAAAGGCGAAGAGGTACATCCTAAAGAATTACAAAAGTTGTTGAGTAAGATTATTGATACTCCAGAGGAAGCTCTTATTTCAAGACTTACATTAAGATCTATGCAAAGAGCGAAGTATTCTACAGAGTGTGGTGGACATTATGGCCTTGCTTGTGAGTATTATTGTCACTTTACATCGCCAATAAGAAGATATCCGGACTTACAAATTCATAGAATCATAAAAGATTTTATTCATGGAAGAATGAATGAAGAAAAGATGGACCACTATATTGCGATTCTTGATGAAGTGGCTAAGCAGAGCTCCACAAGGGAAAGAGTGGCTGATGATGCGGAACGTGAAACCGATAAAGTTAAGAAATGTCAGTATATGGAAGCAAGAATTGGCGAAAAGTTTACCGGAGTAATAAGTGGTGTAACAAACTGGGGCATATATGTAGAACTTGATAATACTTGTGAAGGGTTAGTACATATTTCCAAAATACCAGGGGATTACTATTTCTATAATGAAAAAGAATATAAACTTATAGGTGAAGCTACAGGAAAGACCTTTTCCCTTGGCCACAAAATTGATATAATTGTAAATGGTGTCGATATGGTATCAAGAACAATAGATTTCATAATAGATGAGGACATAGAAGGGTAAGCTCTAGAGGGCTTACGAAGAAAATGAGTACAGAAAGTATTAAACTTATAGCAAATAATAAAAAAGCATATCATGATTTCTTTATAGAGGAAAAATTTGAGGCTGGAATATCTCTTTATGGAACAGAAATTAAGTCCATAAGAATGGGAAAATGCAGTATCAAGGAATCCTATGTAGAAATAAATAATGGAGAAGCATTTATTATTGGGATGAATATTTCACCATACGAAAAGGGGAATATATTCAACAAAGATCCATTAAGGGTTAAAAAGTTGCTTCTTCACAAGCAGGAAATTCTGAAACTACTTGGAAAGACTTCTGAAAAGGGTTATACTATAATGCCACTGCAAGTTTATCTCAAGAATGGCAAATGTAAGGTTGAGATAGGCTTAGCAAAGGGTAAAAAGCTGTATGACAAGAGAGAGTCAATAGCTAAGAAAGATCAGAGACGAGAGCTTGAAAGAGAGTTCAAGGTGAAAAACCTGTAAACTAGGGCTTGTAAAGGTTTCGACGGGGATCTTGAAGCTTTAGAAGCGAGCCGTATGCAATGCGTTAAATGGCAAACCTAAATATAAACGCTAACGAAAATTTAGCTTTAGCTGCCTAATTGCAGCTGGTCTAACTTAGTGCACCTACACATTAAGACCTAGGCCTCGACTATGTAGGAAACGACGTGAGCAAAGCTTTGAGTTCATGGGCGTATTATGAAGCTACTAAAGCCGTTTGGGTGTTTGTTATCATGCGGTGGAGGGAATGTAAAACAACAAACTACGCTCGTAGAAGGAGAGTGAATGGGTTTTCGGACGCGGGTTCAAATCCCGCCAGGTCCACGAATTAATACTCCAGAGATAAAACAGTGCTCTGGGGTATTTTTATAGGAATTAATGAAGGGGTATATTATGAAAAAAACATTTGTCATGGGTGTTGTAGTATCAATTGTTCTTTTGATTTCAGGATGCAAAAATAAAGATTCTTGGCAAGATGTATATAAAAACACCCTTACGTCAATACATAATCAGCAATCACTTAATATTGTCACAGATGATGCTGATATTAGTCGTCTAGGTAATAAAGAGGTATTTACAGCTGGTTATTTCATTACGGATATAACAGGGGATAAGATTCCAGAATTAATTGTGCGTTTTGGAATGTGTGAGGCGGAGTATGATTGTAAAGTGTTTGGCTTTGACAGTGGCAATCAGCCGGTTTATTTAGGAAGAATTAATGGCGGACATTGTTGCTTTTATAAAACTGAAGACGGGGATTTGATTAGATATCAGGCTCATATGGGAGAGGCTTTTATTTATAAAGTAGTATATGAAAATAACATCTTTACAGAGGAAAAGTTATACGAAGAATCGGAGAAGATGAGTTCTTCTGATTACACACCAGTTGAAGATATCATAAAGGGTGCAAAAGAACTTGAATATCTTGAAATAACCGATTTAGATGGAATTGATAATTATGCAAAATAAGGTTATATATGTAATAAAGTGATTGCATTAAATATCAAATAGTGAGAAAATAGAAACAGCGTGTTAATGAAATTAGAGGAGGGGCTGTATGGCAGCTTTATACACATCAAATTCTAAACCAGATTCACTTAAGGCAGATGCTTATATTCTTTACATGATTATGGGAAGTTACTTCAATACATGTAAATGTGATAATGCAATTCTTGAGAAGAGATTGTTTCTTAACTATAAGGATTTATCACTTAATAAGCAGTATGCAAGAGAAGAAAAAATTATTGCAAAGGTTGAAAAACTTGATGAGGATTTCCTTAATAAGTTTGAAGAAATTGATGCAATGACAAGAATTACTTTCGAAGGCGATGAAGCAGAAGTGTTATTCTATGCTGATAACAAAGTATTGTTGAAGGCAAAAATAGACAGAAAAGGTACTATTACATTTTTAGCGTAGACCTTTAGGTAAGTGTATGGAACGTGTGGTTGATGGTTATCGTTTTTCATCTGATGAAGATGCTAAGATGGCCGAAGAGGAACTGCAGAGAGTAAATTATATTTCGGAGAAGCTTAGTGAAGACGATCCGAAGTCTGTTTTGCTTGTTTATAATAAAAGTATTCAGAGTGGAATTTTTACTACACCCGTAGGAATTGATTTTTTAAAAAGTATTCAGAGTTATTTAAGAAAAAATCCGCAGATAGATAATGAAGATATTGCGGATATTCCTATAAGAATCTCTTATGCTGATGCACTTATTCTTAAGCAGAATAAGAGATATGAGTCTCTTAATACAAAAGAAAAGAATTACAGACAACCATATATGTTTTCGCTGCTTATTAATGTAGTGCTAGTGATTATGGTTATTGCTATGTTTGTGATTGCTTTGAAAGCTGATAATCCAAATATGTTAAATTATAAAACTGCTATTCTAAATGAGTATTCTGAATGGGAACAGGAGCTAAAAGACAGAGAACAGGCAGTGAGGGAAAAAGAATCCGAGCTTGGAATAAATCCGTAGCTCGGATTTTTTCACATAAAAAACATAATAAGACTGTATAGTATATATAGGTAATACTATATATTGTGACCTTTGATTTGTTAGATAATCTCATAGCAGAATGGAGGCTAATATGGATAATAAATTAAAGATTCTTGTCGTGGACGATGAGAGCAGAATGAGGAAGCTTGTAAAAGACTTTTTAGTTAAACGTGATTTTGATGTTATAGAAGCTGGAGACGGGGAAGAAGCACTTAATGTATTTTATGATGATAAAGACATAGCTCTTATTATACTAGATGTTATGATGCCAAAAATTGATGGATTTGATGTTTTGAAAGAGATAAGAATGTCTTCAAAAGTGCCTGTTATCATGCTTACGGCAAAGGGGACAGAATATGATGAATTGAAAGGGTTTGACAAAGGGGCTGATGAATATATAACGAAACCTTTTAGCCCTAAGATACTTGTAGCAAGAGCAGAAGCTTTACTTCGAAGAAGTAACTTGTTAGAAAACGAAGAGAGAATTGAAATTGGCGGTATAATAATAGACAAGACAGCACATATTGTTACTATTGATGGAAATGTTATAGATTTAAGTTTTAAAGAGTTTGAATTATTAACTTATTTTTGTGAAAATAAGAATATAGCATTATCGAGGGAAAAAATACTTAATAATGTATGGAACTATGATTACTTTGGTGATGCAAGAACTATTGATACACATGTAAAAAAACTTAGAGCCAAAATGGGCGAAAAAGGTGACTACATAAAAACTATATGGGGCATGGGATACAAATTTGAGGTATGATAAACCGAAATTCCTTGTAAACACTGGGAATTCAGGATATCACATATGAAGAGTAAAAGGCGATTGCAGTAAATTGCAGTCGCCTTTTTGCTATCTAAAAGGAGTAAAGTAAATGTGCCTACTTGCGGGATGTTATAAAGTTAAGAGACTTCTCTTGCCTTGTTGGTTAATAATTGGTAAAATTTTAAGGTTAAATATGATAATTACAATGGGTTAGAGTGTATCTTAGGGAAAGAATATGAAAAAAATGATTAAAGATAACCTAAAAAGAATAATGGCATTATTGTTAGTAGTAACAATGATTATGTCTTCGAATACATCAGTTTTCGCAGCGGATATCGTTATACAGAATGAAAATGAGCCAACTGAAGAACCAGCAGCAAGCGGTACTCTTGAGCCGGTCGAAGAACCTGCAATAGAGATGGTAAGCACTGGTAAATTTAAAGCGCGCATGTTAACTAGTGCACCTAAGTCACTTGAATCAGATGAAGCGGTTCGCGAAAGAGAGAGTATCTCTAATTATAAAGATGGAACAACTAATCCGGATTATCTTAAGAAATTTTTAACATATCTTAGACTTAAATATCCTGAAATAGGTATAGATCCTCAATACGGTACAGGAGGGAACGATAGTATTACTGGCGATAGTGAACTCCACAATTGGTACAATGCAACCAAGATGGCTCGTCAGACAAAATACAATACGATTGAAATAGATGGAAATGATACGTTTGAAGGGTACACAGATCTTACCAAAAATATGGTTCAGTTCAGATTTCTGAGTAACTTTGATGGTAGTATAGGCGGAACGTCTGGAAATAACGATACCGTAAAGACACTCATTATTCGTAATGTCGATGAGATTAGAAATCTTTATGTACCTGAATTTGTAGAAACTCTTATTATCGAGAATACAACCATTAACTGTTATGAAACACCAGGATTTCAGTGCGGTAGCTATGGTGATTTGAAGTACTGTGAGAATTTAAAGAAACTGGTTCTTAAGAATGTTAAGTTTGGTGATAATTACAAGCATCCAGAGTCTGAAGTAACTGAGTTTGATAGCTACCCATATGAGAAGAATTACAGACTTAATCTTGAAAATTGTACTAATCTTGAGGAACTTTACATAGATGTTTCTTTTGATGGGGCTCCGGAAGTACAGCTTGCTATTGATGGCGGGGCAGATAACGCGTTTGGAAACCTTACGGATGATAAGTGTAATATCAATCCGGCACCTGGAACTGGTTATGGACAGGTTATGCTTTATGCTAAAGAAGATTCGTACCTGGCAAAGCGTTACAACTCATCTGAGTCAGTCAAATTTAAGAATGGACAGTTCAGAATATGGCTTTTAGAGGCACTTGGTATCGATACTAATCATGATGGGGTTATTTCTCAGGCAGAGCTAGATGCCATTGACACTTTGAAAATCAATGATCAGACAGCGCATTCTATTAGCCAGTCGAGTCTTAGTGGCTTCCAGGAACTTGCTGATATTGGGCAGATGCATGGCCTTAAGAACTTGGAAATTGATTTCTATGATCCTAGTCATTCGATGAACGAAAATAGACAGACACTAAAGGGCATTGATTTTCCAGATTCTTTAGAGAATCTTAGTATTAAAAATGTCTACTGGGAGAAAGATACTCAGACAAAGTCACATGATAATGCGGATATTGTTCTTACAAACCTTAAGACACTTGAACTGTATAATACGGATGTGAAAGTTGACACAGGTGATTCATATTTTAATCATCATACTAAAATAAAACTTACAGATACAGAAGGTGTATTGCAGTCCTGCATCATCGAAAAGACAGATGTTGAGTCAATAGAGCTTACAAATAACAGCAATAGAAAAGGAATAAAAGATCAGGACGAAAAACAAAGAATCAGATTTAGTGCATCTGACTGTCAAAATCTTCAAAGCATTGAATTCTTGGGTGAAGGTTATGCTGTAGAAGGTAGTTTGGACCTTACAAATGATACTGCACTTACGCATATAGGTGTTCCTAATGAAGATAGAACACAGTGGACAGTTTATGGTGAGTTTGATAGTACATATGCGCCTATAAATGTTTTTTTAAATAGTTGCTCTAATCTTGGTTCGTATTGTAGGGAAACAGTTATTGATTATGATTTTGTTAATGGACGAGATCTTAATGTACAAGCTATGGATACTTCGTTTAGTGAAGCTCATAAGCTTACCATTTATAGAAATCCAAGAGCATCTGGGGATACTGCAGGTAAAGTATATCTTTCTTGCGACAGTATAGGTAGTAATGTTTGGGTTTATAACAAATACAATGGACAAGAGGGTTTTGTCATTGAGAACAGATCTTCTTTCCCGACAATTGCCGTGTTTGCTAATGGTCAGAGAATAAGAACAGGTGGCGAGGGTAATCATAATAGTGACAGTATATACACTGAGGACTCTGACCGATGGGTAGAACGCTGGAATCTTGTGATGCAGCCAGGTGGATACGCTAACAGTTTTGGAAATCTTACGTTCTATGTTGTGGATAAAGCTGGTGATGGATCTGATAGCTTAAGAAGGGTCTTTTATAAGGGCGATGTATACGTGGAATGGGATAAGCAAAATACATCAGACTCAATTATTACATTGCCTACGGAAATAGATAGTGAAAAGGGTGCATATAAACTTAAAGGCTCGAAACTTTCAAGCACTGGTATACCGGGAGAAGTAGAACTTAAGCTTTATGTATATAATGCTGAAGGTGGCAAATCATATATTGGCTATCAGAATATAAAAGTATTTAAAATGCCAGATTCTATCGAACTTGTCAATGATGGTACAGAGCTTGGTAGTGGAACTAAGGATGATCCGTATGTCATTTATAAGAATGAAGAATTAAAATTAAAGGCACGTCCGAAGGTAAATGGTGATGTGGACAGATCAGGTGATTATGCACTAAGAGATGTTTACTGGCGTATTAAGGAGTATGACGAGACGCCTAAATACACTTCTGATTCTGATGGATACAGTCTGTATACTTTGGATAGCGCAACAAAAGCTGGAATTAGCGTAGTAAGAGGGAATTTAAATCCTGGAGAGACTGAAGAACAGTACGATAGAAGAACAGACAATGTAGGAGTAGGTGGTTCAGAACCGACTTATTACAATCATAGAAGGTTCTCCTTTAATACGGCTGGAACAAAATTTAAGATTGTGGCACAGTCTCCGTATAAATTTAATTCAGACGGTAGTGACCGCGTTATATCAAGTGAGATATTTGTAGTATTTAATAGTTTTGATAAACCAAGCGGTGAAAATCCAAGCGGTG
>JAUNIR010000200.1 GCA_030523345.1 Lachnospiraceae bacterium
TATAATCGGAGGTATCAATACCAAAGTGCTGACATACTGTATATGCTACCGATTCCGCCTCAACTTCTTTTGTGGATCGTGTCTTTTTATCTCCTGCCTCTATCCCCTCCACACGGACATTATCCTTATCATGAAGCAATGAATGCGCTGTCTCATGAACTGCTGTTTTTACAGTCTGACTTTCTCCCATATCCTTCTGAATTGCTATCTTCTGCTCAGATGGAGAAAAATATCCCTTTGCTCCCGAAGATATATCCATATATTCAATTGGAACCGGTGCAACCCTTTCCATAGCTTTCATAAAATCTTCAAAGCCTTCTACAGAAAACTTAAGTTCATCTGCACCAAGCGTTGGTATCTCTTTTCCTGTTGTCTGACTAACATCAAAGACTGTAACAGGTCTGAATGCTGGAATCGTAATCTCCACTTCCTCTGTCTTGGGCTTCCCATCGTCGCCCAGGACAGGCCGCTGCGTCTTTGGATCGATTACCTCCATTTCCTGCTTTTTCTTATAAGGTGATGGAGCCATAATCTTAATACCTTTTTCGCCTTTATTTACATGACGCTCAAAGTTTTTCTGCCAACTCTGAAATCCTGCAACCAAGGTGGCATCGGGCTTCTGCATGGCAATCAAAAGAGTATTATTAAAGCTGTAATTATGAAACTTCGACATGGTATTCAGATAGGCCTTAAATTTCTCAGAATCAAATAGCTCTTTTAATCCCTGTTCTAATTTATCTGTGATTTCCTTTACAGCATCGTTCTTTGTTTTCTCTGCCATAAGCCATCACCCCATTACATATTTCCAAATGAAAATGCGCTCTTATTTTCTGCTTTCCTAGGAACAAATTTTGCCTTAATATCAGCAATCTGATTTTCAAGTGCACCAAACATAGCATCTACCTGTTCCTGGCTGTATTCGTATGAACTACGATTTGATAAATTCTCGAGTCTTGCAATAGCATCCATTGCCTTATTCATACGAAATTCTCCAAGACGGATAAACTTCTCCGCTCTTGTTTCATTTTCCTTTGCATTACTTTCTTCATTCATATTTTCTTCTGCATCTGCAGTTATATTTTCTACATCGTACATTTTTATATCCTCCAAAAATAACAGGCAGAGTTTCCCCTGCCTGCGTAATATTTACATTAGCTATTATGATTAAAGCGACTGATCTTTCTTCTTAGATTTCTCCATAGCTTTTTCTGGTGACTTCTTCTCCTGAGCTTTAGCCTCTTTCTTCTTGTCATCAAGGCGTTCCTTAAGTGAAGTCTTTTCCTTATCACCTTTTTCAGCTTTCTTCTCGCCCTTCTCAGGAGCAGCCTTTTCTGCCTTATCTTTAGGCTGTTCTGCTACAGCATCCTTTGGCATTTCTACAGACTCCTTAGCTTCTTCCTTAGCCTGCTGATGCTCTTCAGCCCTATCTGCTCTGAACACTTCATGAGTATCTGTATCATACTGATATACATGATCTGAAAGTCTGTCCTGTGGAGCCACCTGAGTTTCATTTACTTCCTGCACCATTGCTTCAAGGTCCTTAAGATCCATACCGGCATCTGCAGGTACAATCAGCACCTCATGCACAGATGAAGGTAAAATATAAAAATCTCCACCTACTTTTTCAGCAATTTGATCCATCATTTTATCGTCTAATAATGCTGCAGCTCCGTTAAGTTTCTGCTCATTTGAAAGTACGAACATCTTATCTTCCGGTGGCATCATTGATTCGACCATTTCCTGTGCGGCCTCACGGTCAAGACCCATATCGTCCATAATCTGAGGAATCATCATTTCAGCCATAACTTCATTCATGGACTTGAATGTAGAAGGTGTAAGCTCATCCTGGTTTGCCTTGGCTAAATCATGAAGGTCTTCCTGTGTTACGCCCCATGTCTCCATAAGCTGATTAGTAACTGGAACACTCATTGAACCATTTGCATCCTCGCCAAGCATAACGCAGTATGTAACTGCTAAATCATCCATCTCAGCATGTGGTCTCTGGTCAAGCAAATCAGCATTATCTTCCATACCAACAACCCTTGCTGCGATATGATCCTTTACCTGGTCAAAATCTGTAATCTTAGATACATCAAAGTCCTGTGATACCTCATGTTCCACTCTCACATCTGCAATTCGATCCATAATGGTATCCATGTCCTGGCCATTCTGATAATCCTCATAAAAACTATTAAGGTAAATGGTAGGACTCACATTGGAATCAGGACTTGTAATAGTAATGGCATCAAGTGCCTCATTGTTCTTCTGTACAGTATTAAGCTGCACTGTGG
>JAUNIR010000062.1 GCA_030523345.1 Lachnospiraceae bacterium
TCACCATCATATGGTGTATAGTTCTTCTGGATGAAGTCACGAACGTTAACTTCTGAGCTCCACTTGCCGTCTACGAAACCATTCCATTCTGATCTCATTGAAATTTGCCTCCTGTATAATATATTTTTACACGCTTTCGAAGCGCATTATGCACTTCTACATAGTATTTATATTATATTTCCAGATTGTATACACGTCAAGAATGAGTATGTATTTATTTACATACATCTCGCCGATTTTTCAAGGTTTTTTGTAAAAAATGAACATATTAATTCAAATTCAAATTAGCGAGACTAAATAATCACATTTTGATGCAAATAAAAAAGCTCCCGTGCAGGGAGCCTTTTTATTAACGACTATCTAAAATTAACCCTCGTTGATAGCACCTACAGGACAAGCGCCTGCGCATCCGCCACAGCTGATGCATGTATCTGGGTTGATTTCGAACTGTCCATCACCAGCAGCGATAGCGCCTACAGGACACTGTCCTTCGCATGTTCCACAGCTGATGCACTGATCTGAAATAACAAATGCCATTTTTATATCCTCCATTAATATTAATGAAATTTTCTCACCGATTTAATTTTACATTATTTACACTAAATCTGCAAGTTTGTACTAGTTTAGTTCTGTTTTGCAAGGTTTGCAAACTTTGTAAATTCACGAAGCCATGCAAGTTCAACAGTACCAATAGGGCCGTTTCTTTGCTTAGCTATAATTACTTCTGATATGTCCTTCTTTTCAGTTTCATGATTATAATAATCATCTCTATATAAGAACATTACAACATCCGCATCCTGCTCGATAGCTCCTGATTCACGAAGATCTGAAAGAACAGGTCTATGATCTTCTCTCTTCTCTACAGCACGTGAAAGCTGTGAAAGCGCAACGACAGGTACATTCAGCTCTCTCGCAAGTGCCTTAAGAGATCTTGATATTTCTGATACTTCCTGCTGTCTCGACTCTGACTTCCCGCCACTTGTCATAAGCTGTAAGTAGTCAATTATAATAATATCAATTCCGTGATCATGCTTATATTTCCTACATTTTGATCTAAGTTCTCCAAGAGAAATATTAGGAGTATCATCAATAACAAGTCCTGATTTTGCGATAACATCTGCGCTTTCCATCAGGGACATCCACTCTTTTTCATCAAGATTACCAGTTCTTATATGCTGAGCATCAATCTTAGCCTCCTGAGCTAATAATCTATTTACAAGCTGTCCCTTTGACATTTCCAGTGAAAATATTACTGCCGACTTATTGGAATGAAAACATACATAATCAGCCACATTAAGTACAAATGCTGTTTTACCCATTGAAGGTCTTGCCGCGATTAGTATTAAATCCGATGGCTGGAATCCTGCGGTCATTCTATCGAGATCTATAAATCCCGTTGCTACACCGGTAACAGTTCCCTTTGCCCTTGAAACAGCTCTGATATTTTCAATCGCACTAATAACAACCTGGTCAATAGGAACATAATCTGAAGTATTTCTATTCTGAGCCAACTCATAAACACGTTTTTCTGTTTCTTCAAGAATGTCCTCTACGGATTCTTTTCCTTCATAGCATGACTTTGAAGTTTCATCATTTAGTGAAATAAGCTTACGAAGTATAGCCTTACCTTTAACAATTTCACAGTACTGCGAAACAAAAGAAGCGGTATAGGATGTCTCAAGAATTTCCTTTACATACTCCATCCCACTTATGCTCTCTGGAACACCGTCCATTTTTGACAAATATTCCTTAAGCGTTACAAGGTCTACATCTCCACCTTTTCTATCGAGCTCCACTATAGCTTTAAACAATATTCCATACTGTTTTGCATAGAAGTCATCTGGTGAAAGAATTCCTACAGCTTCAGCAATAGCATCCTTACTTGTGAGCATGGAACCAATTACAGATTTTTCCGCATCAGGGTTATGTGGCAATATTTGAAGTTGTATTGCATCCTGCTCTGCCATTAACTATAGTTCCTCCACTTTTACCTTAATTGTTGCTGAAACTTCAGGATGTACTTTATAAGTAACATCATAACTTCCAACTGACTTTATAGCCTCCTGTAAAACAATCTTTTTCTTATCTACTTCTATTCCAAGCTGCTTCTTAACTTCTTCTGCGATTTCTTTTCCTGTTACAGATCCGAAAGTTTTTCCACCTTCACCGCATTTAATCTTAAGAGTAACTGTCTTATCTTTAAGGTCCTCGCTAATCTTCTTTGCATTTGCAAGATTTTCAGCTGCAACCTTATCATTATTCTGCTTTTTAAGTTTTAAGTCATTAAGAGCCTTTGGAGTTGCCTCAACAGCAAGCTTCTTATTGATAAGCCCATTTTTAGCATATCCGTCTGCAACATCTACCAAATCATTTTTCTTTCCAAGTGCCTTAACGTCCTGAAGAAGAATTACCTTCATTATAAATCACCATCCTTTATCATACTATCGATTGTATTAATAAGCATCTGTTTTGCCTCTTCAGATGTAACTCCACCTATCTGAGTGCCAGCAATATTAAGGTGGCCACCGCCTCCAAGTCTTTCCATTATTACCTGAACGTTAATTTCATCAATTGAACGCGCTGATATATAGATTTGATTTTGGAAAGCTGTAAGCACAAATGATGCTTTAATTCCGTTTATATTAAGAAGTTCATTAGCAGCCTGCGCTCCAATAATTGTAGGAGACTCTATAGGTATCTCTTCCGGAGTAACTGATATTGCAAAATTGTCTCCATATACTTCTGCATTTCTAACAATTTCTGCTCTTACCTTATAATCCTCCATGCTGTCTCTGAACATCTTTCTTACTCTTGTAACGTCAGCACCATTACGTCTTAAATAGGCTGCTGCCTCAAATGTTCTAACACCAGTCTTTGTGAGGAAGTTATCAGTATCAATCATCATACCAGAATAAATGCAATCCGCTTCTGCCGGACGGATCTTCATAGTATCAGAAATATACTGAATAATTTCTGCAACCATTTCACACGCAGATGAAGCATATGGTTCAATATATGAAAGAGTTGCATTTTCTATTTTTTCTGTACCCTGTCTATGGTGATCAATTACCACAATTGTTTTACATTTAGAAAGAAGTCCCTCACATTCTGTATAACTTGGCTTATTTGTATCAACTATAATTACCGCAGTATTTTCATCAGCAACTTCAAGAGCTTCCACACTATTTAAGAAAATATCCTGTTCATATTCTTCTGTCTCAATTACTCTGTCCATTAGTGGACGAACAGATGTTGACACTTCATTTATTACTATGTGTGTTTTCTTTCCGAATGTTTTAGCTGCCCTATATACACCTATCGCTGCACCAAAAGAATCGACATCTGGAAGCTTATGTCCCATAACGATAATTTTGTCCGTACCTTCTATGATTTCTCTAAGAGCATGTGCTTTTACTCTCGCCTTAACTCTTGTATTCTTCTCAGCAACTTGTGTTTTTCCACCGTAGTACATTACATCATTCATATTCTTTACTACGGCCTGATCTCCACCTCTACCAAGAGCAAGATCTATTGATTGACGGGCACTCTCATAGTTGTCAATATATGTACCTGTCTCGACACCTATACCAATACTGAGTGTTACAGCCATTTCATTACCGATGTTTACAGTTTTTACATCTTCTAAAATGTCAAATCTTCTCTCAATTAAAAGTTTTAGGAATCGCTTCTGGAATACAACTAAATATTTGTCCTTATCAAGTTTCTTTACAAGCGCCTCCATCGATGAAAAATATTTATTAATCTTTCTATCAATAAGCGCAACAAGAAGTGAACGTCTCACCTCTTCAATACTCTCTAAGGCCTCATCATAGTTATCTAAATAAATAAGTCCAACTACTAATTTCTGATCATCATTTTCTCTCTGGAGAGTATTAATTCTTGTCTCATCAAACATAAACATTGCGATGAGATAACTATCTGTTTCAAGTGTCTCTAACACATCGGATGAATCCATCATTTCGTTGAGAACAACTTTTCTCATATTTACTCTGAATTCCTCACCATCATGCATTATCATGATTTCATTTTCGGCTTCAGTAACAGGAATATCTTCCTTCTGAATTTCTGGAATGAGAGTCATTATAGACTTTTTATATCCATTTTTAATACGGGTTGTATTTTCAAAAGCTTCATTAGTCCATATAATTTTTCCTGTCTCATCAAGGAGTACATATGGTATTTCAAGATCTCTTAAAAGCTGTCTCTGAACCTGACCATAATGAGTGGCAAAATTTATGAGATCACTAATAATCATATTTTTATTTTTGTAATAAAGGATGAGTGCTACAACAATATAAACAATAAGAAATGCTAGCATTACAAATCCTGCTTTTACATCTACAAAAAACATCCCTATATTGAATATTGCCAGTAGAATTGATAGCCACAATGGCCATTTTACATATGTATTAATCTGTCCCTTAAATCGGATCTTTCTCTGTTGTTTCATAGACCTCGTCCTTTTAAATAAGTCGATAATTCATAATTCCAAATAATAAAGAATTACACATTATTATAACATAATCTTTCACATTTACACTAAACTTTTACTACACCATTAAAATCCTTCAATTCGATTAAGATTGATGTCTGAGTGTTCCAATTCCCTTGAATATCTCAGCACAATATCCTGAATCTCATCCTCCAAAATTTCACCATCATTTCTGATGTATGCAGCCTTTAATAATTCTTTAATATAATATGCGCTATATACTGATAGCTTACCCTTTCCATAAATATCTCCATCATATACCGCACCACAAAAATATGTGAAAATAAAATATACTAAAATCTGTTCTAATTGAATATCAAAACTTATAGCCTTATTACACATATACTCATCAAATTCCTTTGATTTCTCTGTGTAAAACTTCTCACCCTTTTTATATAAAATATATTCTGTTTCTGTGTATAAATTTATCCAGTCATAAGAAATCGGTTCTAGCTTAAAAAGTTTTTTATACTTTTTATACATTCGATCATATACTTTCTTACTGTCGCTTTTATACTTTTCTATTTTCTCGCAAGATCTTTCAAGAGCTTTTGTTGTCACGGCATAATCAAGTAACTCCTGAACAGTAAAAAATCTATCTTCATTAAATCTTTTATCAATATCATGACAAAGACCTAAAACCATTCCCGCTCTCACATCAATAGGGATACTCCTGTTCTGAAGAATCTCTATCATAACATCTCTTGCGTCAAGAAGTGTTGAGTAGAGCATAAAATCAAAATCATCATACTCCTCATATTCATCTGTTTCTTTTGAAATAAATTTTACAGGTGAAAATCTACTGAGAATTATTCTTGCAACTTCAGGACATGACAAAGATAACGTTGTTTCCCTGACATTTTCAAACTCTTCTATATGTCTTGGATACAAATGGCAAGTCTTGCATAATGCATCTTCACCATACTCAAAACATAGTTTGCACAAATTATCATCTCTTAAAAAGGAACACCTTCTGTCTTCAGACTGCTTGAACACTTTTTCCTTGAAATCAACATATTCATGCATATTAATAGTAGGAAATGTATTCTTTTCTTTATACTTTTCTAAATATTCGTCATTTATTACAATCTGCCATCCACTGCAACATGTGTCCGGACATTTATCAGCTATACATAAAAAATCATCAAAATAATCTGGCGTAGTATATACCATAATTATCTCCTTATACTTAATTATCTTGAAACAAATGAAAGTGGAAGCTCAAGACCATACTCTTCCAATAAATTCTTATCCGTAAGTATATCTTCTTTTTTACTATCTTTTACAATAGTATTATTTCCTAGCAACAATACCCTGTCACATGTATCATATATAAAATCAAGGTCGTGTGACGTCACAAGTAATGTCTTATTGAGCGAATTTATAACATTGATAAGTCGTCTTCTATTTTTAGAATCTAATGCCCCAGACGGTTCATCAAAAAGAAGAACCTCAGGTTTTACTGCTAAAACTGTTGCTATAGATGCGAGCTTTTTTTCACCACCTGATAACATATAAATTGGTGAATCAATTAATTTTTCAATTCCTACTTCTTTAAGAGCCTCATTTACAACCGTATCAAGTTCTTCTCCTGTATATCCATAATTTGCAGGACCAAATGCTACGTTGTCTTTAACTGTAGTTAAAAACATCTGAGCATCAGAATCCTGAAAAACATATCCTATATTTTTTCTTAAATTTTTAAGGTTCTTTTTCGAGACTATTAAATCTGCTATTTCAACACTACCATTGTATTCGCATTCAAGTCCCGTAAGAATTCTTAAAAGAGTAGACTTTCCTGCTCCATTTGGACCAATTATTCCTACTTTTTCACCTTTATTTACCTTAAATGATACATCCTTTAACACTTTCCTATTTTTTACATATTCAAATGCTAAATCATTTATTTTTATTATTTCTAAACTCATTATACTGGCTCCATTCATAGCCTCTCAAATTCATACTGTCATATACATTTTGGGCTTTGTCTATACTTCTAAGTATAAGATTTCCAAGAAACGCTCCTGCATATTTCATGCTTATACCTTTATCAGATACAGCATTCATGCTATAACATTCTGCCATCCTTTTTATTTCTTTAATCAATACATTGACATACCTATATATCAAAAGAATTGTAGTAACTAAAACATTTGGAACATGCATTTTCCTAAGTGCCTTACACAAATCCTCAATTTTTGTAGTGGCAATTAAAAAATAAACTGCAAAAATGCTTAACACACCTTTAGTCAAAACTCCAATCATCATTATGAAGCCAACCTCTTTATCTGGTGTAAAAATAAGGTTGCAAACCGCCATTATTAAGACAAATTCAAATATATACTTAAGTCTCTTAATGCATTTTTTGACGGAAATATCAAATATGATAAAGATAGCAACTGGATATATGAATAGTAGCAATAATAAACTCAGGCTTGACGGTTTTGTCCACATAATAGCTAACAAAAATAAAGCTGTTATAAATAGTTTTAACCTCGGGTCAAGTCTATTAAGAATACTTGTCCCCGAGGCTTCTTTATCTAAGTCACATATTTCTTTTAATGCTTTATCATACCTGTTCATTTTTCTTTTTTACTGCTTTTAGTAAATAGCAACCTGCTGCCACTAAGGCAACTACTATAAGAGACCCTACTACGCCTGATAGAGATGTTGCTACAGCGGAATCTGAATTTTTAAATCCATAGTCTGGCATAAAAGCAAGTTTTTCCTGGATTCCAGTAATTATCTGTGGCGCTGTTGATGGCGCACTCTCAAGAAAATCGCCTGCAACATTTTCTACAGACCACTCAAGACCATCCGGATTTGATGAAGCAAGTAGTGATACACCTGCCCCAAGAACAACTGTCATTACTGCGAGTATTGCTATTACAGATTTGGCTGACATTTTTGCATCCTTTTCACTTGCATTCTCTGTCCATAGAAATTCTGGTCTTGTTTCATATACAAAAATTAAAACCGCAGCTGTTAATAATCCTTCCACAACGCCTATTACTATATGAATTGGTATCATGGCTCCTAAAAACACTCCAAACGGAAGTGTTGTAATTTTTGAAATAAGAGTTTCAAGGGTCACAGAAAATGCTCCAAGTGAAAGACTCACTGTACTTCCAATAACAGAAGCTAATACAATCTTAGTTCTTGTTAATCCCTTCTTTGTGAATAACTTCCATATGACAGCGCCTCCCAAAAAGCACCCGTAAAAAGCCATGTTCCATATATTGCCACCAAGGGCCATCAATCCTCCGTCCGCAAAGAATAAACATTGTATCAATAATATGCCTATCATTGATACAAATCCCGCATATGGTCCAAGCATTGCTGACAAAAGCATACCGCCACAAATGTGTCCACTGGCACCTGTTCCAGGAATTGTAAAATTAGCCATTTGCGCCGCAAATACAAATGCACCAAGAACTCCCATCTTTGGTACTAAAATATCTTCGTCTTCACGTAACTTATTAATACTTACTGCAGTTGCTCCAGCACTTAACGCATACATTCCACACGCAACAGCTGGAGAAAGCAGTGCATCTGCCATGTGCATCTTCTTCACCTACTACTGATTATTTTCAACAATTTTTCTAACTTCATTTATGCTTTTACCGGTTCTAATAGCTATTTCCTTTAAACTATCAAATTCAGCTTTAGTTTTCTTTACAGAAAAACCTTCTGTAACTTTTACCGGTACATCACCATACTCAGTTTGTACGGTTTCCTCACGTCTTTTTAGAATCATCCTTTCCATCACGGACTCTCTGATTCCTATTGTGCTTGTATGTTTAAAAATTAATGACGCTATTTTTTCTTTATCCTGCTCAGAACATAACACTGTAAGAAGCATTCCGCTTCTACCCTTCTTCATAACAACAGGCGTTACAAATGCATCCTTTACATTATTTTCAAATAGAATATCCACGGCATAGGACATCTCTTCACCAGTCATATCATCTATATTACATTTAAGTTCAATAACTCTGTCCCTGCACTCTTCACTTGAATCAAAACTTTCTCCAAGCGTCGCTCTTACTACATTTGCCGCCTCAAAATCTTTATTTCCACAACCATATCCGGTTTTCACTATTTTCATAAGAGGCTGCTTTGCAAATTCGTCCGCATAATACTTGAGAAGTGCTGCCCCCGTAGGTGTACACATTTCACCTTCAAATCTACCAGCATATGTTGGCATTCCATTTAAAATTTCAGCCGTTGCCGGAGCTGGGACTGGCAGTATGCCATGGGCACATTTGACTTTACCAAATCCTACATTAATTGGGGAAACAACTACTTTGTCTACGCCTAATTTATCCATAAGTAATGCATTTCCTAGTATATCCGTTAATGCATCCTTCATTCCCACTTCGTGAAAATGAACTTCTTCTACCGATTTTCCATGTACTTTAGACTCTGCTTCAGCAATTATCTTATATATAGACAACATGTCATTCTTTATCTTGTTGCTAATATTAAGATGTGATATAACATGCTCTATTTCATGCATGGATGCGTGATGATGGTGACTATGATGGGAGTCGTCATGGTGGTGGTTATGATCGTGATTATGCTCATGATGATGGCGATGTTCCTCGTCGTGATGATGCTCATGATCATGAACATCTAAAGATTCTTCTTCTTCACCATTCACTTTTACAGTAATGTGCTGTCCAGTAATTCCACACTTCACATCATCTTCAAGTGAAACCGTAACGCCATCTACTGAAATGTCATTCATTAAGCTAATAAATGACTTTTGATCCTCTTTATCAAGAAGCGATACAAGAGCTCCCTGTAGCATATCTCCTGCTGCACCCATTCCGCAGTCTAAGTATAATATTCTCATTTCTTTATCCTACTGTTCTTGTTCACAAATATGATTTATTAATGACGCCTGGTAGGCAGCCCCAAAACCATTATCAATGTTAACAACACTAACGCCACTTGCGCAGGAATTAATCATAGATAAAAGTGCTGATAATCCCTCAAAATTAGCACCATAACCTACACTTGTAGGTACTGCTATCACTGGAGCCTTAACAAGCCCCCCTATAACACTCGCAAGCGCCCCTTCCATTCCTGCTATGGCTATAACAACGGAGGCCTCACGTATCTCATCAATACGATTCATCAGCCTATGGAGTCCTGCTACACCTACGTCGTTTATCTCTATAACTTCATTGCCAAAGGCTTTAGCCGTCATTGCTGCTTCTTTCGCGACTTTCTGGTCAGATGTGCCTGCTGTAACTATCGCTATTTTGCCAATACCAGAAGCTTCTTTATACTCTCCTATAACACAAGCTTCAGAAATCGGATCATAATCAGCAGCTACATTAAGTGCAGTCATATCACGTAGTACTGTCTTTGCTTTTTCTTCGTTCATTCTTGTAACAAGTACAGTCTTTTCTCCATTTTTAAGAAGTTCTGCCGCAATAGTACTGATTTGATCTGCAGTCTTTCCAGCTCCATATATTACTTCTGATACACCACAACGTTTTTTTCTATCATAATCAATTGTGGCAAAGTCTAAATCTTTCATTTATTAACTCTCAATAGTAGATCTTCTTATTGAATCAGCCTCACCGCTTAAAATACATTTAAGGAATACATCAACAAGCTCTGGATCAAACTGCTTTCCTTTATTAATTTCAAGCTGCTCAATAATCTTGTCGTTATCAAGCTGCGCTCTGTAGCATCTTGTTGACGACATAGCATCATATGCATCGGCCACGGCAATTATACGTGCAATAAGTGGAATATCCTCGCCCATAAGTCCTGTTGGATATCCTCTTCCATCATATCTTTCATGGTGGTACAGGGCACCTACGGTGATATTATCAATTGCAGTAAAGTCCTTAAGAATATCTGCACCCTTTGTTGTGTGTGACTTAATTACTTCGTATTCCTGAGAAGTAAGACGTCCCGGTTTATTAAGTATTTTGTCATCAATTACAATCTTACCTGTATCGTGAAGAAGACCAATGTAATAAATGTCATCACACTCTGTTTCTGTCATACCAAGCTTTTTAGCAATAAGTCTTGAATATCCAGCGACACGATAAGAATGGTTATTTGTATATCGATCCTTAGAATCAATAAACTTGGAGAAAGTACCTATTGCCTGTGATATTATCTCCATATCGTGTTTGTGTATTTTGTCATATCTAACTGTAACAATTAAGAAAATTAAAGATCCAAGAGAAGCTACACCAAATATCATTATCATGAGTGTAAGCGCAGAATAAAGTGGATACTCTTCAAGGCCTCTTACAACATAATATCTGACGTTAAACTGATCAAATTCGAAATCGTCATCCTCTGTATATACAATGAGCCCTATAGTCTTTGAAATATTAGCATTTTCTCCTGATGTGTTTTCTACGAGTGGACATTCATACTCGGCAGGATGATAGATAATTTTATCTCCTTTTTTAAGAGGAATAACGTAGAGTTCCTCAAACTGATTTACCTCAAGACTACCTGCCGCATCAGGGAGTTCTTCTGTAGCTATAGTTTCAATATTTTTATCATCATACTGGTGAATTTCAACAGTTCCATTCCATGCTTTATCAAAATACATATCACACGGAACCTCATACAGTATGTCCCATTTGTTAATTCTATATGGTGATTTATTAGTTATAGTAACTTCAACAGTTCTTCCGTTACATACACCTTCTCCAGCACCATTCTTTTGTTCAAAAGAGTTTGTTTTGAAATGACTGTTAAGTTCATAATTTTCAGGAAGAAGCTTCACCCATGATTCTGCCTTATTAACAGTTACATCTAGGTATTCATTTTCACTCTTTGTCGAATACTTGTATTGTCCAAATACGCCTTCCTCAGCATTTACACTTTTCTCAAACATATTGAGACCCACTACTGATCCCACAAAAAGTATCGAAAATACAATTAAAAAAATAATGATTCTTTTGTTTTTCATTTAAATAATTACCCCGTATATTTATTAATGTACATGTTCAAGACACACTACGAACATTTTACATTATCACTTTGTGATTATATCATAATTCAATATTGTTTCACATCAACAACATATTGTATGCTCTCTAACCCATCGTGGATATATTGAATGATACATGTTATAATATTTTTAATTATTGTTATATATAGGAGTGTTATATATGAAAACATCACTTGTAATAATGGCTGCAGGAATTGGCTCAAGATTCGGTGGCGGAATTAAACAACTAGAACCAGTTGGACCAAATGGCGAAATTATTATGGATTATTCAATTCATGATGCCATCGAAGCAGGATTTAACAAAGTTGTATTCATTATTAGACATGATATAGAAGATGCCTTTGAGGAAGCTATTGGAAGACGTATCAAGAATATCTGCTCTGATTTAGGTGTAGAGGTTGCTTACGCATTTCAGGAAAAAGACAATCTTCCAGATGGTATTGACCCAGTTGAAGACAGAACTAAGCCTTGGGGAACAGGACAAGCTGTTCTTTCCATCAGTGGCATAGTTAACGAACCTTTCGTAGTTATTAACGCTGACGACTACTATGGAAAATCTGCGTTTAAGTCTATTCATGAATTTTTAACTTCTGAACACGCTGATAGTGAACTATGCATGGCTGGCTTTATACTTAAAAATACACTTTCTGAAAACGGAGGTGTTACAAGAGGTATATGTAAGATGGATTCCGACAGTTTCCTTACAGATGTAGTGGAAACTAAAAACATCATCAAGACCTCTAACGGATGTAGCGCTAATGACACAGAAATAGATGTTGAATCATTGGTGTCTATGAATATGTGGGGCCTTACACCTGAGTTCATTAACCTACTAAAAGATGGCTTTGTCGAGTTCTTTAATAAGCACACTGAGGATATACTTACTGCAGAATATCTTCTTCCAATATACATTGATGAACTACTTCACAAAGGAACCGTATCTGTTAAAGTTCTTTCTACTCCAGACAAATGGTTCGGAGTTACCTATAAGGAAGATAAAGAGTTAGTTGTGAATAGCTTCAAAGAACTAATCACATCAGGTGTATATAAAGAGAAACTTTTTTCTTAAGGGTGTTCTATGAAAAATCCAGTGGTTTTACTCTTATTAACTACACTAATGATTCTTTCAGGGTGTAAAAATAGCTCCGCTCCTCAATTTGATAGTGCGCAAATTACCGAATCACCGGTAGAAGAGGACCATATTAATGATACTGAAATACCAGCGGTTCCTACGGATTCATCTAGTATTTCACCTAACATAACATACGGAATAGCGTCCGACGAAGATAGGCTACTAAATTCTGAAATACGTGTTATTTGTTACGGAACATCAATGGTTTATGGCACTGGTGGCGGTGGCGTTACAATGTCTGACGTTATCAAAAGAATTAGTGGTGCCGATGCAATTAATTACGGTGGATATGCTGAAAATACAAATTGTATAGCTGCTAGGTCTGGTGCCAATAAACTTACTCTTACTAGCGATGTTACAATTCCACCTGATGAAACACCTGTTGAGATTTATTTTGAATCCGAATTTGGCCAAGTTGACTTACTTCTCATAAACACCGATTCAGGTTTAAATCCAGTTAAAATTGGTGATATTACTGGCAAACTGACAAGAGAGGATGATCATTTTTATTTCACAAGATTAGAACCTGGCGATGAGGAGCATGTTAGTGCTTCGGACATAATTATTCCATACTCTGTATCTAGGATGCAAAATACTGATATCATCGTAATATGGGCATCAGGTAATGATTACATACAGAATTCTGAAGAAACTAATCTTTTGATTGAAAAGATGGATAAAATGATAGCATTCAACGGTAATGACAAATACATCATTATTTCCAAAACAAACAAAGGCGACGATATTCCAGAAACAGATGAAATAAACAAATCCCTCAAGGAACATTATGGCAATCATTTTATAGACTTAAGAGAATATCTTATGAGTCAGGCATCTTCCGACTTAGGATACCCTCTTGATGAAGATGATATGATTGATATAAGTGAAGGCCTAGTTCCTCGATGTTTTAGAGCGGATAATGAACATGGCAACTCCCTATATTACTTTGTTGCAGGACAACAAGTATACAAAAAATGCCAGGAACTTGGATATCTCAAATAATAAAAAGCTGAACTAATCGATTATATACGATTGTTCAGCTTTTTTTATAATCATTAATATAAAAATATTAGTACATCTTCGCACCAGCTGGGATATGATTATCAACCATAAGAAGATGTAGTTTTTCAACCTTCTCGCCGTCAACATTCTCATTGTGAACTGCACTAATCAACATTCCACAAGAATCAATACCCATCATAGCTCTTGGTGGTAAATTTGTAATGGCTATAAGAGTCTTACCAACAAGTTCTTCTGGCTCGTAAAACTCATGAATACCAGAGAGAATAGTTCTGTCTGTACCTGTACCATCATCAAGAGTAAACTGTAAAAGCTTCTTTGACTTTGGAACTGCTACACATTCTTTAACCTTAACCGCTCTGAAATCTGATTTACTAAATGTCTCAAAATCAACGTAATCAGCAAACAACGGCTCTATCTCGACATTAGAAAAATCTATTTTCTCATTTGCAGATGTTGTCTCTGAACTCTTTGATGACTTTCCAGAACCATCAAGTGATTTCATCGTTGGGAACAACAATACATCTCAACGACTACTCGGTAAAACTTACAATATTCAAGCCT
>JAUNIR010000201.1 GCA_030523345.1 Lachnospiraceae bacterium
TGTCATTTTGAATTCCTCACTTTCTTTGATTAAATTTATGCAAATAAAAAAGGTAGTGAGTTTTCTGTTAAGATCACTCGCTACCTTTTGGCGCACGATATTAAATTAGATTATTGATTTTTAATTAACTTAGCATACTCATATATTCTTTTAAGCATCTTGTCTTGATCAGTTTCTTCAATGACCGATGATGCCTTATTCGTAAATCCATTATATGTACTGAATCCAAGAAGATATATCGCCATAGCCATTGCTAAATTCTCGTCTGATTCTCCCATTTTTTCAGCAACATTTTTTAATTCTTTTAATACAGAATCATGTGGAACTTTAACATCATCTCCACCATCAGAAACAACATTTTCAATAACCTTAGGAAGCACCATACACATCTGATACAATGCATCCTCTTGACCAGTTACCAATGCATAAAATTGATCCAAGCTTACTCTTCTTATCTTTTTATGAGATACATTTTTTCCATCAACAGTTGTTGACCACTTTATATTCTGAGATTTCTTTGCAATTGCTTCAACTAAAAAGCAGGCGCAATCATCATCTGCCAACAACTGGCTTTGCATTTTAATGTATGTTTTTCCTGCAGCCGATGAATTCATAGTATTGTGTTTATTTTTCATTTCAACATATACAGTATGAACAACATCCCCATCCGGCAAACTTATTCCGGCATCTTTATGAAAGATAACATCCCATCCACCTTCTTTGCCATTATCTGGCACACGGCAGTCAACAATATACTGAAATATTCTCTGATGAAAATAACCTATATCATTATTATTTGATTTGTCTCTCTGTCTGAATATTTCATTGCTCACTATTTCATCCCATGATGATTGATAAACAGTTTTATCAAATATCATTTTAATTGGGTCCACAATATTTTTATTAAATCTAACAATATCAAATGACTCCAACTTCTCGCCATATTTATCTATTGTAGCCTTTACATGATTTGTAAAATCCTCTTCTGATATAAACGATAATTTCCAATCCATGTTTATCCCTCCAATGCTTCTTTTATTTTTATAGCCACCTCATATGCAAGATTAACTGGAACAGCATTTCCAACTTGCTTATATTGTGACATTACTGTTCCACAAAACTCCCATTCATCTGGAAAACTTTGACATCTTGCATTTTCTCTAACATTAAAAGGTCTTGCCTCTAACGGATGACATCTTTCTGTCTGTTTCTGAGAAGGTGAAGTCAACACCGTTAGTGAAGGTTCATCCATACTCATTCTTCGCAAAATACCAGTTCTTCCACCTTCCATTTCCCAACAACTTTTCATGTATTCCTTTGCAAGCTTTGGATCAATATCTCTCCAATATCCACCCGGTGGAACAAGTTCAAATAATTTTCTCTTGCTCTCACCATACGGAACACCCACACTCTCTGGAACATCTTTAAGAACATCCCTAAGTAGAGGCTTATATTCGTGTTCTTTAGGAAATTCATATTTTATTTTATCTGTTAAATCATTACGAATGCCAATTGTGATAAGTCTTTCTCTCTTTTGGGCAACTCCATAGTCCCATGCATTAAGAACCTTTTTCTCAATGGTATAACCTGCATTGGTAAATATCTCTAATATCGTTTTATATGTCTTACCACCATCATGTGTTAGCAAGCCTCTCACATTCTCAAACAGAAACATCTTAGGCTGTAGTTTTTCAAGAAAAACAGCATAATGATAAAACAATGTACCTCTAGCATCTTCAAGACCTAATCTCTTCCCTGCATACGAAAAAGCCTGACAAGGCGCTCCACCAGAAAGTAAGTCTAATTCGCCTTTTTTAATTCCAAAGTATTCCTCTAAATCAAGCTTTGATATATTCGCAATATCATCACATATAACTCGCCAATTAGGACGATTTTTCTCCAAAGTATCACAAGCACTTCTATCAAATTCAATAAGACCTATTGTATTAAACCCTGCTCGTTCAACACCTAATGCTAAGCCACCAGCTCCTGCAAAAAGTTCAATAGTATTTAGCATATATATTCAACCTACCTTTTAAGTTTTATAGTAATATTCTCGCAGAAATATTGTCCTAAAAAGTGGACTCATTATCATTTGTGTCTGATTTTGGTCCTCTTTTTTGAGTGCATGGCTTTTTTGTATCTCGTGGAATAAACCAAGTACGACCAATCAATTCTGCACCTTCAACTCTTCCCTCGTTGCATAGAGTAGTAATTCGCCTTGATGATATTCCCCATTTTTTTGAAGCATCTGTTGTTGTAATAAAATCCATATCACTTAC
>JAUNIR010000063.1 GCA_030523345.1 Lachnospiraceae bacterium
GCGGTGCAGGCGATGCGGGCATAGTAAATAGTAAAATCGCGAGAAACAATGCCCGAGGAGAGAGAATTTGTTGGCTAGTGGGCATGGTAATCAGCAAAAACGCGTAAAACAATGCCCGTAAGTGTCGCGGTGCAGGCGATGCGGGCATAGTAAATAGTAAAATCGCGAGAAACAATGCCCGGGTAGTCATAAAAAAGCCAGCAAACGGGCATGGTAATCAACAAAACCTACGAAAACAATGCCTGGAAATTTGCGAAGAGCTACAAAAAAGACTATCAAGAGAAAAGGTACAAAAATGAAATTCACAAAAATGCATGGAATTGGAAACAACTACATATATATCAATTGCTTTGAAGAAAAGCTTACACATGACGAAATGAGTATAATTGCTGAGAAAGTGGCAGATAAAAACTTCGGAATCGGCGCTGATGGTGCAATTTTTATATGCCCAAGCGATGAGGACGGCGTTGACGGCGAAATGCGTATGTATAATGCCGACGGTTCATATGGAAAAATGTGTGGAAATGGTATTAGATGTGTTGCAAAGTACATGTATGACCATGCTATTGTTGATAAAACCGAGCTTTGCATTGTGTCGGGTGGAGCAAAGAAGTATTTAACACTTTATGTTAGTGAGGAACAGGCGGGCATGGATGCTAAAGGTGCTTGTGGAATAGATACAAAGAAGACCTATTCAAAACGTGCAGACGGATATGTCGTTGATGCGGTGAGAGTTGACATGGGGGAGCCTATTTTTGACAAAAATGCTATTCCTGTAACTGTTGACGATGACAAAATGGTTGACATAATAACACCCGCTGGTAAGAAAGATAAAGCATGTTTACAGTACCCATATGTTGTGAATGGTGCAGAATATAAGGGAACATTCGTATCTGTCGGAAATCCTCATTCTGTAATATTTGTTGATGAAGTTGATAATCTTGATTTGGACAAAATAGGGCCAGGATTCGAGAATTCTGAGATTTTTCCTGAGAGAGTCAATACAGAATTTGTTAAGATAATTGATAGAAAAAACGTAAAAATGCGTGTTTATGAGCGTGGTAGTGGTGAAACACTTGCCTGTGGTACAGGTGGAACAGCGGTTGCGGTAGCGTGCATTTTAAATGGCTTTACGGATAATGAAGTAAATGTTCACCTACTTGGCGGTGATCTTAAGTACGAATGGGATTCAAACACTAATCATATGATTATGACTGGTCCTGCAAGTTACATATGCGAGGGAGAATTATAATGGGTAAATTAGCAATTGTAGTGCCTTGCTACAATGAAGAAGAGGTGTTGGAAACTACAGTAAGGGAACTTACGGGTGTAATTTCAGATCTCATTATTAAAAAGAAAATAGATTCGGATAGCTTTATTCTCTTAGTAGACGATGGATCCAAGGACTCAACATGGACAAAAATTGAGGAAGCGCACAAATTAAATCCAAGCGTCAAAGGGCTCAAATTAGCTGGAAACGTAGGTCACCAGAATGCGTTGTTGGCCGGGCTTGAGTATGTAGAGGACAAGTGCGACGCTGCTATATCTATAGATGCAGATTTACAGGATGACATTAGTGTAATCGAAGAAATGTCCGATAAATGGGACAACGGATGTGATATAGTTTATGGTGTCAGAAGCGCTAGAACTACAGATACCTTCTTTAAGAGAACTACAGCTGAAGGTTTTTATAAGCTTATGAAGCTTATGGGGGTTAAATCAGTCTATAATCACGCTGATTTTAGACTCATGACGAAGCGCGCTATATGCGGACTAGCACAGTATAAGGAGAGAAATTTATTCTTACGAGGAATAGTTCCTACAATTGGATATACTTCAGATTGCGTTTATTATGAGAGAAAAGAGAGAACAGCGGGTGAATCGAAATATCCTCTTAAGAAGATGTTAGCCTTTGCTTTTGACGGAATTACATCATTTTCTACTAAGCCGATGACTTTTATTATGGGTCTTGGAATTTGGATGATTATATTTGCGGTAATAATGGGTATTTACTCACTTATAAGACATGGACAGGGCAATGTTGTAACAGGATGGACATCTTTGTGGCTTGCAATGTGGTTCATAGGTGGAATTATCACATTTTCAATTGGGCTAGTAGGAGAATATATTGGTAAAATATATATAGAAGTTAAGGAACGCCCGAGATACATTATTGAAAAGGAGCTATAAATGGCTTTAAGACTTTGGTCGGGTCCTTCCGGTAGTGGAAAGACCCGTTTTTTATTTGAATATGTGCTTAGTGAGGCAGAAAAAAACAGGGATGTTAACTATATTGTTATAGTGCCTGAGCAGTTTACGCTTGCCACTCAGAAGCAGCTTATAAGGCTTAGTAAGGACCATGGAATACTTAACGTGGACGTATTAAGCTTTGCAAGACTTGCCTATAAAATATTTGAAGAGGTTGGTTTTAAGGATGCGAGAGGCGTAGAAATCGATGATATGGGAAAAAACCTAATTCTTCGTCATGTCGCAGCTAATTGTGAGGAAAAATTAAGTGTATTTAATGGGAAAATGGATAGACTCGGCTATATTACGGAGATTAAATCTGTTGTGTCAGAGTTTATGCAGTATGGAATTGGTGTAGACAAAATTGATGAAATGATTGCTACAGCTGAGAGTACAGGAAGGGGCCAGCTTGCAGCAAAGCTTTCTGATATAAAAATTCTGTATACAGAGTTCAATGCTTTTATTGACCAGAAATATATCACTAAGGAAGAAAGACTTACAAAAGCAAGACGTGCGGTATTAAGATCTAACAGACTTAAAAAATCAGTTGTTGTTTTTGATGGTTATACAGGTTTCACACCTGTTCAGTATGACTTTATTGAGACTCTTTTACAGATAGCACGTGATATACATGTGACAATTTTGACAGATACACGTGATAACATAACATACAATACGCAACATGATTTATTTTATTTGGGATTTAAGACGGCAGAAAAGCTAAGAAAAATAGCAGAATTAAATAACATACCTGTATTTAATGAGTTCGAAATAAAAGAAGATGTTCCGAGACGTTTTATCGATGATCATGGTGTCACTGGAGATGGAAAAGTGACTAGTGCGGAGCTCGTTCATCTTGAAAAAAATCTCTTCAGAGAATATTCAAGGCCATATAAAAAGGCGAATTACATATCAAGCGATAGCAAATTACCGACTAAAGTGGTCAATGGAGATATTCGCGTATTTTCGGCACTTCAGCCTATAGATGAAGTGAGAAAAGTAGCTGTTACTATCGAAAATCTGGTAAGAAAAGATGGTTTGAAATATAAGGACATCGCAATTTCTACAGGTGATCTAGAAGGTTATGCACCATTAATAAAGCGTGTTTTTACAGAATATGGAATTCCTTACTTTATAGATAAGAAGTTTCCGGTTCTTCTCAATCCATTTATTGAGTTTGTTAGGGCATTGATAGATATAATTAACGAAGATTTCGCTTATTCAGCGGTGTTCAGGTACTTAAGAAGTCCGATAAATGATTACAACACATCTGATATTGATAGATTTGAGAACTTTGTTCTTAAGCATGGTGTTAAAGGATATAAAACATGGACGGCAGATTGGACTGAAAAATACAGGCGATATTATAAAAAGGGGACTGAAAATGGTGATAACCAAGTAGACGAACAGCTGGTTTTTATTAACGAGATAAGAGAAAAAGTTGTTTCAGACCTGTCTGATATCATTAATTTAATAACAGGTGAAGATGGAAAAACCGATAAAAAGCCGACCAAAGCGGTCAATGAAATAAACTCAGTGTTTATACGGGTTTTTGACAAGCATAATCTCAAAAAGCGTATCATTCATCTATATGAAGAGTATTCAATTACAGATGATTCGTTTAAAAACAACAGCAAAAAAGAGTATGAAAAGATATATGAATCGGTTGAAAAACTATTCTTAAGAATGTCGGAACTTCTGGGTGAAGAAAAAATAACATCTAAAGAGTATGGTGAACTTTTGGATGCTGGTTTTGACGAAATCCGAATTGGTATGATTCCAACAATAACAGATTATATTCAAATCGGTGATACTACTCGAAGTCGTTTTGAAAATATTCATACGTTATTTATTGTGGGTGCTAATGATGGGGTTATACCAAAAAGTTCATCAAGTGGTGGAATAATATCTGATATTGAAAAAGAATTCCTTATTGAGAAAACGCCCGATATTGAATTGGCGCCTACAATTAGAGAACAGGCATACACTGGACAGTTGTACCTGTACATGTTGATGACAAAACCAACATCATCGCTCATCATATCTTATGCAAGGCTATCGAGCGATAGTGATTCATTAAGACCTTCATATATTATTAAGGTCGTTACAGATATGTTTCCACATATCAAAATCGAAAGAGATTTTGATGATTCGCTAGATAGAGTGTTTAATGCGGTGTCTCTATATGATGTTCTTGTTGAGAATATTAAAGATCCTGAATTTGAGGATTTATTCTCATTGCTTTCATCGGATGATACAAATGGACACGCGCTTAGGGACAATCTTTTAAGGGCTGTTGACGCCTGCTATTCAGAAGGTGTTCTTAAAGGAAGAGATGCTATAAGCAAGTCAGTAGCTTCTATATTATATGGACAGGCTATTATTGGTTCAGTTACGAGATTGGAACAATACGCAAAGTGTAGCCTTAGTTATTTCTTAGAATATGGACTTTCTCTTAAGGAAAGAGAAGTATTTAGCTTTGAAGCCAGGGATATGGGAACTGTTTTCCATGCTGTTATGGAAAAATACGCTAAGTATATTATAGAAGATAATGCCTCATGGACTGATATTAATGAGGAACAGGCTTCAGAATATGTGAGAAGAGCTATTATAGAGTGCACTAACGATGGAAATTATTCGATTTTGCAGTCTAGTGCGAGACATCAGTATATGATAGAAAGAATCTCAAGAATATCTCTTAGAAGTATTAAGGTCTTGACTAATCATCTGAGGGCTGGATTATTTGCGCCAGAAGGGGCAGAAATCAGGTTCTCTAGCATCAATAACTTGGATGCTCTTACTTTTAAATTATCTGAAGATGAAATTATGAGATTTTCAGGATCGATTGATAGACTTGATACGTATTCTGATGACGAGCATGTATACATTAAAATTATCGATTACAAATCTGGGGATAAGTCGTTTAATCTCATAGAGGTGTTTAAGGGAATCAGTTTGCAGCTTGTAGTGTACCTCAATGCGGCTAAGGAGCTTATTGGAAAGAATCCGAGCTATGAAGGTAAAGACATTATTCCGGCTGGAATTCTTTATTACCACATAGATGATCCTATTGTAGAAGGCGACATTAGCGAAAGTGATGATACAATTGCGGATAAGATTTCTAAGGAACTTAAGATGAGAGGCCTCGTTAATGCTGATGAATCTGTATACAGGTTAATTGACAGGGATTTCGAAACAAGTTCTGATATTATTCCTGTAGGAACAGTGAAAGGCGGCGAATTATCTAAGAGATCAAATGCTGTTTCTACTGAAGGATTTGATACAATTTCAAAATATGTGAATAAAAAGATTGAAGATATTGGCAGAGAAATCCTTTCGGGAAATATTAAAGCAGAGCCACATTCTGCTAAGGGTGTTGATACTAAAAATTGCGCATACTGTCCATATACTGATATATGTAAGTTCAGCGGAGAATATGACGGTAATGAGGCTGATGAAGACGTTTCAAAAGAAAATGTTCTAGCTAAGATGGCGGAAGCGATTGCAGAGGATATAGATACAGAAGGGCCAGATGAAAACGCTACCACATATGAATCAGCTGGTAATGCAGGGGAGGATGACTAATGGCAGAGACTAGATTTACAGAAAAACAGCAAACTGCAATAGACATTAGGGAACGAGATATCCTTGTATCTGCGGCTGCAGGCTCTGGTAAAACGGCTGTGCTTGTACAGCGAATAATAGATAGGATTTTGGATGAGAACAATCCTATTGATATCGATAGAATACTTGTAATGACCTTCACAAGGGCTGCTGCAGCTCAAATGAAGGAACGCATATTGGATGCCATTAATAAGAAGAAAAGCGAAAACCCTCAGGACAAAAATTTGAGCAAGCAATATGCTCTTGTTCATAATGCCTACATTATGACTATCGACAGCTTCTGTATGAACGTTGTAAGAAATCATTTTGGAGAAATAGGTTTATCACCTGATTTCAGAATAGCTGATGAAGGGGAAATTACGCTTTTACAGCAGGATGTACTAGCAGAAGTAATAGAAGAGGCGTACGAATCAAGCAGTGAAGAATTCCTTAAAATGACTGAGATTTTTGCCTCAAAGAAAACGGATACAGCAATAGAAAAACTCGTGTTATCCTTATACAATTACGCAGCAAGCTATGCGGATCCATTTGATTGGCTTGAGAAATGTATTGGAAAAACAACTGCTAGTGAGGGTGAATACGAATGGTTACAATTTTATGTAAACCTAGTAAAGAGAGAATTCGAGTACTATAGAAGCATTTTGGACGAGGCTGCTGATATTTGCGATTATGAATTAGGGCCAAGACCTTATAAAGAAGCAATAGAATCGGACATTACCTTTATAGATAGTATGCTCGGATTTAATACATACGACGAGCTTTATCAAAAATGTGTCGATAATATTGATTATTCTTTCGAAAAGCTTGGCAGGGTAGCTATGCCTAAGGGCGATGATGTTACGGAAGCTGAAATAGCGGAAAGAACTAAGCTCAAAGAAAGAGTCAAGGAAATACGTGATAAGTGCAAAGAATCAATAAATACTGTTTTAAAGCTTGTGTCGACTATGAGCCTTAAGGTTATTAAGGAAGGCCAGGATATGATGGCAGCGCCTGTCGAAGAGCTTGTTAATTTGACTATCAGTTTTTTTGACAGATTCAATGAGAAAAAAAGAGATATGAATATCGTTGACTTTAACGATATAGAGCATATGTGCCTTGAAATCCTAAAGAAGGGAAAGGATACTACAGCCCTTGAATATAAGGAGTTTTTTGAGGAAATATACATCGATGAGTATCAGGATTCTAACTTCGTACAGGAGGAAATCGTAAATCTTATAGCTAAGCATACATTTATGGTAGGAGATGTAAAGCAGAGTATTTACGGATTTAGAAATGCAAAGCCTGAAATATTTATTGAAAAATATGAAAGATTTTCTAAAGATATTGAAGATCCACAGGTTCGCATTGATTTGTCTCACAACTTTAGATCAAGAGGCGAGGTGCTCATATCTGTTAATAACATCTTTAGGCAGATAATGACGAAGGAATATGGCGGAATTGCTTACGATGATGATGCAGCTCTCTATCAGGGACGCGAATTTAAGGCAAGCGATAGCGATTATACTACAGAGCTTAACTTATTTATATCAAATCCGGATTCACCAGATAAGGAATCAGAAGCCTTAATGGTAGCAAATAGAATTAAAAATCTAATGAAAACGTGTCAGGTGGAGGATCCTAATTCGGAAACCGGTCTAAGACCGCTTAGATACTCAGATATTGTGATTTTGCTAAGAACTACGAAAGATTGGGACAATGTATTCCAGAGTGTATTGGATGGACAGGGAATTCCTGTATTTGTAGCCACTTCGACCGGATATTTTGAGACATATGAAGTAAGAACTCTACTGAATTTCCTCAAAATAATAGATAACCCGCTTCAGGACATACCTCTGGCGTCGGTTATGATGTCAGTAATTGGGAATTTCTTTGAAGAGGAAGTTGCTGTAATTCGAGCAACAAATATGGATGGATACCTTTACGAGGCTTTAGAAAGCTATGACGTTGAGGGAACAATCTATGAGAAAGTTAAATTATTTAAGGCACTTCTCAGCAAATATCGTAGGAAGGCAGAGTACACAGCTGTCTCTGATATATTGACAGAGATAATAGACAGTGAGTATGGCAAGATAATTAAGGCTATGCCTGGAGGCCAGAAAAAGTATGCCAACTTGAACATGCTTTTGAAAAAAGCTATGGAATATGGAAAAACAAGTTACAAAGGAATATTCCAGTTCAATAGATATATAGAAGCAATTCGTAAATATGATATAGACTTTGGTGAGGCAAATCTTTCTGATGAAACCGACAACGCGGTCCGCATTATGAGTATTCATAAGAGTAAAGGGTTAGAATTTCCGGTTTGTTTTTTATCAGGAATGAGCAAAAAATTCAATACAATGGATGCTAATGCTACAGTGCTTACGGATTCTAAATACGGAATTGCCACAGATATTATAGATATTTCCCGTCGTATTAAGTCAAAATCAATGCTTAAAGTGTGTGTGGCTAAGAAAAAACGAGCAGAAATAATTGCAGAAGAACTTAGACTACTGTATGTTGCCATGACTAGAGCAAAGGAAAAATTAATTTTGACAGGAACGGTGAAATCGGAGGATGCCTTTATAAATTCCCTTGCAACACTTGATAATGCTGCAAATTATCTTGATATGGTTTTTGCAGCCTCTGATCACGGAAAGGTTAATAATGTTAATTTATCATTTGTTACAGCTGAAGATTTAATAGATGAAGTAGTAGAAGGTGCAGCCAGAGACGAGATATCACGTAGAAGATTAATCGATATAATTGAATCTGATGAGATTATTGAGACCGAAAAGCTGTCTGTAATAAGAGAAAGAATAAATTACAGATACCCGCATATAGATAGGGGAAGTGTTAAGCTTTCGGTGTCAGAGCTTAAACACATGTCTGAATGGGCAAAGGATGAGGGAACAGACGAAGATGCTGAAAATACGACATTCTTATATGATGAAAATGGAGAAGTCGTGACAGAGTGCATCGATAGGACACTTTTGCCTTATGAGGAAGAGGAGCTTGTTGAGGCTGAAGAACTCGCATTAAGGATACAGGCAGAGAATCGTGAGAAAGAGAATAAGAAGAATGGCAAGGGTAATTTATCGGGGGCTCTTCACGGTTCCGCGGTTCACAGAGTGTTTGAACTATGGGATTACAATAGACCAGCTACGAGAGAATCTGTCCAAGAATTTATAACATATATAAAAGAAGAACTTTTATTAGAGGAAAAGTATCATGATTGTATCAGGGTAGATGAAATCCTTGATTTTCTAAACTCCGAAATAGCTGCTAGGATGAAGAATGCATTTATAAGAGGAGAGCTATATAGAGAGCAGCCTTTTGTAATAAGCAATGATGAGAATGATCCAGAATCAATGCTTATACAAGGTGTTATAGATGCGTACTTTATCGAAGATGGAGAAATAGTAGTAGTAGATTATAAAACTGACAAGGCTACGACGGCAAAGAAACTAAAAAAAGATCATGGGGTTCAGCTTGACTATTATGGAAAGGCTTTATCAAGATTACTTCACTTAAATCTTAGAGAAAGTGTCATATATTCCACATTCCTTGGTGAAAGCATCACTATCTAGTGGATGAAAAGTTACGAGAAAAATGGTAAAATAATACGGATTGTAACGTTTTATGGTGAAATAGTGCGTTCAGAATTTCTGGTAAATGAAGAATGCATATCGTAACGAATAAATTATAGGACATAGTATGGATTTTAATAGTAGTAATAAAAATACTGGAAAGCGCAAGGCGCAATCAATCCAGGACATGATAAATAGCACACCATCAGGTGCCGGAATTAAAAAAAGCGGATATTCTGGACCTAAGAGTGGAGGAGCTAGCGCTGGAGGCAGAGCGGCTCTTGGTAACACAGCATCAATGGGTGGTGTTAGACCAATTGGTAGCACTTCTCCAATAAGTGTGAGACCGGCGGGAAGTACTTCATCTTTGGGCAACACCTCAGATTTGAGTGGAATATCAGTAAACCGTTCTAATGATTATGATAGATGGGGCAATTCTAATGAAGGAATGCCAAAGCCTAAGAAGGCTCGTTATAAAGCCGATGTAGGTAATCCTATGAGGGGTAATGTTCTTAAGAGAGAGTTAGAACAGAGTAGATCAAGGCTCGATAAGAAGTCTAGAGACTTAGATCTAGAGAGAAGACGTAATAGAAAAGATAGTGACGATTTTGATGATACGGGAGCACTTCCTAGGGTGGACGGATATGTTGCACCTGCTTACAGAGGTCCGTTAGATTCATATGGATGGATTGTATACATAGGAATAATGGCTTTTTGTATAATTGTTACACTCATCGCATCAGGAGTTAAGCCTAGAGGATCAGGATATACGTATCCGATGAATGTAATAACAATATCAGGTGTTGTTAATACTTCATATGAGCATAGAATGGGCGTTAGCGGAACTTTTGGTGTTCTCAATTCTAGCAGTACAGCATCGTCTTCAAGTACGGGAGACGCTACTAATTTACCGGATGGAAACTATAAAGAGGTAGATGCTGTTGATCCAAATTCGCTAAATGACCTTGGCTCAGAGGGAGAAGCAGCTACTCTTGACGATGGCTCAATGGAAATACCAGGAGTGACTCCTGCAACAAACCATGAAGAGCTCGTAAAGCAGATTCAGTCAGCTCTTGAGATTGGTAATTATTCATTTATTTCTGCAAAGTTTGCTTATGAAGATGCACAGACAGGACAGCTTGATCCATATCCAATGTCACAGGTTAAGCATTTTTGCGAATATATGACAGCTAATCCTGGAAAGATTTCATCATTTATTAGCACTATCTCATCAGAGGAATATGCTGCAACAAATGGTACGGCACAAGTAATAAAGCTTCCTATTATGAAGTTTACAGTTAAGATGGGTGCAAGTACTGATACATTCGTACTAGATAATACTGTTGTTTCAGTGTCTGGATTCTCAGATGTCATCGTTAATGGTAACCAGGATGCTGCAATTTATCCTCTTTTACCATGTATGTATACAGTGACACTTACTAACAACGCGTGGGCTACACCATCACAGTCTCAGGAAATTGAGGCCACACTCGGTGAAGGTAATCTGGAAATAAAGGTTGGTCAGGCAAGTGAATAGATCCCTTAAATATAAACTTGATACAGCTGGGATAATCGCATTTGTAGCATGTGTAATAGCAATTACATTTATTTCAAAGGCTATGTACTTGTTTGGAATTGATTCCGAGAACCCTGTTATGATAATAGTTGTGGAGGCTTTTATAGCTTTTGCTTCGGCGCTTTTTGGTCCAATAACAGGTGCACTTTCTGGATTTCTTGGAATTGTATGTGCAAATGAGTATTGTGGCGTATCTATTATGTTTGTAGACGCTATAACTTTATCAGCGATAGGTGTTATGATTGGCATTTTTGCAGACCATTATGGTGTGAGAGATAGAAATTTTACACCTAAGAATATGTATCTTTTCAATCTTACTCATGCTATGTCTCTTATTGCAGGGTTTATATTCATTAGGCCGTATTTGGCTTATATCTTTGAAAAAAAAGAACTATTTGCAGGCATAAACACTGGTCTTTATGTAACAGTTGTATGTTTTGTTGCAGTGGGAATAGTGGTAACAGGGCTTCTTTATATTATAAGTAAATCGATTAGCAAGAAGAAGTAAGGTGTACGGCCAAACGACCTAAATAAGCAGTAAGGCATGTAGCCAAACGACCTAAATAAGCAGTAAAATGTATGGCTGAGTAGTTTGAAAATGCAAGTAGAGATGAACTTGGAAAAATGTGACTTAGCGTATATAAGGCTTTATTGACAATTAGAAAAATAGATATTATAATCAACTATGTTAGCACTCATATTTATTGAGTGCTAATAATATGAGAAAAAACAATTTATATATATAGGAGGTTTTATTATGCAGTTAATTCCATTAGGCGATAGAGTTGTATTAAAGCAGCTTGAGGCAGAAGAAACAACAAAGTCAGGAATCGTTCTTCCTGGACAGAGCAAGGAAAAGCCACAGCAGGCAGAAATCATTGCTGTTGGTCCTGGCGGAATGGTAGATGGTAAGGAAATCAAGATGCAGGTTGAAGTAGGCCAGCAGGTTATTTATTCTAAATACGCAGGAACAGAAGTTAAGCTTGAGGATGAAGAATATATCATCGTAAAGCAGAGCGATATTTTAGCAGTTGTAAAGTAGATCTATTAACAAGTTTTGGAGGAAATAAAAATGGCAAAAGAGATTAAATACGGCGCAGAGGCTCGTGCCGCTTTAGAAGCTGGCGTTAACCAGCTTGCTAATACAGTAAGAGTAACACTTGGACCTAAGGGAAGAAATGTAGTACTTGATAAGTCATATGGCGCACCACTCATCACAAATGATGGTGTGACAATTGCTAAGGAAATCGAGCTTGAGGATGCATTCGAGAATATGGGTGCTCAGCTTGTTAAGGAAGTGGCAACTAAGACAAATGACGTAGCAGGTGATGGTACAACAACAGCTACAGTTCTTGCCCAGGCAATGATTAATGAAGGAATTAAGAACCTTGCAGCAGGTGCTAACCCAATCATTTTAAGAAAGGGTATGAAGAAAGCAACAGACGCTGCAGTAGAAGCTATCAAGAAGATGAGCTCACCAGTAGATGGAAAGAACCACATCGCAAAAGTTGCAGCTATTTCAGCTGGTGATGAAGCAGTTGGTAACATGGTTGCTGATGCTATGGAAAAAGTTTCTAAAGATGGTGTTATTACTATCGAAGAGTCAAAGACAATGCTTACAGAGCTTGATTTAGTTGATGGTATGCAGTTCGATAGAGGTTATATTTCAGCTTACATGGCAACAGATATGGATAAGATGGAGGCAGTTCTTGATGATCCATTCATCCTCATCACAGATAAGAAGATTTCAAATATTCAGGAGATTTTACCACTCCTTGAGCAGGTTGTTCAGTCAGGTGCTAAGCTTCTTATTATTGCAGAAGATATTGAAGGTGAAGCGTTAACAACACTTATCGTTAATAAGCTTCGTGGAACATTCTCAGTAGTAGGTGTTAAGGCTCCAGGATATGGCGATAGAAGAAAGGCAATGCTTCAGGATATCGCAATTCTTACAGGCGGACAGGTTATTTCAGATGAACTCGGACTTGATCTTAAGGAAGCAACACTTGATATGCTTGGAAGAGCTAAGTCAGTTAAGGTTCAGAAGGAAAACACAGTAATCGTTGATGGTCAGGGAAATGATGCTGAAATCCAGGCTAGAATTTCACAGATCAAGAAGCAGATTGAGGAGACAACATCTGATTTCGATAAAGAAAAGCTTCAGGAAAGACTTGCTAAGCTTGCTGGCGGTGTTGCAGTTATCAGAGTTGGTGCTGCTACAGAAACAGAAATGAAGGAAGCTAAGCTTAGAATGGAAGATGCTCTTGCTGCTACGCGTGCTGCAGTTGAAGAGGGTATCATTTCAGGTGGTGGATCAGCATATATCCATGCATCAAAAGAAGTTGAAAAGCTTGCTGAAACACTTTCAGGTGATGAGAAGACAGGTGCTAATGTAGTACTTAAGGCACTTCAGGCTCCACTCTTCCACATCGCTGCAAACGCAGGACTTGAAGGTTCAGTAATCATCAATAAAGTATACGAGTCAGAACCAGGTATCGGATTCAACGCTCTTAAGGAAGAATATGTTGACATGGTTAAGGATGGTATTCTTGATCCAGCTAAGGTTACAAGATCTGCTCTCCAGAACGCAACATCAGTTGCTTCAACATTCCTTACAACAGAGTCAGTTGTAGCTGACATCAAGGAGCCAGTACCTCCAATGCCAGCAGGCAATCCAGGCATGGGAATGATGTAATCAAGTAACCAATAGGTTAGTAGTATAAATAGAGTAGCTCTCCGTGTGTGCTTGCACACAAAGGAGAGCTATTTAATCTAGTAGCATAGCTGTATGTAGATCACTGGGTATCCCCGGGCATAGTAATCGCCAAAAAGCTCAAGAACAATGCCCACCCAGCAACAAATCAGCTCGCTCTGGGCATAGTAATCGCCAAAACGCCCAAAAACAATGCCCACCCAGCAGTCGGTTGCCACGTCCCGGGCATAGTAATCGCCAAAACGCCCAAAAACAATGCCCATTCAGCAACAAATCAGCCCGCTCCGGGCATAGTAATCGTCAAAAAGCTCAAAAACAATGCCCAGCCAGCAACAAATCAGCTCGCTCTGGGCATAGTAATCGCCAAAACGCCCAAAAACA
>JAUNIR010000202.1 GCA_030523345.1 Lachnospiraceae bacterium
AGCTGATTCATCCTCATATCTTAGAGATATGGAAATACATGAAAAGTTAAGTTCTCTACTTTTAAATATCATGAAAGAAAGCTGGAATAAAAATCTTAATGATAATGAATCAGAAACGTCTTTAGAAAAACGAAAAGATATCAAGCTTATTCGAGAATACATTGAAGAAAACTATGATAAAGACATTAAATTGGATGATCTTGCTAAATCATACAATATAAGTAAATATTATTTATCTCATATTTTTAAGGAACAATACGGAACAAGTATCACAAATTATATAATCAACACGCGTATTACAAAAGCAAAACATTTACTGAGATTTTCAGATCTTACTACTACTGAAATAGCAAATCAGGTTGGATACGAAGATGCAAATTATTTTATAAGAATGTTTAAAAAAGTAGAAAATATTACCCCTGGTGAGTACAAGAAAAAATGGTGACATATACCATCATTGCAATTGTACCTACGATTGTACCTGCAATGTCTATTACAAGATCCATAATTTGAAACGCTCTTCCTGGAATTGGAATCTGATGTATTTCATCACTTAATGCATAAATTGTACACACTACAACTGAGCAAATAATACAATTAATAACCCTGTTCTTATCACGACACTCTATTCCAGTCTCCGCTGTAAGAAGAGCTTCTTCCTGTTGTCTGTAATTAAGACAGATATACAGCGCATTAAATACAAGCGCGCCAAGAATAAAATACTCTACTCCATGGGCTGTTTCTCTTACAATGCCATCAATTTTTAGCATAGTAGTCTCATCTGTAACAACCTTTCCAAAAAGACCCGTAAATGAGTTTATTATACCCTGACTCTGAACAGTAGATTCAGGCGCTGTTTTTGAAGACAAATAAAATATAACCCCTGCCCAAAGTATTACTAAAATCCATGAAACAACTATTCTTGTTTTTATATTATTTATTTTATTCTTGTTTTCCATAATAATTACTATTTATTAATTTATATTTTTATTCAAAAACTGAAATGTTTCTTTAATACTCTTCTTTCCTGTAACAAAAGGGAAAAACCTATTAATTACAAAAATAACAATAACTTCAAAAAGCATTGTAAATAAAACGGAATTAAACATATATACGTATGATTTTGCTCTCGTGACATATGCGTCAATGGCAATCGCAATAAGAATGCCAGCATATAAAAGATAACACTGAAGATGTGTTGCCATTATAATAAGGGAATTTTTACCTAAAAATTCAATAAATGGAATTGTGTCGAGGCCTTTACATATCATAATAATAGCCATTGATCCAAGAAAAGCACACATGTAATAAAGCAATAGATTATTAAGTGTAAGAAAATGGTTGTCAACTGCACTATTTTTGAGACAAAGTCCCATATTAATTACAAATAAAATAACTCCAAGAGCTAAAGCAAGTCCTCTAGTTCCATCCTCTTTGCGAAGTTTACCATCCAGCTTTTTTTCGGCAAATGTAATCAACTTAAAACTAACAAATCCAATTACAACATGTACACTCATACATAGTCCACGCAATATAACTCTTATAAAACCATATACTGTAGCAACAATATACGACCCACTTCCAGCTTCATAAACGGGACGAATTCCCTGCCAAATACGGAATGTAAAAATTGAGAGAACAAAAGCCTCTAACAAAATTATGCCATAAACTGCTGCCTGATTATCAATATGCTTTCTTACTAACTCACCCTGTTTTTTTATCATTATTATTGATGTAATTTCCGCAATAAATAATGCTGGTAAGAACCACATAACAGAAACTCCTGAGAGAGTTACAGAATCAAGAACATTTTGTATAAACGTATGCTTATCAACATTTTCAATAAATAAATTCATTATATCTATAGGAATATAAATGAGAGAAAACCATAAATAAGGGACAAGAATTCCTTTTGCCTTTTTTTCAGTAAGTAATTTTAGATTAACTTCCTCTCCTGCTATGCCAACCTCATTTTTTACACTCATCAGCATCCCAGATATAACAAAAAAGAGAGGCATATGAAAAGATGATATCCATATTCTTAATTCAGAGCTGATATTCTCCATATGGCCAAGGACCACAAGAATGATACCAAACCCTTTTGCTAAATCTAAATATGTAATACGTTTTTTCATGTCTGCCTCTTTTTCTTATAGATAATAATAGTTAATTATTATTTTCCCACATTTTTATAATAATGTCTTTCTTTATTTTTTCAGGCACCTTTCCATCTTTATATAGAATTGAAACTCATCTTTGAA
>JAUNIR010000203.1 GCA_030523345.1 Lachnospiraceae bacterium
ATACCTTAACAATATCATTCGATGAATACCCTAATACGTTGAATCCAACTGTATCAACACGCGCCGCATCATCATCATACACAATGACGTTATCCAGCATTTTTAACTGATCTAATAAGTACTGTGCAACGGGATTAAATCTATCAATAAGTTCCTTATTTGCAATTAATTCTATAGCCACTTTTAAAGCCCATATAGCAGGCATATTAAGTGTTCCTGACTCATATGCTTCAGGATAAACTTTTGGATTAGTCTTTTCGTGACCTAAGACACCTGTACCACCCTGTATAAGAGGAGCAAACCGTAATTGGTCAATACTGCATAATCCACCAACACCTGGAAGACCATTTAAATCTTTGTGTCCAGTAAACGCCAAATAATCGATGGCTCCCGCCGGCATATTTATGCGGAGCTTACCTGCACCTTGTGATGCATCAAGAAAAGTACTAATACCTTTGTCTTTGGCTAACTTAAACAACTCATTGTTATATATAATTCTACCTGTAAGATTGCTCGCCAAAGTCGTTGCAAGCAGCTTTGTGTTAGGCTTAACATACTTCGCTATAAGTTCAGTCGGTTGTAGGTTTAAATCTGCCCTGTCTATTACGGAGTATGTGATAAGACCTTTTTCCCTCATTTTCTCTAAAGGCCTTAGCACTGCGTTATGTTCATACGAGGAAATGATAACGTGATCCCCTTTTTCTAAAAATCCGCATAAAAACATGTTTATAGCCTCAGTTGAATTTTTAGTGAACACAACATTAGGCTCAACCAGGCCAAAATACTGAGAAATAGCAACACGAGACTTATACAGCATTCGTGACGCTTCAACGCCAAGTTTATAACTACCTCTGCCAGGACTTACACCCATTTCGGTTATATAGTACATATATGCATCTGTAACCTCTTTAGGCTTATATTTGGTTGTCGCAGCATTATCAAAATAAATCACTCTCAGCCCTTCTTTCCTGCAACTTTATCGCAGATAATACACCCGTTATAAAACTTAGCTATACACTTTTTACAATGAACACATTTGCTCTCATTTATAGTATACTTGCCATGAATGGTATCTATGGCACCATGTGGACAAACAGAATCACACGCCGAGCACCTAATACAAAATTGGTATTTTCTTACCTGACATTTAATTCTATTTACAAGGTTGGTAACATCTATACGGTCTTCAGGAAGCACCTTTATTACATTTGTACCGAATGTAATTATTAGTTCAAAACATTTTCTATATTCATCGGATTTATCATAGTCCTTAACAGATATATATGTTGCGTCTTTTTTCTCAACAACCTGCAAATCGCCAAACGGTTTTAACAGTTCAATAAAATCTTTCTGTATTTTTTTATTACAAATAATGTTCCTTGCTTTATCTGATAAATTGCATTCAGTATCAGTTATCGTCACGTTTTTGACTTCTAGGCCGCTTGCACCTCTGCGTATTTTCCATTTGCCATCTTCATAATACGAATCCGGATCAACTTTACCTGTTTTTTCTGCAAATTCATATACCATACTCTTCCACTTATTCATGTAATCGGGATGATATATTTCAGTTAGCATCATTGACCAATCGGAATTGTTAGGACAACACCAGCAACCTACACGCTTATAACCCAATTGGTAGCAATCATTTATAAGTACATTCTTATATAGGATATATAGCCACACATCATAATCGGTCCACTCAATTATTGGCATTGCATTTACCTGACTAGAAATTTTAGAATGTTCCTCAGTTCTTTCATAACCCTTTCTTGCAGCAGACTCACTATGTCTAATGCCAATAAACGACAAACTATTGCCCGGAAGATATTCAAGTTCTTTGTTTAAATTACTAGTTTTAAATATAGTACAGCACCAGCGTTCGTGCTGACTTGGCGGTCCAAACACCTTACATAACTTGAAAAAATCATTTTCTGTTTCACTAGGAATCATCGGAACAGTTGGATTTTCTATTCTGAATTTCTTTGAAACATATTCATATGTTTCTGGGAATTCAAGTGTAGTATCCCCAAAAAAATGTATCACAGAATTATCCTGCAAAGCATCTCTAACAAGCTTACCAACAACAGTTGAGTCCTTCCCTCCTGAAAACGAAACGGTTGGATAATAGTTTAATGGTTTATATTTCTCATAAGTGTCACAAATATATTGTTCCGCTTCATAAATAAGCCCTTGAATATATGTTAAATTCGCATTCACCATACCCATATATTCAGAGTAATCCCGTT
>JAUNIR010000064.1 GCA_030523345.1 Lachnospiraceae bacterium
TCATAAACCCCTGTATTTATCATAATTATTCACCCACCTTTCTATATTATAAAGCATTCGCGAGAAATTACAAGGAGATTTCGTCAAAAAACACATTATATTGTGTTTATATTTTTTAATAATTACTATATCTTGGTTAACATAATTGTGAAACATCCAGGATTTTATGTAAATGTTTCACAAATAAACACAAAAAGGACCTGTAAATACAAGTCCTTTTAATAGTTAATATAAAATCCATTTTATACTTTGTCGATATTATGTAAATCTATTTCCGTCACATTGTGACGTATCTGTTTATTAACACTATATCATACTATTTGTGTTTTGTATATCGGATTTTATTAAAAAATGTTTATATTTTTATTATTTAGCTCTATCTACGATATTGCCGCACTGCTCATCGTAACACTGAAGTTTATTTCCCTTTATAAGCATGATGTTTCCACACTTAGGGCATTTTTCATTTGAAGGCATGTTCCAAGAAATAAACTCACATTCTGATCCAGCTTCACAGCTATAGAATCTTCTGCCCTTTCTTGATCGTCTCGCCACAATGTCTTTTCCACAAATTGGACATTTCACTCCGGTTCTCTCAAGATATGGCTTTGTATTCTTACACTCAGGGAATCCTGGGCACGCAAGGAACTTACCATGTGGACCATACTTGATTACAAAATTACGTCCACAAAGGTCACACACCTCATCGCTGACCTCGTCTTCAATCTTAACGCTCTCTAGCTTCTTCTCAGCTTCCGTTACAGACCTATCAAGACTTGGGTAGAATTCTCTAATAATAGTCTTCCACTCAACTGTACCCTCTTCTACTTCATCGAGTTTTCTTTCCATGTCAGCTGTAAAACCTAAATCAACAATATCCGGGAAAGCTTCTACCATCATAGCATTTACTGCTTCTCCAAGCTCTGTTGTAAATAGGTTTCTTCCATCTTTTGACACGTAGTGTCTTCCAAGTATTGTAGAAATTGTAGGAGCATACGTACTAGGTCTTCCAACGCCTAATTCTTCCAGAGTCTTAACTAACGAAGCTTCTGTAAAATGTGCCGGTGGCTGTGTAAAGTGCTGCTTATCATCAAATTTGTCTAACGATAATTTCGTAGTTTTATCTATGCTCTTTAATAGCACATTGTTTTCAGACTTTTCATCATCTTCTGTTGTATACACAGAAAGATATCCATCAAATATAACTTTAGATGCCGCTACGCCTAGCTTATAATCACCTGCGCCAATCTTAACGCTTGTAGTCTCATATAAAGCATCTGCCATTCTACACGCCACAAATCTTTTCCAAATAAGTGTATAGAGACGAAGCTGATCTCTGTTAAGAGATTCCTTCATTATCTGTGGTGTACGTGTTATGTCTGTTGGTCTAATTGCCTCATGCGCATCCTGAATCTTTTTTCCATTAGCAGCTTCTTTAACTACTTTCGAAGCATATTTAGCACCGTATGTTGTCTCTATATATTCTGCCGCCGCCTTTGCTGCTTCATCAGCAATTCTTGTAGAATCTGTACGCAAATATGTGATAATGCCGACAGTTCCTTCGCCCTTTACTGACACTCCTTCATAGAGCTGCTGCGCTATACGCATAGTTTTCTGTGTTGCAAAGTTAAGAGTCTTACTTGCTTCCTGTTGAAGTGTAGATGTAGTAAATGGCAATGGGGCTTTTTTGCTTTTCTCTGTTTTCTTTACATCAATAACCTCAAATTTTTGTCCCTTTAGGTCTTTGAGTATTTTTTTGCACTCTTCCTCTGAATTTATTTCAAGCTTACCACTCTTATTTTCAGTAAGATGTGCTGTTAACTGTTTCTTTTCTCCCTCAACATTAAGAAGGGCATCAACAGTCCAATATTCCTTTGGTATAAATGCATCAATTTCTGCTTCTCTATCGCAAATTATACGGAGAGCCGCAGACTGAACTCGACCTGCAGATAGTCCCCTTTTTATTTTTATCCATAAAAGTGGTGAGATTTTATATCCCACTACCCTATCAAGAACACGACGTGCCTGCTGAGCATCAACAAGATTCATATCTATGTCTCTTGCATTCTTGATCGACTCCTTAACAGCATTTTTTGTAATTTCATTAAATGTAATTCGGTATACTTTTTTGTCTGACAAGTTAAGTGCAGACAAAAGATGCCATGAAATTGCTTCTCCCTCACGGTCAGGGTCAGTTGCGAGATAGATTTTTTCTGCTTTTTTCACTTCCTTACGGAGTGATGCAAGTAAGTCGCCCTTTCCTCTGATTGTAATGTACTTTGGCTCGTAGTCACTTTCTGGATCAACGCCAAGCTGGCTCTTTGGAAGATCTCTAACATGGCCCATAGATGCCATTACTTCATAATTGCTTCCAAGGAACTTTTTAATTGTTTTTACTTTGGCAGGTGACTCAACTATTACAAGATTCTTTGCCATTTGTAACTCCTCATAGTTTATTCAGGCCCGTTTTCTGCCAGCAGAAGCTCGACGACTTCTGCACTTTTTACCGGCATTTAACGTACAGATTTTTGCCTGTTTCCTTAATTACTCCCTTAAGTTCAAGGCTTACGAGAATGTTCATAACCTCAAAGATATTCATATTCAAGGCCTTCGAAATGTCCTCTGGACTTAGGGAATAAAAATCCAACACACTATACACCATATTTTCCTCTCTTTCAAGAAGGATTTTTTCAGAAGGTTTTGGAACATAGTCTTTAAGCCTATTGCAACGGAAGTCTGTAGTCATCCTTTTTTCCTTGTAAAAAGCAGGCGAAACGCTATCTAAAACCCTCAAAACGTCGTCCACCGACTGTACAGGATTTGCACCCTGGGTTATGAGTGCATTGCATCCTACAGAAAGAGGATCCGTGACCCTTCCAGGTACAACCATAATTTCACGACCTTCAGAGAGTGCATAGTCAACAGTAATAAATGTACCACTTTTCAACTTAGCTTCTACCACTATAACAACATCCGATAATCCACTTATAATTCTATTTCTATATGGAAAATTCTCCGCCTTCGCAGGCGCAGAAATCCCATATTCAGATATAACCCCACCTTCTCTTTTAAGGTTATCATATAAACTCTTATTAGCTCTTGGATAACACAAATCCACGCCACAGCCTAACACCCCATACGTTTTTCCACTACTTTTTAGAGCCGATAGCTGAGCGATTCCATCTATGCCGTAAGCCATTCCGCTTATAATATCGATGCCCTTTAGAGCAATTTCTGTGGATAGCTTATCAGCCATATATTTGCCATACTCACTGCACGACCTAGACCCAATTATCGCTACCGAATGATCTGCTTTTGGTAACTCCCCATAATACAAAAGCGCGAATGGTCTGTTATCAATGTATCTAAGTCTCTCCGGATATTCATCATCTCTTAATGTCACAGCTTTCGCCCCTGATGCAAGAAAAACATCATATTCTCGTTCAATATCCTTGTTTGTTTTGGTTGACATAATATATTCGGCCTGTTTTTTCGTAAGATGACATTTTTCTATAAGCCCTTTCTCATTCATTGACATTATTTCTTCGTACGAGAAAGATTTCCCATCCACGTAGCTAATGTCTCCCGGGAGCATATTGTTTCTTATTGATATCCAGAAATATTCATACTTGTCCATCAAATCCTCCCTCAACACAAATAATCGCTCTTATAAAACAATGCTTCTGTTAGATGCTTAGTCCCAATACTTTCGCAACTATCCAAATCTGCTATTGTCCTTGCGCTACGTAAAATCCTATGATATGATCTCGCACTCAAATCGTACTTTGAGATAGCCTTTTCCATAAGTAACTTTTCACTTTCGCCGAGTTTACAATATTTTTCTATTTCCTTTATTCCCATTTGAGAATTGAAAAGTATCTCACTTCCTTTATATCTTTCAAACTGAATATCTCTCGCCATGAGAACACGTTTTCTGATGTCTTCAGAAGATTCTTCTTCTGTTTCATTAAGCATTTCACTACTATTAGGCCTCAAAACCTGCAAGCACAAATCCATTCTATCCAAAAGTGGCTTAGATATTTTTCCCATGTACCGCCTTCGCATGCTTTCCGTACAAGTACACTTCTTCATATCTGGATACATACCGCAAGGGCATGGATTCAACGCCCCTACAAGCATAAAATTCGCCGGATATCTAGCACTGTATCCATTCTTTGACAGATTGATAACTTTATCTTCAATTGGCTGCCGTAATACCTCTAATACGCTTTTATTAAACTCTGGCATTTCATCAAGGAATAAAACACCTCTATGAGCAAGTGATATAAGACCCGGTCTAGGATATGTTCCTCCCCCTGCAAGTGCCACCTCCGATATAGTGTGGTGTGCTTCTACAACCGGTCTATTATTTATAAGACTACCATCTGGCGGGAGCTTGCCAGCTACACTATATATAGAAGAAACTTCCAGAATTTCGTCCTTATTCATAGGTGGCAATATTCCTGGAATACACTTTGCAAGAAGAGTTTTCCCAGTTCCCGGTGGTCCCACCATCAGTATATTGTGAAGCCCCGCCGCACCAATCTCTAATCCTCTTTTTGCTATCGCCTGTCCCGACACATCCTTGAAATCGTATTCATATTTTTCATAGGATGCAGAAGTATGACTGCTCTTATCTATTACTGTGTCACAATTATTTTTATCAATACTTCCGCTTAAATATCCTATTAGTTCACCAAGTGAGCTCACCGGTATTACCATAATACCGTCTACAACAACAGCCTCACGTTCATTAACAGATGGAACAATACATCGCTTTATTCCCATGTCTTTTGCATATTTAACAATAGGTAAAACACCCTTCACCCCGCCAATCTCTCCGGTTAACATAAGTTCGCCGATTATTAAAGTTTCCTCTACACTGTCGAGCGCAACAATTCCTGCCGCCAAAAGAAGGCTTACCGCCACCGGAAGATCATATCCTGTCCCATGTTTTTTTACATTTGCCGGAAACAAATTGATTGTTATCTTCTTACTTGGTAGTCTAATCCCTGAGTTCCTAAGAGCAGTTATTACCCTTTCTCTAGACTCTCTTACTTCTGGAGAAAGACTTCCAACAAGATCAAACCCTGGAAACCCTTCCGAAATATCGCATTCCACGCGAACTAAATATGCATCTATTCCATGCACACCTCCAGAACACACTGTTCCTACCATTATTCTATTCTCCTTCCTGTACAATTAATCGTACATAAAAGAATTGCGTTTGAAATACTGGCGATACGCCATTTGAATTAATATGTGAAAAAAGATAATTTATATGTATCAAGTATTGTCCCTGACACATAGTTTGTACCAGGAACAATACAATAGTTCTAATTACTTGAATTGATTCAAAAGATCCATGTCCATTACATGACGGTTATCAAGCGTCTTCATAATATCCATGATTTCTAGATCTCCATAGTAAAGAGTCTGCTGAAGATCAACAATCTTATTTGATGAGAATACCAGAATCAAAGGACGTAAAACATTTTTAGGATTATGCTGAATTACAAGTCCCTTCTCTCCATTTGAAAGTTCTACGCAACATCCCTCTGCAAGGAAATTAATACTATCAACAAGTGCTTCTACCACAACAGGATCATATATTTCTGGATGTGCTAAAAAGTGTTTGAGAGCTGAAATTTCTGATCTAGGAGTTTCACCAACCGAGTTCATTGCTGTAAGCCTATCATACTCATCCGCAACAATAAGAATCTTTGCAGCCTCTACAACTCTATGCTGTGATAAATCTTCATTATTATAGAAAGCATTTGTTTCTCTAAATGCCTGTAATACTGCTCTTTTAATAGCAGGAGTTGAAATAAATACAGCTTCTATTTTAGCAATTCCAGAATATTCCATTCTCCTAGCTAAGTCTTCATCTTCTGGCATAACTGTAGGCGAATTTTTTTCATCCCTTGATACAATACCACAAGCATGAACAATAGCCGCTGTGACAAGTTCTTCCTGTTCTGTTGCTCTCATATTAAGCTTATGTGAAATCATAGCGCAAAGCATCGCCACATTAAGCGAATGCTTATATACAAAGTCATTGGCACTACGAAGATTCTGTACGAAATTAATCTTATGATCAAGTCGTCCATATGCCTTAATAATAGTCTGGGCAACTGTATATATCTTAATATGTTTATTTGATTTAGCGATGCTCTGAAGTTCATCGATGATTTCAAACACTTCAACAGCTTGGAACTTTTCAAACTCTATATCATCAGCAGTCATAGGCGGCAAAGGCTCCGCTGGCTCAAGAATATAAATTCCGATAAGTCCGAAGTTTTTAACTGATTCAATACCTTGAGCTGTGATTTTTGAATCTCTTTCATAAAGAAGAACGCCCTTCTTGTTATAGATTGGCTTCGCAAGTCTCATTCCAATTTTTAGATCTTCTGTCTTAACAAACTTCATCGCTACTTAAACTCCTACAATTAATGCAATCCCCTATTTATATTCCTCATAAAATTTCTCAAATCCCTCAATATTAACCGGTCTAGAGAAATAATATCCTTGAACAATATCACATCCGATGCCTGCAAGGAAGTCAAGCTGTTCCTGTCTTTCGACACCCTCTGCAATTGTAAGAAGACCCAACTGCTTAGCCATTCTTACTGACGACTCTACAATAATTCTTCCTCTCTCTGTAGTCATGATTTCATCAAAGAAGAACTTATCTATTTTAAGCGTATCAACTGGTGCATTTCTAAGCATGTTAAGAGATGAGTACGCCGATCCAAAATCATCCATATGGATTGAAAAACCATTCTGCTTAAGTGATGACATCTGATCAAACAATTCATGAACATCATCCATAAATAGGTTCTCAGTAATTTCAAGTTCTAGATTCTTTGGATTAATATCATATTTTTTAACAAGATCTATAAATACTTTAGTAAGATCCGTTGTACCAATATGAGCTCTTGAGATATTAACAGCAATTGGTAAATCAATTCCTCTATCTTTAAGAACCCTTAAGTACTTACAAGCCTCTTCCCACATGTATCTATCAAGCTTTACAATAAATCCATTACTTTCGAAAAGTTCCATAAACTGGAATGGAACCATAATTCCCTTTGTAGGATTATCCCATCTAACAAGCGCTTCAGCTCCATAAATCTTACGTGTTTTTACATCAACCTGTGGCTGTAAGAACATTACAAATTCACGATTAGCCAAAGCCTCTTCCATTCGCTCTTCAATCTCAGCCTGTTCACGAAGTTTAAGACGAATTGCATCATCATACACAGCGTAGTTACTTGCTGACGCAGATCCTTTAAGCTGGCGTTTTGCAGCACGAGCTCTGTCACACATAAGACGAATCGGAAGTTCTCTATCAACAATTTTATAAATACCAAATGTAAACGATATATGTGTAGGAACATTTGAGGCAGCATTAGCCGCAGCCGAGAAATCCGTCATGAAATCAATAAGTTCCTGATCTTCGTTATATGGGAAAATAACAGAGAATATATCTGCCTGGTATCTCTTAACATACGAATCCTTAGGTATAACCCGTTTAATCACATCACCTATGATATGAAGAAGCTTATTACCTTCCTCAATTCCGTAGCTATCATTAATAAGTCGGAATTTATCAATATCAATAGAGAACAATGCGAATTCCGTATCTGTACGTAAATTAATAACCTCTGAGGTTTTCTTATAGAACGCCTCCGCTTTATATACATCTGTGAGAGAGTCATAATCAGCTCTGTATGCCATCTCTCCCTTAATTTTCATTTCTGTATCTACATTCTGGAAGGTTCCAAGATATCTTACAACCTCATTTTCCAGACCACGAAGGGCTTGGATTGTAACTGTGTACCATACAAAAACACCAAACTTATTTTTTATTCTTACAGTGACTTTCTGAACAAGAGGTGAACTCTTAACAGTCTCAATAAATTTGTCAAAAATGTCCTTATCTTCGCTGTGAATTTCAAGCATATTAATGATAGACCATTCATCATTTAATGCAGTCTTATCAACCTGGAAAACATCCTCAAAATTAGAACATAAATAGTATTCCTTGTCCGCCGCAGTATACTCGTAAACAAGAATTCCTATCATTTCATTGACATTCTCATGACGTTCATAGCTTAGAGCCATATCTTTTAAAATACTGCTCTTTTCTTTCATAATTTCGTACTTAATCTTAGACTCAAATGAATCCATAGAAGCACGCTTATATTCGTCTATGTCTACACCCGAAATGAGAACATAAATATCTTCCCCATCCTTATATTCTGGGAGATATGCGTAAAATCCCATCCACTTGTATTCGTTATTTACGTCCTTGCATCTTAAAACTCGTGACAACGAATGTCTGCCCGTCTTAATCATTCTCTTAAGATATGCAGCATCTGTAAGTTCCATGAAAGCTGTAATATCTTCTTTGTAAACAATATTTTCTACATAATAGTCAACAAGACGTCTGAAATTTTTAACACGAAGATCCATTACAGATCCAACATTATTTTCTTTTGCTCTTACACATGTATTTTTAGTAAGATTAATATCCCAAATTATATCCTGAGTCTTATATAATCCATCCGATATTCTGAGTTCAGATTCTTTAAGAAGTTCAACCTGATCCTCAATATTTTCATTAACGGCAGCAATTACATAAATGCTCTTACCATTTCTCAAAATGATACGTGTTGTTCTAACTGGAACAGAGGCATTGAGACTCTTTATGTACATTGCCGAATCAAAAGAATCTACTTTTTCATCAATGTGTGAAAGCGGACAGTCCTCACAAGGTCCATCGCCTTCATAATTCTGTTTATAGCAAAATCCTTCACATTTGTTAGTGATATGCTTTGTCATAAGGGCATTTCTGTAAAGAATTTGATAGTCTTCATCTACCACATAAGCCCATGTAGAAATAGGATCAAGGATACTTCTTACAAGCTCCATTTCCTTTGTAGATAAAACAGGATTTATGGATGCATCCATTCTCTCCATATTTTCTGCATAAATAATATAATTATCAGTACCTATGCTTCTTGCATCATCTAATGCTAATAAGCCTCTTCTGTAGAGTTCATCATAACTTGCAAAATAAGAATCCATAACTGAAGCTCCAACACTTACAGTTATCTTTCTGTCATCGTCAAATTTGTTGCCCATCGCTTTTATTGTTTCATTGACGTGACGTGATCTTTCAAGCACGATTCCAGAGCTATGAACACCTTTCATAAACACAGCAAATCTATCTTCTGAAAGCTGTCCAATAACATCTGATCCACGGAAAGTTTTTCTAAGAAGTCTTGCGACTTCAATCTGAATTCCTTCTCCGCTTATATTACCATGGGTCTTTACAAAACCTTTATAATCATCTATTTCAACAACTATTAGAGCCGGCTTAACATCCTCTGGAACATTTTCCATGTATATATTAACTTGCTCAACTAAAGTCTCTGCAGTAACAAGTCCTGTAACCGCAACTTTAGTAAGCGAACGTTCTTCATCAAACTGCTTTTTGTCGTCAGAAATATAGCTTATAGTTCCACAGAGAATAGGCGCATCTTCTGCCCTATGAGTAGGAATCATCCCCTTGATTTGATACCAGCGAAATTCTCCAGTAACATCAAGGAAACGCACGTATTCCATTGACGCAATATTTTCTTGTCTCTGTGCTGTTAAAAAGCGAATCGTTTTTTCGACATCTTCCTCATGAATTTTGGCAACAGTATTAATACGCTGTACAAAGCGATCAATCTGTTCCTGCATCGGAATATAATTTGAAATGTTTTCAGAAAAACTGATTGTGTCTGTATCAGTATTATATTCGAATACAACTGTGTCGTTCAAATCCATTGCACTCCACAGTATATCCTCCTGAAATCTATGCATTGTCGTAACCCAAACCCAATAAAAATAATAGTCGCGAAACCACGAATTCAAAACGCAATTTCACGACTATTATTATACTAGAAGAAACTGAGAAAAACAATAATTTCCGTAATCTATGCCGACATCTGTCAACGCATACCTTCCACCATCATAATACATAAGTCCTTCACCAATTAGTTTCTTAAGACTTGCATCATAGACACTTTCCATAGACTTTGAAAATGCCGTTGTAAACTCGTATGTCGACACCCCATCAATTCTTCTAAGTCCCAGGAACATAAACTCTTCCATTTGAGCCTTTGTATCAAGGGTTATTTTTTCAACTGTTTCTTTAGGATTTTCAATGTATTTATCAAGATCTGATTCATTCTTCAATCGCACATTGTTAACAAGTGATGATGCACCAAGACCTAGCCCTATATAATCCTGCCTACTCCAATAAGCTGAGTTGTGTATACTTTCAAACCCTGGATATGCAAAATTAGATATTTCATACTGCATATACCCTTCTCTTAACAGCCTATTCCTTACAAGGTAATAGAGTTCCCGTTCCTGAGCTTCAGATGGCATTGCCGAGCCCATTGGACCCGTGTATTTTCCATCTTCATTTCTCTCACCGAATTTATCGTAAAAATCAGTACCTTTTTCTACAATAAGACTGTACGCCGAAATATGTGTAGGTCGAACACTTAACTCAAAAAGTTCATCAAGCGTATGATTTAAATTGTACTCTCCCTGATAAGGTAGCGCAGTCATAATATCTACATTGATATTTCTGAATCCGACCTCATAAGCCGTCAAGAAATTCTCCTTGAACTCTTCAAATGTATGAATTCGTGACAGGAAATTCAGTTCTGCATTGTCTGCACTCTGAAGCCCTATGCTTAGTCTATTGAAACCCGCTTCTTTGTAGGCAATGAGTTTTTCCATTGAAAGAGTTCCTGGATTTGCCTCCAGCGTTATCTCTATATTTTCTGCAAAAGACAAATTTTCTGCTGTCTCTATAGTTTGGATTAGTTTACATAACAAATCGCATACGTATGATTCTTTTATCGAAGTCGGCGTTCCTCCTCCAAAGTATATTGAAGTGATAACATACTCTTCGTTATCCTTAACGCCAAATTTCTCAAACATTATGTCAACTTCTCTATTAAGAGCCCCAATATATGGTCCCTGCTTATCCGATTTCCCCTCAAAAGAGAGAAAATCGCAATATGCACACTTCCTTACACAAAATGGAATATGCACATAAATCCCTAATTTTTTCATATATCTAAAAACCTATCGAATCTATACTAATTTCAAATCAATCAGCTTATTTACTATCCATCGATTTAAAGAACTAATTTATTTACCGTCGTCCAACTTAAGAACGCTCATGAATGCCTTCTGTGGAATTTCTACATTACCAATCTGACGCATTCTCTTCTTACCTTCTTTTTGCTTTTCAAGAAGTTTCTTCTTACGGGAAATATCACCACCGTAACATTTCGCAAGAACGTCCTTACGCATTGCCTTAACTGTTTCTCTGGCAATAATTTTAGAACCTACCGCTGCCTGAATTGGGATTTCAAAAAGGTGTCTTGGAATCTCATCCTTAAGTTTTTCACACATCTTTCTTCCACGTTCATACGCACCCTCTGCGTGAACAATAAATGAAAGAGCATCCACTTCTTCTCTATTAATCAAAATATCAAGCTTAACAAGATCTGATTTTTCATATCCCTTCATATCATAATCGAACGACGCATAACCTCGTGACCTTGACTTAAGTGCATCAAAGAAATCATATATAATTTCGTTAAGTGGAAGCTCATATTTTAAAAGAGCTCTTGTCTCTTCCATGTATTCCATGCCAAGGTATCGGCCTCGTCTTTCCTGACAAAGCTCCATAATCGGACCAATAAACTCTGTAGTAACCATTATTTCCGCAGAAACAATTGGCTCCTCCATATAATCTATTTCTGTTGGATCAGGAAGATTCGAAGGATTTGTAAGTTCTATCATTTCTCCGTCATTTTTATACACCTTATAAACAACACCTGGTGCTGTTGTAACAAGATCCAAATTATATTCTCTTTCAAGTCTTTCCTGAATAATTTCAAGATGAAGAAGTCCAAGGAATCCGCATCTAAATCCAAATCCCAATGCAATTGATGTTTCAGGCTCATAATTTAATGATGCATCATTTAATTTGAGTTTTTCCAATGCATCTCTTAAATCTGGATATTTAGCTCCATCTGCTGGATACACTCCACAGAAAACCATAGACTGCACCTGCTTATAGCCCGGAAGAGCTTCATCACATGGATTATCTGCATCTGTAACAGTATCACCAACAGCTGTATCGGATACGTTTTTTATACTAGCTGTAAAGTAACCTACCATGCCTGCTGATAACTCATCGCAAGGGAAGAACTGACCTGCTCCGAAATATCCAACCTCCACAACTTCAGCTTCTGCACCAGTAGCAATCATTTTAACAAGCGAACCCTTCTTTATGGAACCATCCATAATTCGCATAAATACGATAACTCCCTTGTATGGGTCGTATATTGAGTCAAAAATAAGTGCCTTTAATGGCTTATTCCTATCTCCTGATGGTGCAGGGACTTTCTTAACAATTGTCTCTAAAACGTCATCTATTCCAATACCATTCTTGGCCGATATTCTAGGTGCATCCTGAGCCTCGATACCTATAACATCCTCGATTTCGTTTGCAACTCTATCAGGGTCAGCTGATGGTAAATCTATTTTATTAATTACTGGAAATACGTCTAGGTCGTGATCCAGTGCAAGATACACATTAGCTAAAGTCTGAGCTTCGATGCCCTGTGCAGCATCTACAACTAAAAGCGCACCATCACATGCCGCCAACGATCTTGATACCTCATAGTTAAAGTCTACATGGCCAGGAGTATCAATAAGGTTTAGGATATACTCTTCCCCATCCTTTGCTTTATATACAGTTCTAACAGCCTGCGACTTAATTGTTATTCCACGCTCTCTTTCAAGATCCATGTTATCAAGAACCTGCGCCTGCATTTCTCGCTGTGTCAGAAGCCCAGTCTGCTCAATAATTCTATCTGCTAATGTTGATTTTCCATGATCTATATGTGCGATAATACAAAAATTTCTAATTTTACTCTGATCCATGTTGCTACCTTTATGTATATTTATAAAATGCGTTTGGTTATATAGTAATTAATAATGTTCTAATAAATTATGTTTGATGCTATAATTATTTGCGATACACTAATGAATTATGTTTGATACCCGTAATTATTTAGGACTACTTTTCAATATTATAATTATTAATAACGTTTTAATAAATTATGTTCAATACTCATACATAATATATAAAATAGTGTAAAAATGCAATAAATCTCTTGACTTTTAAACACGTTCGTCCTATTATTTATGGGTATGTGCGGCGCCCCGTGTCTTGTCGCACTGACCGGAGGATTTTATCCTTACTATTTTAAGGAGGTAAAGCAATGGCTAATATTAAATCTGCTAAGAAGAGAATTCTTGTTATCAACAAGAAGACAGAGCGTAACAAAGCTATCAGATCTAAGGTTAAGACTTACATTAAGAAAGTTTACGCAGCTATCGAGTCAGGTGATAAGGCAGCAGCAGATGCAGCTCTTTTAGAGGCTACATCAGTTATTTCAAAGGCTGCTTCAAAGGGTGTATACCACAAGGCTAATGCATCACGTAAAATCTCAAGACTTTCAAAGGCTGTTAACAAAATGGCTTAATCTTAAGAATTTTATTATATAAAAAAGAACCCGTACCGTCATACGGGTTCTTTTTTAGTTCTTATAATCGGGGTTTGTTGACGTTCTTATGTTATGGTGGGGCCTATGTCATGATTCTTATGCCATATTTGCCCGCTTTTCTGGGTCGCCGGGCATTGTTTTCGCCTGTTTTCCCAAATACTATGCCCGCGTGGACCATTTTTCCTGGCTAGTGGGCATTGTTTTCGCCTGTTTTCCCAAATACTATGCCCGCGTGGACCATTTTTCC
>JAUNIR010000065.1 GCA_030523345.1 Lachnospiraceae bacterium
TATCAACGCCCTTATAAGAGTTGGCAATCTCTTCGAGCTGATTTAATCTGTTAGTGTATGTCTCTAATGTCTCACGTCTAGCACCTGGACGAGCAGCTGAAATAGTATCAGCAGCCTGTACAATGCATGCTATAAGTGATGTAGCTTCTACATCTCCATGATGTGATTCTACAGCATTAATCACGATTGGTGATTCTTTATATTTACGACAAAGCTCTGATCCAAGCTGGATATGTGATCCCTCCATCTCATGATCAACCGCTTTACCTATATCATGAAGAAGTCCTGCACGCTTAGCCATACGAACATCAACACCTATTTCTGCTGCAATAAGTCCTGATAAAAGCGAAACCTCTATAGAATGCTTAAGAGCGTTCTGTCCATAGCTTGTTCTAAACTTCATACGACCAAGAAGCTTAACAAGTTCAGGATGAATTCCATGAACACCACATTCAAGAGTAGCTGCCTCTCCTTCTTCCTTCATCATAGTCTCAACTTCCTTCTGAGCCTTTTCAACCATTTCCTCAATACGAGCTGGATGAATTCTTCCGTCTACGATGAGCTTTTCAAGTGCTATACGAGCAATTTCACGTCTTACTGGATCAAATCCTGAAAGAACAACTGCTTCTGGAGTATCATCAATAATCAGTTCAACACCTGTAAGTGTCTCAAGAGTACGAATATTTCGTCCCTCTCTACCAATGATTCTACCCTTCATCTCATCATTAGGAAGTTGTACAACAGATACTGTTGTTTCTGCAACATGGTCTGCAGCACACTTCTGAATAGCTGTGACTACGATATCTTTTGCCTTTTTAGAAGACTCTTCCTTTATCTGCTGTTCCATTTCTTTAAGTCTCACAGCAGTTTCATGCTTAACGTCTTCTTCTACAACCTTTAACAGATATTCTCTTGCCTGGTCGGAGGTTAAACCTGAGATTCGTTCAAGTTCCCTAACGCGCTGCTCATTTAACTTAGAAACTTCTTCCTTCTGCTTAGCTAGGTTCTCTTCCTTGGCTGCAAGAGACTGTTCACGTCTCTCTAACTGTTCAGTCTTCTTATCAACATTCTCTTCTTTCTGCTGAACTCTACGTTCAAGTCTCTGGACTTCGGCACGTCTTTCCTTAGTCTCTTTTTCAAGCTCGTTTCTAGTACGAATTGACTCTTCCTTTACTTCGAGCAAACCTTCACGCTTTTTCTCTTCAGCAGTTTTAAGAGCATCATCAATAATCTCTCTGGCTTTTGTTTCAGCACTAACTATCTTACCATCATCACTTTTTTTACGTGATGCATAGCCTACTTTATAAGCCACCACAACTGAGGCCAAGAGGATAACCACGCCCGCAATAATTAAATAAACTATTGGCACAGGGCACCTCCTTAATAAATTATCATTGTACAATATCTCTATAGAACAACTAAGTTCCATTTGTCGAAATCATAACTATTTTATAATAAAATTTTTTAATAGTTATGTCAAGTTGATATACTTCCTAATTCAACCTAACAGTTATTATTTTTAACTTCTCTTTTGTATTATCTATGCCTCACAATTCTTTTTATAAAGAATAAGAAGTCCTTTCATTAGTAGCTGGCTATCAATGATAACATCCTGCTTACAGCACGGAATAACAGTTCTTGCAAACCCTCCTGTCGCAACTACTTTAGTTTTATATCCAAGGTCATCCCATATTCTCTCTATCATACCGTCGATGCATGCTGCATGGCCATAGATACTACCACTTTGCATAGCCCCAACTGTTGCACCATTAATAAGTTTTTCTGGCTTTTTAATTGCAATATCAGGAAGGTGCGCCGCATTAAGAGCAAGTCCCTTAAGAGAAACTTTAACACCAGGAATAATCATTCCTCCAATGAACTTTCTCTGATCTGTAATAACAGATATTGTTGTAGCTGTTCCCATATCTATTAGTATTAATGGAGCTTCATATTCAGATATACCTGCAACCGCGCCTACGAGAAGGTCTGGTCCAAGAGCCGCCGGATCTTCAATTCTTATATCCACACCTGTTTTAATACCAGGGCCCACTTCAATTACTGGTTTTCCGAGTAACATTTCTGCCGCATTTTTAACCTGTCTTGTTACTGGTGGAACCGAAGATGATACTATTCCTCCCGAAACATCTGTCGTCTTAATGCCGCGAATATCCATAATTGTTTTAAATGCCACTGCATATTCAATAGATGTTTTCTCTACATCCGTATTAATACGTTCTTCAAAAACAGTTTCTCCTGTAGATTCTTCTATACATCCAAATGTGACATTTGTATTACCAAGATCAATAGCTAATATCATTTGTAATTCTCTCCTTAAAAAAAACGACCCAGAGTTATCACTCTGGGTCATATTATAACATATTAATTACCAGCTGCCATCTTTTTGCCGATCTGAATGATACGAACAATAGTCAAACTAAGTACAAGGTTGATAGCGAGTTCTACAAGGAAGTTAATTCCTACAAGGCCACCTATCATAAAAGCTCCTGCTGATGGGAAACCAGCACCTTCTGCCCATGCCTTAATTGTATCATAGAAGAAAAGTCTACAACCTACTAAGAACAATCCTGTGTTTACAACTGGAGCTAATACTGCAGCAACAAACACAGCAAGTGTTACATTCTTCTTCTCAAGACACTTATAAACATATCCTGCTACAAGACCTGCACATGCACCCTTAAGAATGCAAGTAATTATTGTACCTGGAACACTAACCGCAAGAAATGCGCCAGCATCTGTCATTAATACGACAACTCCAAATACAAAACCAAGCCATGCGCCAGCCCAATATCCATACAGAGCCGCACCTACAACAATAGGAACAAGAACAAGTGTAATATTAAATACACCAAATCTGATTCCAACTGCCAGACCCTGTAACACGATTACAAGTGCTGTCAACAAACCTAAACCTACAACTGTCTTTGTTTTATTATTCATTTTTCTACCTCCTGCTACTGTCCAAATAATTTTGGTATAGTGCGAGGATACAATAACATGTCACTCAAATATTTACAATACATTTCGTATATGAATTATGTATATAATTCAATACATTTATTTTTGCTTAAACTTTTTCACTAAAAATCATCCAGATATAGTAGTTAAAACAGCCTCTACATCGTAATAAGAGAACCCTTTTCTCATAATTGAAGCAATTAGCTTTTGCTTCTCCTCGTATTGTAAAGTATCAATTTCTTTATACTTTTTTCTAATTAGCTTTTCTATTAATTCTCTTTCGCAATTTCTATTTAGCTCATCTTCCACATAATACTCTTCTATGCAGGAATCAATTATATCTTTTGAAACACCCTTCTCAATAAGCTTACGTCTTATTGTATTTTTAGAATCTATTGAAGCTTTCCAGGAAATAAACGACATAGCATAACGTCTATCGTCTATGTAGTGATAACCTTTAACATAATCTATTGCTTGATTAATAACATTTTCAGAATATCTACCATCCGACAACTTTGACCTAAGCTTCATTTCTGTCATATCACCCTTCATAAGAAGATTCATCGCTCTCTTCTTACAACGCTTAACAAGCACTACATCATTAATCTCACGAATGATATCATCTGCCAATGTAGCTCCATTCTTTATACCATAGGCCTTTAATTCACTCTTATACAAGATAAACGCAAATTCATCATTAAGATATACTTCATATCTCCCTTTTTTATATTCCTTAATTTCTGTAACAACCATAGTTATCAGCCCTTATTATTCAATCATTAATACTCTAAAATATTAAATGCGCCGAGATTACTAATCCCGGCGCAGGTTATTATCAAATAAATTTATTCTTCTGAATCAGCCTTCTGTCCAGCGCCTATATTGTAGTGTTCGCGAACAAGTGCATCAATTTCAGCAAGTACTTCTGGATTATCAATGAGGTACTGCTTAGTATTATCACGACCCTGCCCAATCTTGTTACCTTTATATGCATACCAAGCGCCTGACTTATTAACAATGTCACATGCTGCTGCAAGGTCTAAAATGTCTCCTTCTCCAGAAATCCCCTTACCGAACATGATATCAAATTCCGCTTCCTTAAATGGTGGTGCCACTTTATTCTTAACCACCTTAACTCTTGTTCTATTACCAATGACTTCTCCGCCAGCCTTAAGAGTCTCTATACGTCTAACATCCATTCTTACAGATGCATAGAACTTAAGTGCTCGTCCACCTGTTGTAGTCTCTGGATTACCAAACATAACACCAATCTTCTCACGAAGCTGATTGATAAAAATAACTGTGCAATTAGACTTACTAATAACTGCTGTAAGCTTTCTAAGAGCCTGTGACATGAGTCTTGCCTGAAGTCCAACATGAGAATCACCCATATCACCATCAATTTCAGCCTTTGGAACAAGTGCTGCTACAGAGTCAACAACAACTATATCAACAGCACCAGAACGGACCATTGTCTCAGCGATTTCTAAGGCCTGTTCTCCATTATCTGGCTGTGAAATGTACAAATTATCAATATCTACACCGATATTCTTAGCATATACAGGATCAAGAGCATGCTCAGCATCAATAAAGCTGGCAATTCCACCCCTTTTCTGAACTTCTGCAATCATATGTAATGTAACCGTTGTCTTACCTGATGATTCAGGTCCATATATTTCGATAATACGTCCCTTAGGTATTCCGCCTATGCCAAGTGCAAGATCAAGGCTTAGTGATCCAGTAGGTATTGTCTCTATATTCATATTGGCACTGTTATCTCCAAGCTTCATAACAGAACCCTTACCATACTGCTTCTCGATCTGTGCTACGGCTGCATCTAAAGCTCTAAGCTTATCATCTCTTTCCATTGTAATAATCTCCTTCTAATTATTATTAATACTGACATCCCCCGCAGTAATCTATCCATAATGTATTCAAATCGCATACCAAACATCCGTTCGGTATGTATGAATAATAAAACATTTGTTCGATTTTGTCAACGGGTATTTTTATTATTTTGTGTTTTTATATTACAGGAATGTGTGTCCAATAAATCGGACACACAATAAATCAGCTATAAAATGATTGGATTAATCAAAAGATGTCACATTAAACTTATTCTGATTAAGTCTAACATGATTATTTTATGTAAACTACTTATAACATTCTAATACATACTTTCTAACCATAGAAAGTGCCATAGCTACAGTGCTTTGTCTAACTTTAGCTCTGTTCCCACTGAAACGAAATTCTTCTACGTATATTTTATCTTTAACTGCGCACCCGATATAAACAAGTCCTACAGGTTTGTCTTTTGTTCCGCCCCCTGGTCCTGCTATACCTGTTGTAGAAATAGCAACATCCGCCTTCGCTTCTCTCTGAGCTCCCTTTGCCATTTCTTTTGCAACCTTTTCACTAACTGCACCATACTTATCGAGGGAAGTCTTTTTTACACCAATCATATTCTTCTTGAATTTATTAGAATATGTTATAAATCCCCCATTAAATACGTCCGAAGCCCCAGCAGCATTTACAATCGTTCCTGCTAAAAGTCCCCCGGTACATGATTCTGCTGTTGTAATCGTCAACCCACGTTTTGAAAGCATGTGTACAACTGATTCCTCTAAAGTCTCTGCTTCATTAGTTGTATACACATTTGCCCCATACATTTCTTTTATCTTGTCAACTACAGGCTTAACTAGAGTTTTGGCCTCATCTTCTGAATCAGCGAATGCGGTAACCCTAACATGAACTTCTCCAGTTTTAGCATATGTAGCCACTGTCGGATTTGTCATTGCTGTTAAAAACTTAATCTGATCTGCAACTTTGCTTTCACCAACACCAATAATTTTAACAACTTTGGAATATATAACATCTCCATTTCCTTTATCCATAAAATATGGTTCAACCTGCTTATCAACCATAGGAATAAATTCATTTGGTGGGCCAGGAAGCATAATCGTAACCGTGCCTTCTGCTTCCATGATAATTCCTGGAGCAGTACCATTATCGTTATATAAAACAATTGATCCTTCTGGAACAAGTGCCTGCTTATAGTTATTATTTGTAATATCTAATCCTCTCTTTGAAAGAATTGATATAATGTTTTCCTTTGCCTTATCATCCTCGACAAGCTTTACATTAAAAGCCTTTGCTGCTGTTTCTTTCGTAAGATCATCCTCTGTAGGTCCAAGACCACCCACAAGGAAAATGACATCCGCTCTATCCTTTGCTGTGTTAATAGCATCTAGCAAACGTGCCTCATTATCTCCAACAACTACCTGGTAATAATTTGATATACCTAAATAGGCACACTTCTCCGCCAAGTACGCTGCATTAGTATTAACAATATTTCCAAGTAAGATTTCTGTACCAACACAGATAATTTCCGCTGTCATTACATGCTCCCTTTAAATATATCTTTATTCTTAACTACATAATCAATAAGTGATACTACCGTTAATATAAGTGACGCCCATATTAATATGTTTGTAACAATTGTAAAAACAGGGCCTCCTATGTCTGCAATAACAAACCCAATCATAACCATTGAAACTGCAGTTTTATATTTCCCCCACATACTAGCTGCTATAACAACACCATTGTCAGCTGCAACAAGTCTGAAACCACTAATTATAAATTCCCTTGCAATGACAATTAACACCATCCATGTAGGGAGCTTACCTAGCTCTATAAAACAGATAAAAGCAGAACAAACCAAAAGTTTATCAGCCAATGGATCCATAAACTTTCCAAAATTTGTTACAAGATTATATTTTCTAGCTATCTTTCCATCTAACAAATCTGTCAATGATGCAATAATAAAAATAACTAAGGCAATCCATTTATCATACCCTGTAATATTGCACATTAAAAATACTACAAATACAGGAACAAGTATTACCCTCAACACTGTAAGCTTATTCGGTAAGTTCATCTGCAAGTACTCCTATCAAATCGTATTCATTTGCACCAGTTATAATAACTTTTACAATATCTCCACTCATCAGTGATCTATTAGTATCAATAAAAACATAGCTATCAACACCTGGTGCATCTTTATATGTTCTAGCTACGTATGCGTCCTGACCTGAAACCTGACCCTCAATAAATGCCAGTAGTTCTCTTCCAACCATATCCTCATTGTCATCAAAGACGATTTCCTGTTGTAGATACATAATCTCTTCTTTTCTTTGTTCCTTAACATCTTCAGATATTTTATCTGGAAGTCCAAAAGCAGGGGTATCCTCTTCTTCAGAATATGTAAAGACTCCTAACCTATCAAAGCCAATTTCGTCAACAAAATCCACAGTTTCTCTGTGATTTTCATCCGTTTCCCCAGGGAATCCCGTGATAAGCGTAGTTCTTATACATATATCAGGAATTCTATTTCTTAATTTGAAAACAATGTTCTTAATATCACTAACTGTAGTCAATCGCCCCATTCTCTTAAGAACAGAGTCCGAACCACTTTGGACTGGCATGTCAATATAATTACATACCTTTTCACAGGAAGCAATTGCCTCTATCAGTTCGTCAGTAATTTCTTCTGGATATGCATACAACAATCTAATCCAAGAAATACCTTCAACTTTATTAAGCTCATATAGCAATTCATGAAGCTTTTTCTCACCGTATATATCCACACCATAAAGTGTTGTTTCCTGGGCAACCAAAATCAACTCCTTGACTCCATCTGATGCCAAAGATTTTGCTTCTTCTATTAATTTTTCCATTGGAACTGATCTAAATGAACCACGAAGGCTTGGAATGATACAGTATGTGCAATGCTTATTACAACCTTCCGCAATCTTAAGATATGCATAATGACCGCCTGTTGTAATCAGCCTCTTTGTCTTAATATCTGGTAGATATGAGATGTCTTTTAGGTAAATCCCATCAATATCTTCAGTTGAATTGTTAGTCTCATCTAAATTGAGAGCATTATTAATGGCATTTACAATATCTTCATAAGCTGATGTCCCTATGACAACATCAACTTCTTCTATTTCTTTTCTAATTTCTTCAGAATATCTCTGAGCGAGGCAGCCACACACCGCAAGCACTTTGCACCTGCCGCCATTAGACTGCTTATGCTCAGCCATCTGAAGTATAGTGTTGATGCTTTCTTCTTTTGCATCACCGATAAAACAACAACTGTTAACTACTATAATGTCTGCTTCTTCCTCGTCATCAGTAAATGAATAGCCCTCTTTTGCTAAAAGGCCCATCATCTCTTCCGTATTTGTGAGGTTTTTATCGCACCCAAGCGAAATCATAAGAAGCTTCATAATAGCTACCCCAACAATTATTATTCTTCCTCAGGTAAGATCTTAACGATACCCTGTTCAAGCTCAGCTACTGCAACTGAAAGAGGTTTTTTAACATCACTGCCTTCGATTGGTGTAACTGCACCATCAACAATCTGTCTTGCTCTCTTTGATGTAGCCATAACAATAGAATAACGGCTATTTACTACTGGATGCTCGTTTTCTACTGCTTCTGAATTTACAACATTCATAAGGTCTGTGTAAGATGGATGTAACATATATGTCTCCTTTTCTAAAAGGCTTTAAAGCCAAACATTTATATTTTAGTAGTTTTTAAGGAACTCGTCAAACTCGTTTTTAAGTTTATTAACAAAATCCCCGTTTCTAACAGATGAACATTTAGAACACTGAATAGTATTATGAATATCTAATATAGCAGTTTCGACATCATCATTAACAATTACATAATCGTACTTATCAATAATTTCGGCCTCTTCCTGCCCTCTTTTTATTCTCTTAATAATAACGTCTTCTGACTCCGTATTTCGTCCTTTAAGACGATTATACACCTCTTTAACTGATGGCGGTGTTATAAATATGAGAACTGCTTCTGGGAAAGCTTTTTTCGCGTTAAAAGCACCAATGTATTCTATCTCAAGTATGACATCCTTTCCCTCTGAAAGCATCTGTTCCACATACTTTTTAGGAGTTCCGTAATAGTTTCCCACATATTCTGTATACTCAAGAAGTTCTTCTTTAGCAATCATCTCCTCGAACTCTTCTCTAGTAACAAAAAAGTAGTCTTTCCCATCTACTTCCTGTGGACGAGGATTACGAGTTGTCGCCGATACAGACAATCTGTAGTTATCATACCTATTAAGAAGTTCTTTTGTAATAGTACCTTTTCCTGATCCTGCAAAACCAGAAATCACTATCAATACGCCCTTATTTTTCATAGTAAGTCCTTCTGTAAAACAGTCTATATATCCGCTTCTAAGATTACTCTATATTCTGAATCTGTTCTCTAATCTTTTCTATGTCAGTCTTTAGCTCAATTGCCTGATTAGATGTTTTTAGGTCATTAGCCTTTGACAAAATTGTATTAGCTTCTCTGTTCATTTCCTGCGCAATGAAATCAAGCTTTCTTCCAAGACTTCCACCCGCTATTAATGCATCCTTTGTAGCCTGAATGTGGCTCTTAAGTCTTACGATTTCTTCGTCTACACAAATTTTATCTGTGAAAAGTGTAACCTCTGTAAGTATTCTTGCCTCATCAATCGTAGAATCAGAAAGATAATCTGATACTTTACTAACAAGCCTCTCATGGTATTCCTTGATTATTTCAGGCGCTCTGTCTTCAATGAACGAAACATTAGAAAGCATATTATCAAGCTTTAATATGATGTCGTTCTTAAGGTTTTCGCCTTCCTTAACTCTTGTCTCAACAAACTTTTCAAGAGCTGATCTCAATGCCTTTTCAACGTATTCCCAAAGCTTATCCTCATCAACTTCCTGCTCTTCTAATGTAAGAACTTCTGGATATCTTGAAAGTGTTGTTGCCTTCAAATCATTATCAAGAGAAAAGTCTTTTGATATTTCATTAAGATATTTAACATATGCTGCTGCCACTTCACGATTGTACTTAACAGAAACTGTAGATTCCGTAAAGTCTTCATATGTAATAAAAATATCCACCTTGCCTCTCTCGACATATTCCTTAAGTACAGTTCTTATTGCACTTTCGAACATGCAAAGTTTTTTAGGCATCTTCATGTTAACATCAAGGTATCTGTGATTCACTGCCTTGACTTCAATAGTAATTTTTCTGTCCTGGTCGGAAGCCTCTGCCCTTCCAAACCCCGTCATACTTTTAATCATTCTGTTACCTTCGCTTAAATAATATTTCCGGATTTCTTTATCCAAATGTAAAAATCCCTGAAAGATTATTATACCTTAAATTAATGCTATATTCAAACTGTAACAGTTGTTTTAAGTCTTACATCATTTGATGATGCGCAGACATATACAGTGTAGTCACCATTATTAGTAACAAACGAATTAAGATCAACATCATAAAATCCAAGGGACTCTTTACTAATCTGTACTTTTACTTCTTTGCTTTCCCCTGCTTTAAGAGAAATCTTTTCAAATCCTTTAAGCTCTTTTACAGGTCTCTCTACTGTTGGATTGTTCTCACCAACATAAATCTGAACTACTTCCTTACCCTCTACATCACCTGTGTTCTTAACCGTAAGTGTCACTTCGATGTTACTGTCACATCCCGTGTCTTTACATGCTCCAGAACAACTATTGCAAACCTTTAAATCGCTATATTCAAACGTTGTGTATGACTTACCATATCCAAATGGGAATGCCACATCTACCCCTTCTTTTTCATAGTACCTGTATCCATAAAAAATACCTTCTTTATACTCCACGTACTCCTTACGTCCAAACTCCTGATTTTTGCAAGTTACCGTATCCTCGTAACGATATGGTATAGACTCTGAGAGTTTTCCTGAAGGGTTCACATCGCCAAATAATACTTTTGCGATAGCTGTACCATTTTCCATACCTGCATAGTAATTGTAAACAAGCGTATTCGCTTTGTTAAGCCAAGGCATTTCAACAGGCGAGCCAGCATTTAAAACAATTACAGTATCTGGTCTTAAGTCAAGTAACTTCTCTATAATTAAATCCTGATCATATGGAAGTGCCATATCTCTTCTATCAGCACCTTCAATATCATAGTTATGATCAAGGCCTCCTACAAATATGACTGCATCTGCATCCTTTGCTATTTCTAATGCTTCCGCAAAAAGAACTTCATTTTCTTTTGCGAACTGTCCAGGCTTTGTTAACTTAAGGTATGGGTAATCAAGCATATCATCATTTCCTGTTTCTGTTGATGATGCCTGCCAGCTTTCTGTAGCGTTAAGAGCCTTGCCTGGCACATGATATCCCTTGGCATATTTAACTTCTGTATTTCCTCCAAGGTACATCTTAAGTCCAATAAGAGGAGCTATTTCGTAAAGCGCTTTTATTTCTGCAGAGCCACCGCCAAAAGAATGTCTAGTATCCGCATTCGCACCGATAACGGCAATCTTTTTGATTTCTTTTTTATTAAGTGGCAAAACATTATTTTCATTTTTAAGAAGAACTATAGATTCTTCAGCCACCTTAAGAGCTGCCGTTCTATGTTCCGGAGTATTATATGCTCCTGGTTTTCTATTATCCTTTTCCTCTCCAATCATCTTAATGTTCATCATAACTCTTAAGATGTTTTTAACTTTTTTATCGATTAATTCCTCTTTTACCTCGCCCTTTTTAACAGCCTCCAATAATGGATTTGCAAAGAAATAATTATCGAAATCAGGTGTAACAGACATTTCAAGATCAAGTTCTGATTCAGCTGTTCCCACTGTTGAATGAACCCCGCCCCAGTCACTTACAATGATTCCATCGAACTGCCACTCGTCTCTTAATATTTTGTTAAGAAGAATCTTATTCTCACAGCAGAATTCTCCTCTAAATTTGTTATATCCTCCCATTACAGAAAGACATCCCGCCTTCTTAACAACAGCTTCAAAACCTTTAAGATATATTTCTCTTAAAGTTCTATCATCAACAAGTGTATCAACACCCATTCTGTTAGTTTCCTGGTTGTTTACAGCAAAATGCTTAACACAAGCTGAAACGTCATTCTCCTGAATTCCCTTTACAAGTGGAACTGCCATTTCTGAAATAACACATGGATCTTCTGACATATATTCAAAATTTCTTCCACATCTTGGATCTCTCTTTATATTAATTCCAGGTGCAAGGATCATATCTTTTGAACGGCCTCTTGCTTCCTCGCCTAAAGTCTTACCCGATTCGTAAGCAAGCTCCTTGTTCCAAGTTGTCGCAATTGCAGAATTACTTGGAAGATATGAAACAAAATCATCATCTGTACCAATTGGGAACCAGTTATCATTGTTAAATTCACACCTTACTCCACATGGTCCATCTGACGTGTATACAGCCGGGATCCCCAGTCTTTTTACATCACCGCTTTTAAAGAAACCATCAGCATGAATCATTCTGACCTTTTCTTCTAATGTAAGTTCTGAAACTATTTCATCAATTTTTGTCTCAATTACCTGACTCTTTTCGTTCATGGTCTACCTCTTACTCCTTTAATATAATGCTATAAAACTTCAAATCATCTAATCTAACTAATATAAATCCTTTTATTTAATTTCCTGAATTCCAGATATATCTGGTTTTATTACCATCGAATAATTTGTGTAATATACAACAAATCCAAGTGGTGAGCCTGCAGGCTTTTTAACCTCTTTTCTAATCACATAATCCACTTCTACTTTTTCCTGTTCTTTAGCCTTGGAATAGTATGCTGCCAAAGCCGCCGCTTCTTCATATGTTCTGTCAGGAAGCTCCTTACCCTCAGTCTTTACTATTACGTGAGAACCTGGTGTTTTCTTTGCATGAAACCAATAATCTCCTCCGTTTGCCATCTTAAACGTGATTTCTTCATTTTGCATGTTATTCTTTCCTACATACATATGAAATCCATCTGAACTAACATAGTGAAATGGCTTACTTGTGACTTTCTCTTTGCGTTTTGATCCACCCTTTCGCTTAATGTAACCACTCTCTGCCATCTCTTCTTTAATCTGTATTAGGTCTTCCTCAAGAACAGCAATATCAAGAGACGTTTTGATTGAATCAAGGTGCTCTATTTCCTTTCGAGTCTCTTCCGCCTGAATAGTTACTGCTTCCTCAGTTCTTTTTAGCTTTCCATATTTATCAAAATACTTCTTGGCGTTTTCTATTGGCGTTAAGTCCTCATCAAGAGGAATTATCAGTTTTTCACCAGTATAATAGTTATCTACTTCGATACTTTTCTGACCCGCGTCTATTCCATATCCATAAGCCGTCAATAACTCGCCATAGACCTTGTACTTGTCTTTCTTTTCAGTATCCTTAAGCTGTTTTAGCTGAATATCGTATTTCTTAATATTTCTCTCAAGAAGTGTTGTTAATACTCTTCGTAAATCCGATGATTTCTGACGAATTCTTGTTACGCTAGCTTTCTTTGCATAATAATCAGACAGGACCCTTGAAATAGAATCATATTTTTCAACTACAATATTGCTGTCTTTTTCTTGGCTACCAGAATATTGTTCATACTCAAATAGTGTAACTGCAGAAAACTCCTTTGGTGCTGAATCCTCATATATGATGCATGGATTAAAACATCCATTTGAAATATCTGTCATTAATTTTGAAAAGCACGAAAATAGTTTACATAATTCTGAAATTTCCATCGAATCTGCACTTATATCAGAATTAATACCATC
>JAUNIR010000066.1 GCA_030523345.1 Lachnospiraceae bacterium
CTCATAGATTTCGCCTTCCTCATGACTTACAATTGCATTCCTAAGGTTAATCGCAGCTTCTGAAATATCATCTTCATCGCCATCCCTTATAGCTGCAAATAACGCTTCAATCTCGTCCCAGCAATACTTATGCTCCTTAAGGCAAAAATCTATTCCATCAAAAAATGCGTTTCTTACGCTTCTATTTCCATCTCTGAGTTCTCCGTACATAATGATTCTCCTTTGCTTTCCAAATATAAAAGGCAGGCTTTTACACCTGCCAGTCCGCTCCTATAAAGAGGCTGCTATTACATCACCTTCTAAACACGCTCTCATCTCATAACTGATTGCTCGCTTTCTATTCCCACTTGCTTTCATTTCCTCATCCTCAAAAAGAATTCCGGCAATGGTCTCAGCCCATCCCTCAGTATTGATATCATTTGCTACTCTTAAAAGATCTGCTTTTGTCTCTGTAATTTCTGCCATATGTCCTCCTTATAACTGGGGAAGCAAGAGCCTCCCCTAAGCGTTTTGACGGAGCTTCTTAGAATAATCCGGAAAGTAAAGGAACAAGAGTTGTACCAATAAGAGCTACACCGCCACCGGCCATAAGCTGCTTCATACCCTGAGACTTTGCACCAGGATTATCATTACCATAACCTTCCATAAGGTTTACTACGCCCCAGATACCAAGACCTGCTCCAAGTGCGATAACGAGTGTCTGTAATACGCCTACTGCGCTCTGAAAAAATGCCATTTGTTTTTCCTCCATAAATTCATATCTTTCGGCAATATTTTGATTTTTTGCCGATGTATAGTTGATTAGTTGCTGCCAGCTCCCGTCGACTGAAGCTGACTATATGCGCGCATAAGAAAAAGCCCTCAGGATTTACCTAAGAGCTTCTTACTCAGTTACTTCGATGACCGTAAACTGATCATCTGCTTTTAATATTAAGTTGTCTTTTTTCTTCAGGAACTTCTCGATATCGAACCAGTTCCTCTTATCTGCATCCGCTGTCAAATGATACATTGGATGCTTTGTCAGGTCATATTTATCTGAGAAAAATGGTCTTACACCTCTAACCTGAACGATACATTTTGCACCATCCATAACCGCAAGCTCATCTATGCTCATAAGGTCATGCCCCAGCTTCTGATAATTCATACCATAGCTTGGACTGTTACCCCTGGTATCGGATGTATTATAGGTATCAATTGTCTCTTTACCCAATGTTGCATTCAGGTCCTTAAGTGTTGTTTGCTCAGATCCACCTAAGAAAATCTGTGAATCCATGTTACCTATGATTGTATCTGCATTATCTTTATAAATTGCTTTCAGCTGCGACTTCGCCTGCAGCACCAGACATGCAGATATTTCCCTGGATCGGATTGTTGCGACCAGCTTCTCCAGGTTTGGAATCTGGCCGATATTGGCGCACTCATCAATAAGACAACGCACATGAATTGGAAGTCTGCCGCCATATACATCATCTGCTTTTTCACATAAAAGATTGAATAACTGCGTATAAATCATGGATATTAAGAAGTTAAAAGTGGCATCTGTATCTGACATAATTAGAAACAGTGCTGTCTTCTCATCTCCTAAGGTATCAAGCTCCAATTCATCATACTGAGTAATCTCTCTTAGCTCCGCAATATCAAATGGCGCAAGTCTTGCACCACATGACACCAAAATACTTTTTGCTGTCTTGCCGGCAGCTAATTTATACTTGGCATATTGGCGTACTGCAAAGTGATCAGGCTCTCTTTGAGCTAGCTCATCGAACATCAAATCAACAGGATTTTTGAACTCTTCATCATCCTCTCTTACTTCCATTGCATTAATAAATTCAAGCAAGGTTGTGAAGTTCTGTTCTTCCTCAGGAGCTTCTTTCCAGATATAACCTATAAGCGCTGTGTACAGCAATTTTTCGGCTTTCTCCCAAAATTCGTCCCCGCCTTTTCCTTCGCCTTTTGTGTTTGCAATAAGCGTTGTTACCAGCTTCAGAACATCCTTTTCTGAGTGCAAATATGCAAATGGATTATAGTGCATACTCTTCTTAAAATTGATCGTGTTGAAGATTTTCATCCTATAACCATTCTGATAGAGGGCGTTGCCAACTTCGTTAACTAGACCCCCTTTTGGTCAAGTATTTTTTGGATAGAAAAGGGATATATTGCAGATAATTTTTAAGTTTTATGCTTTTTTTGCTGTTGCTTCATCCCAAATCAGCTTTTTTGTCTTGTCCTTGATGGTGTCAGAAGTGTCTTTCTCAAAAGAAAAATTCACTAAAAAATGGGTTCTCCCTATCTTCTTGGAAAACCCATTCGTAATATCTGTATTCTGTTTTTCGTCCATTAAATCCTCTCTTTCTGAATCAGTTAAATTGCTCCCCATTCTTGTTTTCTATGCTGTGTTTTCTCCTGCGCCTCATGTTCAAGCATTCTCTGTAAATCGGTCTTGTTATATTCAAGTACTTCTATTGATGCAAGAGTTGAAACAACAAGTGCATATGGTTCTCTGCTTGCCTCATATTTTGGTAGCAAGGAATCAAGTTCTCTCTGCCATGCCTTAGGGGTAATCTTCTTGTCCGGCTCAGTAATCATACCTTTGAGTCTTTCACGATAAGTATCGTAATATGCTATATCGAGTGCATGCTTCCTATCATACTGTTTGCGAGCAAATCCTTTGAGCTTCCATCTCTCATCATTTATCTGCTTGTATGGCTCATAATCCTTGTATTCAGCAAGCAATCCCTCAAGGTAATCAATCCTTTCAGTTTGCTTCATTCTGTCAGCAGATAAAGAATCAAATTTGCTCTCTTGTTCAGCCTTAAGCTCTGCCATATCACCATAGGTTGTAAGACCATGCTTCTGAACAAAAGACTCCATATACTCTCTGCTCTGCAATTTGGAACGATTGCTGATTAGTCTCAGATACTTTCCCTTCATAACCGGCAATGACAATCTATTGCTTTTGCGCTTTGCCACCTCTCGAATCATATCAAGAATTTCATTCTTAACCGCTTGGATAACTGTCTGTGATTTTTCCCTAACAGCTTCAAGTGCATTCTTAGCATGAATATAGGTTGCCTTTGCCTGCTCAATAACAGCATTATTAGCAAGTATTCTTCGGTTAATATCACCTCTGATAGTATGGATGCCGGCACGCTCCATAGCACTTGCCTTTTCCCCCAAATGAATCTGTGGCTCGATATCCAATCCCTGCTCCTTGAATGACCTATGCTCCCAAAAGTTTTCAGTCTCTCCAATACGCTGATTCACAGCATTGATGGTATCCGCTAAATCCCTGCGCCAGATCTTGGCATTCTCGTGACTATTCCAATCATTGGTCTCAACGGTCTTGCACTTCCATTGCTTACGATTTTGCTTATCCACCTTTTGCTGACCTGTCTTTTTATCAATGAGTGGAATCCTCTCACCATTTTCATCATGCAGATATTCCTTTTTTGATTTCTGCATCCATTGCCCATGCTCATCAATTCCACGCATTGTCAGCATAATATGACAATGAAGATTTCTCTGTCCGGTTTCCTTGTTTTCCGAATCATGAATAGCAAATTCAGCGCACATTCCCTTGCTCACAAAATTCCTCTCGATATAATCACGCATGACCTCTGTAGCAAGCTCATAACTCCATTCATTGGGAAGCTCTACACGATAAGTTCTTGCAAGCTGTGCCCTTGAATTATTTTGCTCTGCCATCTCGACAGAATTCCAAAGGACAGCCGGATCTGAATACTCAGCCGGTGCATTCTCCGGAAGCATAACCTCTGTATGAACCAAGTCCTCACTATACTTGGGGTAATAGGTCTGACCATCATATTCAGAGTACATTGTTGTACGGCTAATATATGATGATTGCTCAACAGCTGAATGACCACCATGGCACTTTGCACCTCTTCCACATATCTGTGCTCTGGTGCTGAGATTTTTAACAGCCATAGCAACACCTACCTTTCAGATGGATGAGCCAATAAGACTTTGTGGTTGGGGAAGCTCTGCTCTTTAGAGCTTCATCAAACGCAAAGTACATAATAGGGTAGCGAAGCGAAGGGGAAAGATTATTTCCCCTTATGATTACCGAAGGTAAGCATCCTGCTCCATGCAATGGTCTCCGAAGGACGCACATACCGCCTCTGGTGGTATATCTGTGCGCACCGAGAAAAACTCGGTGAATGGTATTGCTCTGGTCAGCATTTCGGTTACTCTTCATTTTCTCTTGCCTCTCTTTCGATAATAGGCTCTTCATTTTTGCCGTTTCCGGCACTTTCCTTTTTCACAATTTCTAAGATTCTCTGGCACTGATCTGATTTGATAGCAGCTGCAAGAATGCGATTAAGTTCCTGCTCGTCAAAGTCATAGCACTCTGGGAAATATCGGTGAACTATACCGCCCATCATATACTTATGTCTGTTCTCGGATTCTCTCTTTTTCTGAGACTCCTTTCTCTTGGCTTCCTCAAGCCTTGCCTTAGCCTGAGCAACAGCTTGCTCCGCCTTTAATACTTCTTTTGATTTCTCTGTGTTCTGAATCATTTTCTTCTCCTTTTCTCTCGTTAATTATTGCACTAAAAAAGGAATCGCATTTTTTACACGATTCCTCATTTCACAAAATTTTATCTTATTTGACATGTTAGTAAGGCTCAGCCTTCAAACCATTCAAATCAAAATAATTCTTTAATATAATAATATTTCACTGAATACATAATTTGATTCAGCACTACCTGTGCTGTCTATATAGCCACCATTGAGGATTATATCAATTCCACCACTGACCTCACACAGATCAATTACATACTGATGCCATTCATTATCAATATTCGAATAATTTGCTGTAATCTCTCCAACTTTTTTATTTTCTTCATCATACACAAATACGCTTGGCTGTCCATGATCTGCATTTTTCTTACCATAAAAGACAAGATAATCATGATTTCCTATATCATCGATGTGTATTTTTGCTCCCACATACTCCTTCTGTCTAATATAATCTTCAACACTAATATCACTTCCGCTTTCCCTCTTAAGCGAACCAACACACTGTATTCCAAGACCATCTAGATATTGATTTTCTATAATTTCAGCATCCATCAACATAATCGTTTCTGGCATTTTATCCAGAATACTAATAGGTTCTGCCCCTCGAAACTCATTATTTAGAAGTGCTGCTGAATAGAAGTCACTTTCATAATCAATTTGTTCGTTAAGCTTCAAATAATCATATGAAGAATAAAATTGTAATTCCTCTTCTAGATAATCCATATAATTATCATTTGTTAACAAATATTTTCCATCTTTCATCCATCTTAGAATTAGACTATTAACCCACTGCCCATAATGAGGCGCATCCTTGTAGTTATTTAAATCTGTAGTTATATCTGTACGATTATTAAATGAATAAAGATGGATATTAGGATGTTGTAAAATTAATTCTATAACATATTGCTCAGCTTCAATTTGTCTATAAATAGTCCCATTATTTTTTAAATCAGCCCACCAGGCAGCACTATATGGTGAAAAAAAATAATAAAAATCAACATCGGGATATTTATCAGCTAATGCAGTTACATTTTGAGTAATGTTCCCATATATAGTATTCTTTTCATCATCTGATAGGTGAACCGGTGTTGCAGAATCAGTAATTGTTAAACCATTAGGCAATACCGTATTAACTCCAAACGTATGGCTATACTGCCACCTAGAATAACTATCAAAATTTGTTATTCCGGGTTCAAATCCTTCTTCATCATTTTGTAATGTCATTGAATATGATCTGTTAAAAATTATATCTTTGTTGAAAATATATTTAACATCATTAAACGGATTATAATCATAAAGATATGTTGGATACTGTCCCAAATCATACCTCATACAATCTTTATCATTCAAAATCATTCCATAATCCAGCCCTCTTACAATAATCCTTAAGTTATCATTATTCTCTAATGCAACAATCAGATTATCATTCATTTCTTTATATGACCCACCACTATATGACACCTTAATAGAATTCACTCCGAATATTTCGTCCATTTCTGATGTTTTAAAATTTTCCGTCATTGATGTTCCAGTAATCAATGCATCATATTCGAAGTGTTTGCTAATACCATCATTTTGACTTCTTTGATTATTTATGGTGTAAAAATATCTACTTAAATCTGGTTTATGGTAATGAAAATATGGATCTATTTTATACACCCAAAAACCTATTGAAAGTAATGCTGTTAGCACTAAAACAGCCCATATTCCTATCCAATTTTTTGCTTTCATATTCATCACATCCTAAAAGTTAAAATATACGAACACCGACTCACTACTTAAACAAATAAATCCCCAAACAAATGCTATTGCAGCAATTATTATTGATATTGCTGATAAATTTTTCATTTTTTTGTAATTATTATTTGGAATTAAACAGATTATAAATGATAATAGCAAATACATAATCATCCAGAATCCTCTAATATTATTTATCCAAAAATCTAAATGCAATACATTTTGAATAAATGTTGATTCAGGCAATACAAAACTATTAATCAAGCCATCACTAATAGATGTATTCTGCATAAATAAAATTGTTTTTATAAGCTGCTTCCATTGTGATATTGATTCAGATCTGAACAATAACCATAGATAATTAACAATGTTAAATGTAACAAACCACCTTACTGGTTCATAAATTTTACTCTCTATTTTTTCAAACAAACGACTAATTACCATGAGAATACCATGTATAAGCCCCCATATTACAAACGTCCAACTTGAACCATGCCAAATTCCACTTATCAAAAATATGATTATAGTATTTACACATGTTCTAAATATGCCATTCCGACTACCCCCAAGAGGTATATACACATACTTTGTAAAGAATTTTGTCAGTGAAATATGCCATCGTTTCCAAAAATCTCTTATAGAAAGTGCTTTATATGGAGAATCAAAGTTGATTGGCAATGTTATGTTTAGCATCAATGCAGAGCCCACCGCCATATCACTATATCCACTAAAATCAAAATATATTTCAAACGTATAAAATATAGATATAAGAATCCAGTCCATCGCCGTTGCGGCACCAATATTTGAATATCCCCATGTAACAGCATTAGCAAAAACATCCGCAATCATTACTTTCTTAAACAATCCTAAACTGAAGATTTTAATTCCCTGCGCTACATTTTCAACATTTAATTTTTTTACTCTTGAATCATTCAATTGATCTAAAAATTCAACTGGTTCCATAAGTGGTCCCATCAAAATTTTTGGAAAAAATAAGATGTATGCCAAATAGTCTACAATTGAAAGTTTTTTTACTTCATTACTATGTACAGCGACTATGTATGCAATCTGTTGGAACGTAAAAAAACTAATCCCTAGAGGTAATATAATATCTTTTATTGCCCATTCTTTGCCAAACAATAAATTTAGGTTTGTAATCGTGAAATTTATATATTTATAATAAAATAATAGTGATATATTTATAATAATTGGTGCCGCAACTAGACATTTACAGTACTTATTTCTCTTGCTTATTCCTATGGCAAAAATATAATTTACCAGTAAACTAATCCCTAATACACCTAATAGATTCCAATCCAAATTTGTATAAAATAGTATACTCGAAATAATAATTACAATTTTACCTACTGTGTAATTAACCTTGTTTCCTACAAAATAAGCTAATACAGTAAATGGCAATAGCATTAATATGTAAATGAACGAATTAAACTGCATTTTATAAATCTCCAATCAACAAACCAAAAAGTGTACCTTTTTGTTTATTCATGCATACTTTTAAGCATACATATTTTATTATACGCGCCCCCCCATTTTTCTCAAGAGTTTTCTTATTTTCTCGATATTTTTCAAGCAAATAATTGAATTATAAATGCATCTGTTTTTAACCAATCCAAAAGGTACACCTTTTTGTTTATTTTCCGTCCTGCAATAAAGTGGCATTCTTGTAGACAGAGGCTCTGTATCTATAGGTTGATACCGGCATATCTACAAGCCTCGCAGCCTCTGCTGTTGATATTTTATCTGCTTTCCATTTCTGATACACCTCATAGAAATTCTCAGGTAGTGGTTTGGGTGGTCTCCCCATCTTAATGCCTTTAGCTTTTGCAGCTGCAATTCCCTCTGCTTGTCTCTGATGAATTGTCTGATATTCAGACTCTGCAACATAGGATAACAGCGCCAAAATCAAATCACTGATAAATGTTCCTAATAAGCCTTTTTCTCTCCTTGTATCAAGAATCGGCATATCAATTACCACAACATCAGCACCTTTTTCCTTAGTGATAATTCTCCACTGTTCGCTGAGATCTCTATAATTTCTTCCCAAGCGATCAATAGACTTAATAAATAATACAGAATCCTCATTCAGCTTTCTAAGAAGCTTCTTGTACTGAGGTCTGTCAAAATCCTTCCCAGAAAGTTTATCCATATAGATATTGCCCTCTGGAACCCCCATTTCCTTTAACGCAATAATTTGTCTGTCCTCATTTTGGTCTTTTGTAGAGACCCTTACATAGCCGTAAACCATTTAAAATCCTCCTTTTTTTCTTTATGATTAGCCATATAGATGCTATAATAATTTGAGGTCGCAAATTGCGACCTCAAAATCAAACCCTAAAAGGATTCACTATGGATAAAATAGATAAAACACCTACAGAATTAGCTGTTGTAGAAGCATCAACAGTACAAAATCTCATATACACTGTCCGCGGAAAGCAAATTATGTTAGATAGTGACTTAGCCATGCTTTATGACGTTGAAACAAAACGACTAAATGAAAGCATGAAAAGAAACAAGAAAAGATTTCCAGAGAATTTCTGCTTTCAATTGACAGAAGATGAATTTGCTAATTTGAGGTCGCAAATTGCGACCTCAAACACTGATGAAGGAGCAGGTGGAAGACGATACCTTCCTTTTGCATACACAGAGCAGGGAATATCTATGCTTTCTGCCGTACTTCGTAGCGATCAAGCCATTGCCGTTAGCATAGGTATAATGAATGCTTTTATTGAAATGCGTCACTTTATCGCCTCTAACGCCCTTATGTTTGAAAGAATTAGGGCTGTAGAATTAAGCCAATTAGAATACAAAATCGATACTGATGCCAAATTTGATAAGATTTTTACCTATATCTCAGATCATGAAGAATCATCACAAAAGCTTTATTTTGATGGTCAAATATATGATGCGTTTAGCTTATTAGCCTCACTAATATCTCAAGCTAAAAAGAGTATTATTTTGATAGATGGATATGTTGATACTGGTACTCTCGATTTGCTTTCCAAAAAAACAGCAAATATCCCTGTAACGATATATACCTTTAAACGAGGGAACAAACTAACTGCTACAGAAATACAAAAATTTAATACTCAATATCCAACTATCGATATAAAGATTGATGAATCATTCCACGATAGATTTCTAATTCTTGATGATTCTACCTGTTATCACATCGGTGCTTCCTTAAAGGATGCTGGCAAAAAAAGTTTTGCGCTAAGCCTTATAGCAGACCCCAAAATGGTTAAAGATCTTCTAAATAGGCTTTAACTTGTTGCGCCATTTATTATTTTCATTCTATTTCTTGCTTGCTCTCTTTGTTCCTCAGACAACCTTCTAGGCTTACGATAAGTAACAGATGATTTAGGCATCTCATAGGTCTTGCTGATATCATTTACCTTAATGCACTTGAAGGTGTCTGGGAATTCGATAACTAACGAGTCAAGATTTCTCATAACAGCAGGATCTGCGGTGTATACTATTGCCTTTTTCTCACCAGCATTGAAATTGATAATAGTCTCCTGCTCATAGCGCAACAGCTTACTCATTCTGCTCCACCTTCTCGTCAAGCATCTTCTCCAGCTGTTCCCTGCCCTCTTTGAGTTTCTTGTTCAACTCCTCTTCAAAGGCTTCTTGGGTAATCTCTGGATAATCAAATGCATCAATCATAAGAGTTGAACCCTTAATCTTAATCAATCCATTCAATGAATCAGATAACAATCTGGTATAACCATACTCAGATACGGCAAATCTAAGCTGATTGCCCTTATCACCTAGCAGGAAATCATCAGATAAAACCTCAACATCAACTGCATAGCGAAGTTCCTTGTCATAACGACATAAATCAATATAATCAACTGTTTTCTTCATAAAATCGTCCTTTCTGGTCTCATTTTTGACCGGTAAATAGTAGATTCCCCCAGAGGGGGAATCGAAAGAAGGATGGGATAGGATAAGATAGATAGAATAAGAGGTATATCTTTCTTTTATCTTTTTTATTTTTTATTTGCTTCTTTCTTTTTGTTTTTTCTCTTTTCTTTCTAAGGGGAAAAGGGAAGGAAGAGAAGGCAGGGAAGGAAGGAAACAATCTGTACGATTCAAGACTCGTAGAATTTACGGTACAGAAAAGGCATCCGACAGCAGTAACGATTCCTCTGCTTTCAGATGCCCTTTTTACTCTATTTCACACGATAACTATCGTATGAAAAGAATCTGTATTCTATTACTTGATAATTTGTCTATCGGTACTTTTATATATTCCACAGCCACGATAATTATCGAAGCTAAATAGCCTTCTTTGCATGGTAATTATCCCTACGAGCCTTAAGGTATTGTTCCTTACGCTCAATAGCAATTGGATCTCCTGCCTCAGCTTCTGCATACATCTTTGCTCTCATCTTTGTTTGAGCCTCACAGAAATACTTGCGGTGTTCTGCAAGTTCCTTGATAGCTGCCTCGTCTCCATTTTCTGCACGAAGCTTCATGTCAGCAAGCTTTGCTTTTCTGCTTTCTGAATGTCTGCGATTGTACTCTTTTCTCTTAGCAGTAACCTCTTTTGCATACTCAGGATCTTCTGCCATACGAGTCTCTTGGATAGCCTTTTTCTTGTCCCTAGCCACCTTTTCTTTAGCTCTTAATGCCATAAGTTCTTCCATAGCCTGCGGGTCTGTCTTGGCTCTAGCAACAAGCTCTGAGCGTTTCTCTTTCTTCTTGCGAGAGGCTCTTTCAATACGCTTTCGTTCCTGCTCCTGCACCTTAAGGATTCTTGCCTGCTCTTTGGCTTCCTGCTTTGCAATATACTCTGGGTCTGCATTTCTCGCCTCACGCAATCGTGCATTTGCTCTAGCTGAGCGTTGACGATTCAGTTCTTTCTTGTATGCCAGCTTCTCTATAGCCTCTTGGTCACCATTATTTGCCGCTATCTCAAGCTGTCTCATACGTTCTTTCTGATTTGCCTGCGCCTTCTTAGCACTTGCTCTTTTACGTGCCTTGTGTTCTGCATCAATTATTGCAATGCGCTCTTCCTCGCTGATTTCATCAAAAGTAGGAATATATTCACCAAGGAAATTGAAATGAATATCAATCTGTTGCTGACGATATCTGGTTCTGCCACCGGTAACTTTGTGAACATAGATTTTATCAATGAATTCAAAAAGCATATCGTCAGTTATCTCAGTAATATCGATGTACTTCTTGATTAACGCTATGAGCTTCCTAGGATTAGCTTTATCAGTTTTATCCTCGATAACTAACGCACCAAGTTCCTCTATTTTCTGTTCCAAGCTGTCTGCTTCACTGTCATACTGAGAACTAAGGAATGTGAACTGTCTGTCGCTGATTTTACCACTTACATTGTCCTCATAGAGTTTCTTAAGCATGAAATTAAGCTCTTCAATTCTGCGTTTTGCACTTTCAACCTCTCGCCTTTTGGCATCCTCAACCTCATTCTGATTCTGATTACACTTCTGTGTAACTTCCTCGATAAAAGCTTCCTCATCATCAAGAACATGAGCCGACAGTTTCTGAATAGACTCAAGAATCAGTTCCTCTAAAGCCTCTGCATTGACATAGTGTGAATCACACTCGCCATACATAGCTGAATTTCTGTACTGAGAACATTGAAAAGCATAATAGAATTCTCCACTATCTTTTCTCCGCTGAGTAACCAATCCCATCTTCTTGCCACAATCAGCACAGTAAATATATCCGCTGAGTCGATTACTGTGGGTGTTGTTAGGATTCTTTTTGTTGCTGATTCTCTTTTTCTTATGAGCCTTGTCCCAGACTTCCTGCGTGATAATAGCTTCATGAGTATTTTCAAAAACCAAAAGCTCACTTTCATCAACCGCAACTCGCTTTTTCTTGCCTCTCTTGTCTACTCTCACAGATTTTCCAAGAATAGTATGCCCCAAATATTCCTTGCGCTTAAGGATGTAGCCTATTGTAGTGCTATTCCATCTGTAGGCGTCATGGTAGGTTTTGCAATGGCAATCACTTGGTCTCTTGCTCTTGGCATAAGCGGATGGAATCAGAACCTTGTCCTCTGACAAAATATCAGCCACTTGCTTACAACTCTTGCCCTCACAAACAAGGTCAAATATTCTTCTTACAACCTTGGCAGCTTCCTCATCAACATAAAGTGTCTGTTTATCCCCAGGGATTCGCATATAGCCATAAGGAACTGAACCGCTACAACGCTTGCCATCTTTCATTCTCGATTCAAAGATTGCTCTGATTTTTCGGCTCGTATCTTTTGCATAATAGTCATTGATGAAGTTGATGAATGGGATAAAGTCATTGTTGGAATTCTTGGTATCATAGCTTTCATTAACAGCTATAAACTGAATGTCCTTATCCGGAAAAAACATATCCGTGTAGAAGCCTACCATCAGATAATCTCGTCCGAATCGGCTCATGTCCTTTACAATAACAGTATCAACATGGCCTGCCTCAATCTCTTGAATCAACCGCTTGAATGCTGGTCTCTCGAAATTTGTTCCAGAATATCCATCATCTGAGAAATGCTGAATGTTCTTGAAGCCATTCTCCCTAGCATAGTCCTCAAGGAACTTCTTCTGGTTGGTAATACTGTTTGACTCGCCACGCAATTCATCGTCTCGGCTGAGTCGCTCATATAGAGCTGTAATCTTGGTTTGATTTGTTTTAGCCATAAAAGCCTCCTTTCCTCTCTATTTCTAGGTTTCGGCTATATGAAAAGCTTTGATAAAATAGAGAACAGATAGGCTTTATTTACAACCTATCCGTTTTCTATCTTATAAAAACCTTCCCTTTTGGATCAGTAATTACCAGTGAAGAATTCATTTGGAGTGCGTTAGGCTTAATAAAGAATCTCGTCTTACCCGAACCAGAACCACCTACCACAAGCACATTCTTATTACGTGCAAATTTAGGTTGCGAAGGTCTACTGCTCATAGTAATTCTCTCTGTCTGTGACAAAATTACATTTTCCGAGAACTTGGGATCCTCGAATGGGGCGA
>JAUNIR010000204.1 GCA_030523345.1 Lachnospiraceae bacterium
GAAGGCTTTTGATGAAGAGTGAAATAAAAATGGATTAGATACTTGTTCTAATGTAGCTATCAAGATATATGATAAGCATAAGAATGAATTGGCTATTGCGGAGAATACTACATATAACTATACTATTGAAGCCCGCAATGAATTATATGGAAAACCATTTGGCGCAGATGGTAGATTAGGAAATTGTCATTATATATGAGTTAAAGCAACGGATCAGGAAGATGGTACAAAGGTATTAGAGTTGTTTAATGAAGAAGAAGAGAAGATAAAGAAAGAGTTAATGAATAAATATTTTAGTACTGATGCTGAAAAGGAAGTAATGGTTGCGGAAATGGTTGATAGAGGAGAATTGACTAAGGGAGAAGCATATGATACTCTTGTGGAGATGAAACATTTAAATAGCGCTGGTTTTATGGCGTTTAAAGCAGAGTTGGAAGAGAAGATTGGAAGTCAGGTATTGAAAGGGACATATATAGAGAAGAAACAGGAGCTAATTGATTGGGATGATGGGGAGTAAATAAGGCGTAGGTGAGAAGGGTTAGTAGGATAGTGGTAGAGTTTAGGAGTATTTTGGAGTGTTTAGTAGTATAATGGTGGCCCGGGCCCCGTCATATATGTGTTGATTTTCATCCTTATCGTTATCATTTTACTTTTTAAAAAAATTATTATATAATATATATGTAATAAGAAAGAGAGTTGATTATATATGGAAAAAAGATATGTTGTTATGGTTTATGTTACTCAAAAAGACACTGAAATTACTGACAGATACTGTCATATAATGAATGATGCTCAATATGACCACTTTAAAAGAAGTGAAGGATTACATTATTCACCTTGGAAACTAACTGATAATGGAACTTTTGAAAAAGAAACTCCATATACATATGAAAAAGTTATTGTGAATTGTATGAAACCAGAGAATATTAAAATACATAATGAAATTTATATTGGATAAAGGCAAATTCATTTGAATATATAATGGGACGAATATTTTATCGTCCCTTTTTATTTTGCTTAAAAAATCGTGGCTAATTTTGCTTCTCTTGATTTTTATTAAAAATAATGATATAATTATAATGGGAGAGTATTATTATTATTATATAATATAAATTTTCTTTATTGTCAAGGTGTGCGGCTGTAAAATAGCCGTTTTTTTATATTATATCATATTTTATTTAATTTGTCAAGCGGCGATCAGAGTTTTAGGAAAAGTAGAAAAGGTTGCGGTCGCCTCACTTTCAATTAGAAAAATGCCATATGGTTTGCGGTCGCGGCCAGCGGATTTAGTTTGATCATTTTCGGGAAACGCCGCGGCGATATGGAGGCCAACTTTGCAAGGAAAAAATTTCCATATGGGGTTTATTGTGCGGAAAAAACGGGCTTTTGCGGTCGCCCGCAGCCCGCAGAATTATAACACATTTCCGCACAAAAGTCAAGAAAAAATTGCATTTTACATGTAAATTTACACAAAAATAGCAAAAAAACTGAGTTTTTTACTCAGTTTTTGCTTTTGGTGGTCTTTTTTGGACTAAATCTAGTTTATAACTAGCACCTTTGTAGTCAAAAGTTATCAATTTTGCTTTATTTTCTACATTTAAGTTAGAAATATCAGTAATATCTTCTAAAAACTCGGCGATAATACCAACAATGTACTCTTTTTCAGGTTGTGCCTTTTGAGTTCTCTCTCTTGGAGTTTTTGCTTTTGGCTTTTCACTCTTGTTTAAGATTTTAACTTGACCTTTTGCTTGTTTGTCAAGTTCTTCTTGTTCTTCATTTACAAGATAATCATTATCTTCTAACCACATAAGAAGAACATCTTCCATATCAGTTTCTAGGCTTTTCATTGCTCTATTTGCCCATTCAGTTGAGCATTTTACAACTTTGCCACTTTCTAAAATCATTTCAATTACTGAACCATTAACTTTGTATTCTTTCATAATATCAACACCTTTCCTTTATTACATTATAATTATACCATACTATTGATTATTTTGTCAATAGTTTTTTTTCAATTTCTTTAATTTTTTTACTTTCTAAAATTTGAATAATTAAATCAGTTCCATAATTGCCATTTTTACAATAACCTACTACTTGAGCAATTTGTTGTTTTAATAATTTAATTTCTTTT
>JAUNIR010000205.1 GCA_030523345.1 Lachnospiraceae bacterium
GAATTTAGATGCGGAAATAGACAACCAGGAAAGGGCAACCTATAAAATAGGAACATATCCATTGGAGAACATTAAGTTTACAGGAAAAATGGATGTGGGAGGATATACCATATTTAGCTTTAAGTATTCTCCTTTTAAGTATGACAGCGAAGCTAAGGTGTTAAGTTTATTACAAGATTGCAAAGTTTCTATCGCTTATTCTATTGATAGCGAATGTCTTAGACTTTATGAATACGATGATGTTTGGTTGAGGGCATTAGAATCAATAGTTATTAATCCTGAAGATATAGATAATGAAAGATTTACTTCTAATCTAAGCCTAAATGTATCTTCTTTAGCGAATACAATCGAAGATACTCCAATTGAATACATTATTATTACAAAATCTGCGTTAGCGCCTTCATTTGAACCTTTAGTAGAATGGAAGAATACTAAAGGAGTAAGGACTATTGTTGCCACTACAGAATATATCGACAATTCTTATGTCGGCAATAATTTAGCTGTAAAGATAAAGAAATACATACATGATAAGTATAGGAGCGATAGGGTAAAATATGTTTTGTTGGGAGGAGATGATACAGTCGTACCTGTCGTAAGATGCTATGGCAATGTTAATTCAGGGAACGATGTCGACTCTATTCCTACAGATATTTTCTATGGTTGTTTCGATGGAGATTTTGAGTGGAATGGAAATGGTAATTCAATAATAGGAGAAGTGGAAGATAATTTCAGTATTGCTCCACAAGTGTTTATTTCAAGACTTCCAATTAGAACCAGCACACATGTGTCTTCTTACTTGAATAAATTGCTAGTTTATGAGACGAGTCCGAATTCTCTTAACAATTGGCCGAACCGAATCCTGATGTGCGGGAACCTTCTTCACAGCTATTTGTCGAATTCGCCATTGAAAAGTGATGCCGAGGTATATGGAGAGACTATATACAATAATTATATAGCTCCTTATTATAGCGGAACAAGAGACATCTTCTATGATACTAATACCAGTTTTGCTGGAGGGGCTGCTTATGACCTAACAAAATCAAATCTTCAAACTCAATTGACAAATGGGTATTCTTTTGTTGAAATGAATACCCACGGAAATCAAACAGTCTGGAGAATGGAATCAGGAGCACGTTATTCTGTTTCCGATGCAAACACCCTAACCTCAACGACCTCAACTATTATTACAACTCAGGCATGTTTGACTAATGCATTCGATTGTATATCTGATGGTGATAGAAACCTGATGCAGGATCCTTGTCTAAGCGAAGGTTTTATCAGAAATCCAAATAGTGGAGTTGTCGCTTACTATGGTTGTTCTCGCGAAGGCTGGTTCTATGGTGGAAGTCCATATTTAGGTAGCTCAGCTATTTTTGAAAGTAAGTTTTATAATACATTGTTATCTTTTAATATTCCCAAAAATTACGCTTCAGTTGTAACTATCTCAAAATTGCAAATGGCTTCAGACTCATATTCTTATGGTTCTAAGAGGTGGCTATATTTTGGATTAAATCCAATAGGAGATTCTGAAATGTCAATCTATACGAATACACCACAGCCTTTCGCAAATCCAACATTTGAACGCTCTGGAACAACTCTTATTGTTAATACTGGAGTTTTAAATTGCAAAGTCTGCGTTATGAGCGCAGACGACAGGGGACAGACTTATTATAAAGTAGCTAAGAATGTTCAAAATGTTGTTTTTGATAATATTGAGGCAGATTTGAATATAACAGTTTGTATTACCAAAGATAATTATATCCCATCTATATATCATTCAACTCCTGTGGTTTCTTCTGATGGCACAATCGGTTATTATGACACAAATAACAATTTCTCATTATCTGCATTTTCAGAAAACCAGAACATTAATTCCAATCAAATTCTAAACTCTAAATTATCTGGTGGGGTTCTTAAAATCACAACGAGGTTGAACAATAATATAGAATCAGCATATCTTTCTGTTAAAGATATTTCAGGTCTTAAAGAACAGATTATCAATATTTCTCCTGATTCACAGAACGTTTCGCTAAATTGGGCAAATAATAAACGAGGTGTTTTTGTAATATCTTTGTTCGTAAATAATATATTGTGTGACAGTAAGAGAGTTATTGGTCTTTAAAGTTAAA
>JAUNIR010000067.1 GCA_030523345.1 Lachnospiraceae bacterium
GTATTCTTTCCCCAGGAAGGCCTATCACTCTTTTTATGTATAAATGGGAGTTGCTATTTCCATTAGGTCTAAATACAATAACATCTCCTCTTTTTGGAGACGACATGTTATATGCTACCCTATTAATATAAATATTCTGGCCACTTACTATAACTGGTTCCATCGAGGAACCCACCATACTTGTCTTTATACCAAAGAACATAACTATCATAAATGACAAAAATACGGCCAAGGCAATACCTGAAACCCATGACATTATTTCATAAAACAGTTTTATATTAAATTTCTTTTTCGGCTTTTCATGAAAGCTTAGCGATTGTCTTTTTCTTCTTCTCATACAACGTATTATAGCAAAAAATAAAGGCTTTCGAAACCGAAAGCCTTTTAAAATCAATATTATTTGATTGCTTCTTTAACCTTAGCCTTTTTACCAACTCTGTCTCTTAAGTAGAAGAGTTTAGCACGTCTAACTTTACCCTTACGAACAACTTCGATTTTCTCAACATGTGGGCTGTGAAGAAGCCATGTCTTTTCAACACCTACTCCATTAGAAGCCTTTCTTACTGTGAATGTCTCACGGTTGCTTCCACCCTGTCTCTTAATAACTGTTCCTTCGAAAACCTGAATTCTTTCTCTGTTTCCTTCCTTAATCTTAGCGTGAACCTTAATTGTATCACCTACATTAAACTCTGGAACAGATTCTTTAAGCTGTTCAGCTTCGATCTCTTTAATGATATCCATGTTCATTATAGTGTCCTCCTAAATATATTTATCATGTTACAATTCAGCTTAGATATTCTTAACACATTCGCCAGAGGACTATCTCCTACCTAGTGCAACCTTGATAGTTTACCATAATATGATTATTGATGCAACATTTTTCTTTTATAAACACCAATAATACTTTATATATTCCTTATCCATCTACCCTTTTTATCTTTTTTATGAGTATTTTCAAATTTCTCATATAAATCAGGGCGTCTCTCCTTTGTTCTCATTAAAGACTGTTCAAAACGCCATTTTTCCACATTCTCATGATGTCCACTCATAAGTATTTCAGGGACTTTTTTTTCATGCCATATCTCTGGCCTTGAATACTGTGGATATTCAAGCAATCCCTCTGAAAAGCTTTCTGTCATAGCTGACTCATCGTTATTTAGTACGCCTTCAACAAATCTCGATATAGTATCAATTAATACCATTGCTGGTAATTCGCCCCCTGTTAGAACGTAATCACCTATTGAAATGTAATCTGTAACAGTTTCCTCTAAAACTCTTTCATCTATGCCCTCATAGTGGCCACAAAGAAGTACTAATTCTTCTTCTTTTGCTAACTCCATAGCCAATTCTTGATTAAGAACTGTTCCCTGAGGTGTTAAATAAACTGTTCTGATTTTTATATTTTGATCTAAATCCGTATTAATGCAATCAATAATAGCTTTATGACATTGAAACACCGGTTCAGCCTGCATAAGCATTCCAGCTCCCCCGCCATATGTATAGTCATCAACCTTATTATGCTTATTAAAGGCATAATCTCTTATATTTACAGCATTTATACTAATTATATTATTTTTGATAGCTCTTCCTAAAATACTTGATTTTAGCGAATCAAACATTTCCGGAAACAAAGTCATAACATGTATATTCAAAATTTAATTCCTACAATTATCGGTTAATCTCTTAAACCATCCATTACATGTACTGTCATTTTTCTATTTTCAATATCAACATCTAGTATACACTGCTTTATAGCAGGTAATAATATTTCCTTACCGTCTACACATTTTACCGTATATACGTCATTAGAACCTGTTTCTATAACATCAACAATAACTCCAAGCTTATCTCCATTATCCTCAAAAACCTCTATATCATAAAGATCAGCTACAAAATACTCATCTTTTGAGAGTTTTACCGCATTCTCTCTTGTAACATATATAGGCTTTCCTTTATATTTTTCGATATCATTTGGGTTATCATAACCTTCGAATTTAACAATAACAAATTGCTTAAAGAACTTAACTCCTTTAAGTTTCAATGTAATAATATCTGATTCCCTCATGTTTTTGCCGGTATCAAGAAGTACTTCTTTTAACTTTTTATACCTATTTGCATCTGAGGTTGTTGGAAATACTTTTACCTCTCCATGCACTCCGTGCATAGAACTAATTACACCAACCTGTAATAACTGTTCTGTATCTAATGCCAATTTCTTCACCTATAAATAAGAAAAATCAAGGGCGCCAAAAGCGCCCTATATCTCTTATTCCTGGACAATATCTACTAAGACCTTTTTTGTTTCCTTAGCTGATGCAGCCTTTACAACAGATCTTATTGCCTTTGCTATTCTGCCCTGCTTACCGATTACTTTGCCCATATCAGACTGTGCTACCTTAAGCTCAACAACAATAGCCTTGTCATCTTCTTTTTGTGTTACTACTACTTTGTCAGGATTTTCAACTAGAGATTTTGCGATTACCTCTACTAACTCTTTCATCAAAAACCTCCGTAGAATTATTTCTCGATGCCGGCTGCCTTAAGAATCTTAGCTACAACTTCTGTTGGCTGAGCACCATTGTTAAGCCACTTCTTTGCCTTTTCTTCATCAACCTTGTATGTTGAAGGCTCTGTATTTGGATCGTATGTTCCGATTTCATCGATACACTTACCATCTCTTGGTGATCTTGAATCTGCTACTACGATTCTGTAGAAAGCTGCCTTTTTCTGACCCATTCTGCGAAGTCTAATCTTTACTGCCATTTTTCATTCTCCTTTAAATATAAATAATATTATTAATTCGCTTATACTAATTATATAAACGTATATCTATTGAAAACACTGATATGTGTTAACAAACTAAACCATTTAGAAAGGCATTTTAAATCCACCAAATCCGCCTCTTCTTTTTCCACCCATAAGTCCTGGGAGCTGTTTCATCATTTTCTTAGACTGCTCAAACTGTTTAACAAGTCTGTTTACTTCAGCTATATCAACTCCTGCACCCTTAGCAATTCTATGCTTTCTCTGCGGATTTAGAATATCTGGATTTTGTCTTTCTTTTTTTGTCATGGAAAGAATTATCGCTTCAGTCCTCTTAAGCTTATCCTCATTTACTGCTGATTCTATATCAGAAGTCTTAAGGCCTCCCATTCCCATTCCAGGCATCATGCTAAGTATACTCGATATACCTCCCATGCTTTTCATTTGATTCATACTCTCTAGGTAATCCTCAAAGTCAAATTTACCTTTTTTAAGTTTTTCTGTGAGCTGCTTTTCTTTGTCCTCATCTATCTGCTGAGATGCCTTTTCAATAAGTGTAAGCACATCTCCCATTCCAAGGATTCTGGAAGCCATTCTATCTGGATAGAACTGCTCCAAATCGGAAAGCTTTTCTCCCATACCAACATACAAAATTGGCTTTCCAGTAACAGCCTTTATTGAAAGTGCAGCACCACCTCTTGCATCACCATCAAGCTTAGTAAGTACTACTCCATCTATCGAAATTTTCTCATCAAAGGTCTTCGCAACATTAACTGCTTCCTGACCAGTCATTGCATCTACAACAAGAAGTGTCTGATGAACTGATAAAGCTTCCTTAATAGAAATAAGCTCATTCATCATATCATCATCAATCTGAAGTCGTCCCGCCGTATCTAGAATAATTACATTGTGTCCATTCTTTTCGGCATGAGCAAGAGCCGCCTTGGCGATTGCCACAGGGTCTTTACTATCTTCCATAGCAAAAACATCAACTTCCTGCTTTTCACCATTAACCTGTAACTGCTTTACTGCAGCCGGTCTGTATACATCACAGGCAACAAGAAGACACTTTTTGCCTTTCAACTTAAGCTTTCCTGCAATCTTTGCTGTAGTAGTTGTTTTACCAGCACCTTGAAGACCACACATCATGATGATTGTTTTGGCCTGGCCTGCTTCAAGCTTAATTTCCACAGTCTCAGAACCCATAAGAGATGTCATCTCTTCATTAACAATCTTGATGACCATTTGTCCTGGGTTTAGACCATTCATAACATCCTGGCCAATTGCCCTCTCCTCTACAGACTTAACAAATTGTTTTACAACTTTAAAGTTAACATCCGCCTCAAGGAGTGCCATCTTTACTTCCTTAAGTGCCAACTTAACATCTTCCTCTGAAAGACGTCCTTTGCCTCTTAAGTTCTTAAATACATTTTGTAATTTATCAGTTAATCCTTCAAATGCCATTTATTATCTATCATCTAATCCATATTAAATAGATTACTTATAACTGTTCGTTTATTTTTTTTATATATTCATCAACCGATTTTTTTAATTTCTCATCTGATGATTTATTAGCCTCTTGTTTTAGCAATTTTGAATATTTTTTTATATTCTCAAATCGTTCTACAAGATGAAGCTTCGACTCATACTCTTCCAAAGCTTTATCACAACGCTTTATCTGATCATGAATACCTTGTCTGGAAATACCATAATCATCTGCAAGTTCTGAGAGACTTAAATCCCCATAAACTGCATCTTGGTATATATTACGCTGACGCTCTGTTAAAAGATCACCGTAAAAATCAAACAATAGATTTCGCTCAATTATTTTATCCATAACAAATATGAATTATATAATAACATAAAACAAGTGTCAAGTAAAAATGCTTGACACTTGTTAATATATTTACTCTATAACTTAATTACACTACTTCGAAGCTTTAACGACCGTCATTGTCGATACATCTCCAAGCGCTGGTACTGACACAGCAACTGCACCATTTGGACCAACAAAAGCTGGTAATAACTCAATCTTACCAAGCTTCTGGTTATACCATACTACAAAAGCCGTATCACCTGGCTTAAGACCAGTATTAGCCCATGTAATAGTCTGCTTATTATTTTTAGCATCGTATGATGCGTGAAGTGCATACATATTATAAGTTTTAAGAGGTGTAACATTCTTAAATCCAAGATTATTACACATAACCTGTGCGAATATCTGCTGGTTAGCTGCATCTCTATTATCCGCAACAACCGCTGCTACATCAGCTGCTTTACCATTTCCGCTATTTGTCATAGTTACAACATTAGCAGCAAGAGCATTACCACTAGCTCTTAAATTCTCAATTGCATATGATACAGCTGTTTTCTGTTCTTCTACAGATAACTGTTCTGCCTTACGTCCACCAAATGCTTCTGCTGATAAATCCTTCTTTTCTTCTTTCTTCTCTTCTGATTTACTAGGAGCTTTGATTTCTATTCCAAAATGTCTGTAATGATCTACTATACCGTCAACTGCCTTCTGTGAGAGCTGTTTATGGCAACGAGTACATTTATTTCCCTCGCCAGGCTTATGATATACAGCTGAAAGTGGAGTTGATTCATATCCATGCTCTAAACAATATTTGCATCGTACATTATAGCAAATCCAATCATAGCCACTAGATCCTGGCTCAGCCTCATACAAAACATCTACCTTCTCAATAGGATGTTCTTCCACCATATTTCCACAACGCAAACACCACTTCTCGTGCTTTGTATCATCACCAATTCTTTTCCATGTATGGTTTCCCTGGTGTGTACATGCTACAGGACTTTCATATCCACACTTACTACACTTGCCGCCTTCACCATCTGAATCATGAGCGAAATCACTGTAACTAACATAAGCATCATGTTCGTTACATACCATCTTATGTACTTCACTATCTACCATAATATACTTAGGCACAATTCTATGTGGCGAATTTCGAGATGCATCATTTATAAAATGTGAACATTCATTGCAACGCAAATAGCAATGTGCATCACTCTCATTATCTCCATAAACAATCCACATATAATTTTCTTTGTTATGTGAGCACTCGCTTACATCTATTGCCTGATTATCAATCGTAGCACTGGCAACTTTTGCTGATGTAAATGTAATGCCTGCACATAGCAAACCAAATGTAATTATCTTTGATATTCTCTTAATCACTGTTCCTTCCCCCCCTTCTACTTGTATATAAAGCTACACTCTAATATTTTAACCCTACAGAATATTTCATGTCAATGAGAATTATGTAACCCATAGCCTATAATTTAAAAAGGCAACTTTTACAGTTGATATGAAAAGTTGCCATGTAAGTTTTACTAAATCAATATACGTCTAAATATTTGTCCTTACAATCTTAGGTTTATATCCTTCAATGCCAAGTGCATCAAGAATTTCCTGTTTATGTTCTGTTCCGAATGCTTCAAGAGTAATTCTTAACTCAACGGCTGCATTTCTATTTGTTGAAACAAACTGATTATGTTCAAGCTTGATAACATTTCCATTTTTCTGAGCAATTACATCTGCAACCTTAGAAAGCATTCCTGGCTTGTCTGGAAGGAGAACAGATACTGTAAATATTCTGTCTCTCATGATAAGTCCCTGCTGAACAACTGATGACATAGTAATAACATCCATATTTCCACCAGAAAGAATCGAAACAATCTTCTTTCCTTTTACATCTAGCTGCTTTAAAGCTGCGACAGTAAGAAGTCCTGAATTTTCAACAACCATCTTGTGATTTTCTACCATATCAAGGAATGATACAACTAAGTCCTCATCAGGAACAGTAATAATACCATCAAGATTTTCTTTTATGTATGGGAATATCTTTTCTCCAGGTGTCTTTACAGCTGTACCATCTGCTATAGTGTTTACGGAAGGAAGCGTAAGTACTTTACCTGCCTCAATAGAAGCTTTCATACACGCTGCACCTTCTGGCTCAACACCTATTACTTTTATTTTAGAGTTCATAAGCTTTGCAAGTGTAGAAACACCACACGCAAGTCCACCTCCACCAATCGGAACTAAGATATAATCTACAAGTGGAAGTTCCTTGAATATTTCCATTGCAATTGTTCCCTGACCTGTAGCCACTGTCAAATCATCAAAAGGATGAATAAACGTGTATCCTTCAGAATCTGCAAGTTCCAAAGCTTTGGCGCATGCTTCATCATATACATCTCCGTATAAAACAACTTCTGCGCCATAACTCTTTGTACGGTTCACCTTTATAAGAGGGGTTGTTGTTGGCATTACAATTACAGCCTTTGCACCGTACTGCTGTGCAGCATAAGCAACACCCTGCGCATGATTTCCTGCTGATGCAGTAATAATGCCCTTACTTCTCTCCTCGTCGGAAAGAGTACTCATTTTATAATATGCACCTCTAAGTTTATAAGCTCCTGTGAGCTGCATATTTTCAGGCTTTAAATATACTTTATTTCCTGTTGAATCAGAAAGGAACTTTGAATACTGCAGTTTAGTATCCTTCGTAACTCTTTTTACAACTTCGGATGCTTCTTCAAATTTATCAAGTGTTAACATTTCTATCTCCAAATCTAACATATTTAGGCTTCAAATAATGCCTTAACAAAATCTTTAGAATCAAATCTCTGAAGATCATCTATTGATTCGCCAACTCCTACATATTTAACCGGAATTTTCATTTCTGATTGGATAGCTATTGCAATGCCACCCTTAGCAGAACCATCAAGCTTAGTAAGTACTATTCCGCTTATCTTAGATGCTTCGTTGAATTCCTTAGCCTGCTGCAATGCATTCTGTCCAGTTGTTGCATCAAGCACGACTAATGTCTCTCTGTATGCGTCTGGATATTCCCTCTCAATAATTCTGTCTATCTTTGCAAGCTCAGCCATGAGATTCTTCTTATTATGAAGTCTTCCAGCCGTATCTACTAATAGAATATCTGCATTTTTTGCCTTAGCAGAGCACACACCATCATATACTACCGATGCTGGGTCCTGACCTTCGACGCCTTTTATTATATCGACACCCGCTCTATCAGCCCACTCTGCAAGCTGTTCTACCGCAGCTGCTCTAAATGTATCAGCAGCACATAAAACTACTTTTTTTCCTTGCTGTTTATATTTCGCCGCAAGTTTTCCTATGCTAGTTGTCTTGCCTACTCCATTAACCCCAATTACAAGTACTACTGATTTTCTATCCTCAAATTCATAGTCTGCATCAGCAACACTCATCTGCTCAGCTATTGTATCTACAAGAAGCTGTTTTAAGTCTTCCGGCTTAAATATATGTTTTTCAACAACATCTTTCTTAAGTCTATCAATGATTTCTTCTGTTGTATTTACGCCAATGTCTGATGTGATTAAAATCTCTTCTAATTCCTCATAAAAATCATCATCGATTTCAGCAAACCCATGAAACATTGAGTCGAGCTCATAGGAAATATTATTTCTTGTTTTAGTCAGACCTTGCTTCAGTTTTTGAAAAAAGCCTTGTTTTTCTTTATTCTCTTCCATATTGTTCTCTATTAATTATCTAAATCCTTATCAACAAGATTTACAGACACAAGAGCCGACACACCTTTCTCTTGCATTGTAATACCATAAAGTCTGTCTGCCTCTTCCATTGTTCCTCTACGATGAGTAATAACAATAAACTGAGTATGCTTTGTAAGCTTATGCAAATATCCTGCAAATCTACCTACATTTGACTCATCGAGGGCAGCCTCAATCTCATCAAGGAGACAGAATGGTGAAGGCTTTAAGTTCTGTATTGCAAAAAGAAGCGCTATGGCTGTAAGAGCCTTCTCTCCACCTGATAACTGCATCATGTTCTGGAGTTTCTTTCCTGGTGGCTGGGCAATAATTTTTATTCCTGCTTCGAGAACATCCACGTCTTGTTCAAGTTCAAGAGTTCCCTTTCCTCCACCAAACATTTCCTTAAATACCTTATCATACTCTTTGCTTATCTCAATGAACTTTTCATTAAACTGATTACGCATTGAAGTATCTAAGTCTTCAATAATTGCTACAAGTGTTTCTTCTGCCTTAACAAGATCATCATGCTGTGTTTTAAGGAATGTATATCTTTCCATTAAATCCTTGTAATCTTCAATGGCGTTTACATTTACATCTCCAAGCTTTCTGATAGCATCCTTTAAATTGTTAATACCACGTCTTATAACATTAATGTCAGTTAATGTCTCATCTCTTAATGATCTAGCCTGAGATAAAGTTATCTCATATTCATTAAACATGTAGCTTACAAGACCCTGCTGTGAATCTTCAAGCTTTTCCTTTTGTGTATTGAGACGATAAACTTCTTTATCAAGTTCTGCTGCTTTATTTGATAATTCTTCTCTAGTATCAAAGAATGTTTTCTGCTTTGCAGTAAACTCTGTCTTTTCCGCAATTACCTTTTTAAGAGCTTCTTCGTCTTCACTCTTAGAATTTTCAGATGCAACAATTGTTTCTTTAAGCTTCTCTATATCTTTCTTCTTAGCTTCAATTTCCTCATCCGAAACAGATTTTTTCTCTGAAAGTTCAGCCTTTTCACTATTAATTCTTGTGAGTTCGTCTTCTACTCTCTTTAAATTCTGTGTTTCAAATTCTACTTTCTGACTGAATCCCTGAACCTTTAAATCTAAGTCAGTTGTCTCTACTACCTTATGAGACTCCTTTTCTCTTAACTCTTCAAGTTCCTTACCATACTCAGAAATCATCTTTTCTATGTCTTTTTCAGTCTTTTCTGATTCTGACAACTTTGTCTGAGTATCACTCTTATTGCCTGTAAGTTCCTTGATAATACCTTCCATATCAAGGTTCTCTTTTTCGAGGTTACTATATCCTTCTTTTGTCTCAGCAATCTTTGAATTCATTGAATCATAATTTAACTGAGCTGTGTTTTGTTTAAGATATAATTCTTTCTGAGTTTCCTTTAGGCTTTCTGACTCTTCTCTAACTTTATTTCTCTTTGCTTTAGTATCTTCAATATCCTTCTTGCAGTCTTCTATATGCTTTTTTGCTTTTTCTACTGCTTTCTCAAGTTCTTCAATTTCACGTCTTCTACCAAGAAGGTTACTGTTATTCTTGAATGATCCTCCAGCTAATGAACCGCCTGGTGCTAAATATTCCCCTTCAAGTGTTACAAGTCTTAACTTATAATCATGCTTTTTAGCCATAGCTAAAGCATTATCGACTGTGTCTACAATGGCAATTTCACCAAGCAACTGGCTTACAACAGAGTCATATTTGCTATCTGCTTTAACAATTTCTGAAGCTATTCCTATAAAGCCCTTTTCGTTCTTAATTTCTGAATACTTATATTCACCACGAGGCTTCACAGTTGTAAGTGGAAGGAACGTTGCACGTCCAAGCTTATGCTCTTTAAGATATGCAATCATCTGCTTCGCATCAGCTTCGTCCTTAGTAACAATATTTTGGATATTTCCGCCAAGTGCTGTTTCGATTGCCGTTTCATACTTTTTATCCGTAGAAATAATATCCGCAACAACACCAATAAGGCCTTTAACTGAATCTTTCTGTTCCATAACAGATTTTACAGAATGGCCATATCCATCATATCTTTCTGTAATGTTCTTTAAAGCTTCAAGCTTTGACAATTCTTTGTGATATGAGTTCTGTGCATCTATTAATGCGCCATCTCTTTCCTCAAGATCACGTCTTAATACATAAAGCTGTTCTGATAAATGCTCTTGATTTTTATCTGCTTCAAGTATCTCTGCATTAATATCATTAAGCTCTTTTAAATAATCCTTTAATATCTTATCAAGTTCTGCTTCTTCAGACTTTGCCTTTAATAACTTTGACTGAATTTCAGCCCTATGAATTGAGTGCTGTGAAAGAAGTGTATCAAACTCAGTTATCTTAGTTTTAATCGTAGCGCGGTCATTGATTGTTGTAATGATATCATTCTTACCCTTTTCAATCGCACTACTTAACTCTTCAATGCGCTTCTGAACTTCAGCTAGCTCCGCTTTTGCAGAATCGCGTTCCTTAATTACCTCTGCAAGACTATCATCTATTTCTTTCTTTGCTCCTGAAATCTTAGAATGTTCTGCTTCTCTTAACTTATATTCTGATTCTAACGCTTTTTCTCTGTCTTCAAAGTGAGATGCCTCAATTTTAGAAGTATTAATTTTTTCTTCTAATACTTTTATCTCTCCTTCAAGCTTTTCGCGTATAACACTATCGCTTGAAAGCTTATTTCTTTTTTCTTCTATTTCTTCATCAAGCGCCTCAATCTTTGCTTCAATATCAGCATATTCTTTTTTAATGTTCTCATGCTTTTCCTGAGTTTCTGATAAATCCTTTGTTGCAATCTTTAATTTATCTGTAAGCGATGTAAGCTCAGACTCAATTCTTTCTGAATCAAGAAGGAAAAGGTTTATATCTAAATTTTTAAGATCTTCTTTCTTTTTCAAGTAGTCTTTTGCGATCTCAGCCTGTTTAGATAATGGCTCCACCTGTTCTTCAAGAACAGATAAAATATCATTCACTCTGACTAAGTTATTTCTTTCATTTTCAAGCTTCTTAAGTGCAGAATCCTTACGTCTTTTAAACTTTACGATACCTGCAGCTTCGTCAAATAACTCACGACGTTCTTCCGGCTTTCCACTAAGGATTTTATCTATCTGACCCTGTCCGATAATAGAATAGCCTTCTTTACCAATACCTGTGTCATAAAACATTTCCTTAATGTCTTTTAATCTTGAAGTCGAACCATTGATTAAATATTCACTTTCACCAGAACGATATACACGTCTTGAAACTGTTACCTCTTCATATGCAATTGGTAATGCATGATCCGAATTATCAAGTGTGATTGAAACATAGGCATAGCCCATAGGTTTTCTAGTCTCTGTTCCAGAGAAAATAACATCCTGCATACTTGATCCACGAAGCTGTTTAACACTCTGCTCACCAAGAACCCATCTAACTGCATCTGCGACATTACTCTTACCTGAACCATTTGGGCCTACAATACCTGTAATTCCATTATTGAAGTTAAAAGTTATTTTATTTGCAAAGGATTTGAATCCATGTACTTCTATAGACTTTAAATACATCTAAAAACTCCTGTGTTTATAATTTCTTAAGTGCTTCATAGGCTGCATGTTGTTCTGCGCCTTTTTTTGTTTTGCCTTTCCCTATCCCATAGGACTGACCATTAACAAATACTTCTGAAGTATATACTCTGTTATGCGCCGGTCCATCTTGAGAAATCAACTTATATTCAAGCGTCAATGATTTTGCCTGAACTTTTTCCTGAAGCCTTGTCTTAGAATCAACAAACTCTATCTTCTTCTCCATATCAGTAATGACATATTTTTTTATAAAAGAGATAGCCGGTTCCATTCCACCATCAAGGTATATTGCACCAATTACTGCCTCAAATACATCTGATATTATAGAGTCTCTTTCTCTGCCTCCGGTATTATCTTCGCCCTTTCCCAATAATATATACTTAGGTAGGTCAAGTTCCGTTTTAGCTATATATGAAAGTGTAGGTTCACATACTAGAGAGGCTCTAAGCTTTGTCATTTCTCCTTCTGGCATGTCCTTGAAGTTTTTAAATAAAAATTCGCTTACACACAGCTCAAGCACCGCATCACCTAAAAACTCCTGTCTTTCATAGTTCTCGTGTTTATTTAGTTTTATTTCATTCGCATAGGAGCTATGGGATAAAGCTATAAGCAAGTAAGTCTCATCCTTAAAGCTGTATCCAATAACTTCCTGCAAATTCTGAACACTGTTTAAATCGTTCATATCTGCCTTTCAGACCTTAAAAAAGAATGCGGTGAACGCATTCTTTTTTTGAATCCGTATTAGTGTTAAATTTATTAGCTTATAGCCTGATTAATCTTCTCAATCGCATCGCCAACAGTTGCTATATTTTCAGCATCTTCTGTTGCAATTTCAATATCAAATTCTTCCTCAATGCCCATAATAATCTGAAATACGTCTAAGGAATCTGCACCTAAATCATCTACGAATTTTGTATTAGGTGTAATTTCATTTTCATCTACATTAAGTACATCTGCAATAATCTTTTTAAGCTTTTCAAGTTCCATTTCTTTTACCTTCCCTTTTTAATAAGATTATACGTTGATCTTAGAACTAATTTTTTCAGTAATTCCTGCTTCTTTAAATGAAGCACACTGTAGAATTGTAGTCGTTACCTCTTTTGCCTTTGAACTACCATGAGTTTTAAC
>JAUNIR010000068.1 GCA_030523345.1 Lachnospiraceae bacterium
TTAGTAAATGTAATTGCAACAATGTTTTCTGGCTTAATGCCGTTTGCAATCATATATATTATTCGAAGCGTTATTGTTTTTGTTTTGCCTGCACCAGCACAGGCAACAATTTCAAGATTGCCATCAATAGATTCAACAGCTTTCTTTTGTGTATCAGTAAGTCCATTTAGTATTTTTTTCTTGAGTTTTAAGTCCATTAATCCGGCTCTCCAAACAATGTAATATATGAAATAAATTAATACATAATAATTATAAGCATAATATAATAATAGTGCTAGAATGAAAGAGAGGTTTTTCGGAAATTTTATTTATGAGTGAAGAAGATAAGATTTTAAAAAATCGAATAATGGATTTAGCAAAGTCCTCTTATAACCAGAATAGATATACTTTTACAAGTTTTTATCTGTGGATGAACAGGCGATAGTGGATCAAATGGCTCAAGAAATAAAATTCGCAGATTATTCACTATTTGGAGGTCATGAAATATGTGAGAGGCAGATGGTTAGATTTGGCTCGCCCGATAGTCTTGGATATGAAGAGATTGCTGAATTTATTACTAAAGAATTAACAAGGCATGCGCTGGATTTATTTAGGGCAAAGAAGGTTCTTTTAAATAACCGTATTTGTGAGAATAACAGTATGGTTCTAAAAGAAGGCAGCAGTTTTTCAATAAGAGGATACGGAAAGTATATATATAATGGTGAAGGTGGAAGGACAAGAAAGGACAGAGTGTACGTAAAACTTTCACAATATGTGTAGAGGACAGTATGAGATTTTTAGTAATTGGTGGAACTTATTTTCTTGGAAAAGCGTTTGTAGACTTAGCCTGTGAAGACAATGAGATAGTTGTTGTCAATCGAGGAAATAGAGACGTCAGATTTACATACCCAGGTCATGTAAAAACAATAATTTCAGACAGGCATAGTATAACTGCGCAAATGTTAAATGGAGAGTTTGATGCAGTTATTGATTTTTGTGCTTATAGTAAGGGAGATATTAGAGAATTAGTTAGTATTATTCATGGAAAAATAAAACAATACATTTTTATAAGTACAAGCGATGTTTTTAAAAGAGGAACAAAAACAGTGGTAAAAGAATCTTCGGCATTTGAAGCAAAAGATTTTGGAGGAGATGCAGGTAATTATATTTTAGGAAAAGTAGCTCTTGAACATGAGCTATTAGAAATTTCTAATGAGTATAACATATCAGTAAATGCAATTCGACCAACTTTTATCTATGGCCAAGATAATTATGCGAGCCGTGAGAGTATGTTTTTTGACTGGGTAGAAAAGGCAGGTCAGGTTATTTACCCAGAGGACGCAACGGGACATTTCCAGATGGTTTATGTAGAGGATGTTGCCAGAATTATTCTAAAGATATGTGGTAATGATTTATGTAGAAACACATGTTTTAATATTACAGGTGATGAAGTAATAACATATGACAAATTCATAAATTCTCTTTCCATTGCAATGAATAAAAAAATAGAGAGAGTTAATATTTCTGTTTCTGAAATAAATGAAAGAGAAATACCACTACCATTTCCTCTGACTGAGGAAGAAAGTGAGATATATACTTCTGACAATATAAAGATGCTAGATATTAAGTATACAAATTTAGCTGATGGTCTTAAAAAAACTTATAGCATCAGGTTAGAAAGAGAAGTAGTTAAGAATGTTGATAGATTATTTGATGAAGGCAATCCAATTGGTGCATTGGAATACATGACAGATATGCTTGCATTTGCAAAAAACACTCATAATGAAGTATTAGAACTTACTGTATTAAATGAGTTAATAGGGTATTACAGACAAACATCTGACAGAGAAAAACTTGTCTCAGTAATAAATGACTCATTATCAATACTTGAGAAGATGGATGGTGCAAGATCGCTTAAAAGTACAACGGTTATATTAAATATTGCAAATGGTTATAGATCACTTTCTATGCTCGATGAAGCAAAAGAAAAATATGACATTACATATTCCATATACGAGGAATCAATTAGAGATGGAAGACTTGAAAGAGATGATTTGCTTGTTGCCGGACTTTATAATAACTATAGTCTACTGTGTCAGGAACATGGTGAATATAAGGTATCTAGAGAATACCTTGAGAAGGCCCTTAATATAGTTGTAAGAAGAAAAGCTGGTTTTGAAATTGCTGTTACGCACGCTAATCTTGCAAATACGTGCGTATTACAAAATGATATAGAAGCGGCTAAGGACTACGCATATAAAGCTATAAGATTATTTAAAGCAAGAGCATATATAGATGCTCATTACTGTGCGGCATTATCTGCTCTTTCCACATGTTATTTCAAAGAAGGAGATTATTCACATGCAAAAAGAATATATAGGGAAGCTGCAGATATTGTAGAAAAAACAATTGGGAGAAACAGTCAGTACAAAAGACTTATTGAGAACATAAAGGAATGTGAGGAAGCAATAGAAAAAGAATCAAAAGAAGAAAAGGAGGTAGCAAGCATGAAAGGACTTACGCTTTCAAAAGAGTATTATGAAGAATATGGTAAGAAAATGATTTCAGATAAATTCTCAGAATATGAGAATAAGATAGCAATAGGACTTGCGGGCGAAGGATCTGATTGCTTTGGATACGATGATGATATTTCCATAGATCATGACTTTGGTCCAGATTTTTGTATGTGGCTAACAGATGACATCTATGAAAAGATAGGAGAAGATCTTAGGAAAGCATACAATTCATTACCAAAAAAATATAAGGGATATGAAAGAAATGTAACAAGTACAGGGACCGGCAGAAGAGGTGTAATTAAGATTTCGGACTATTTTAAGAAATTTGTAGGCACAGATAATCTGGATGAAATAGATTATACAAGAGTAGAAGATTATGCTTTTGCGGCAGCAGTCAATGGTGAAGTATTTAGAGATGATGAAGGCATATTCACAAGTATGCGAGAAAAATTAAATAGTGGATATCCTGAAAATATACGTATGCTTAAGATTGCAGAAAAAGCAGCTTCTTTTTCACAATGTGCCCAGTATAATTATTTAAGAATGCTTAATAGGGAAGATGAGGTAACTGCTTTTACCATGCTTTCAGATGGCATTAAACATGCAATGAAATTGTACCACTATATTAATAATGTTTTTCCACCTCATGATAAATGGCTGTACAAAAGTACAAAGAATATAGAGGGAAGCGAGAAAGTAATTCTTCTCATTGATCAGATTACATCCCAGTTTGTCACAAAAACTGATAAGAAAGAAGTTGCAATTATAGTAGAGAAATTAGGTGAATATCTTGCAACATTAATGTATGACGAGGGAATCATAAGTGATATAAATCCATATCTTGACTATCATACAGAAGAAATAGTTTTTAAAGCTAGTATTTGTGAACTTTCAGTAGAGGAGCTTGCAAAGAAAATTACGGAGCTTGAGTTTAAAACATTTGATAAAGTACAGAATGAAGGTGGAAGAGCCTCATGTCAGAATAACTGGCCAACTTTCAGTATTATGAGAATGAGTCAGTATTTAACGTGGACTAAGGAAATGCTTATACAGTACTATTATGATTTTAACAGGGAGTGTAATCTAGGACATAACCTTATAACTGAGAAATATGGTCGTATGATGGAGAGTACTGATAAGGAAGCTTGGGAAAAAATTAAAGATAACTTTCCTGAGATCAGTGAAGAGAAGAAGGCTGTAATAGAACAGATTGTAGGAATACAGATGCAGATGATGGAAGAATTTGCAGAAAAACATCCTAGTGTTGCAGATAATGCCAGATCACTACATACATTTGATGACAACATTTATAACACATCTTATGAAACCTATTTAAGAGGTGAAATTAGTACTTATTCTGATAAAATGCTTCAATTATATGGAAAATACGTAGTAAATACATTGAAAAACGGTGAAAATATTGCCTTAAAAACAATGACAAATACTGCTTTGCTTTATGGCTTTAAATCATTTGAAGAATTTGAAAAAGCATAGTTTTTTGTTTGTTAAATTTGTAACATTTTGGTATATTAATAAGCATATCAAAAAATAACAAAGAGAAGGTACTATGAGAAGATTTGGTGATCGTCCGGACGGAGAAAAAATAAGAAATCTTGATTCAATGCATTACATTATGCCTCTTGTTTTTCCAAATAGATGCGATAATGAAGCATTTATGACATTGAATATAGAACTTGATAAAATTGAAAAGTTTATCGAAGAGCAAAACAAAGGAAAAAGCGAAGAGGAAAAATATACTCTTTTTGGAATATTAATTGCTGCGTTAATAAAAGTAGTTCATAAGAGACCTCAGCTTAATAGATTTATTGCAAATAAAAATATATATCAGAGAAATCATGTAAGCGCTGCGTTTATTGTTAAGAAATCATTATCTGATTATAGTGAAGAAACAATGGCTAGAATTGTTGGTGAGAAGGAAGACACTTTAGAGAGTATAAAAGATCAAGTAAATTATCAGATTAAAAAGTGTCGTACGGAAAGTGATGAGACTACGGATGCAATGAACTTTATTCAGAAGCTTCCTCTTAAGGGGCTGATTGGGCTCTTGGCAAGATGGGCTGATAAGAGAGGTCTAATGCCGCAGTCTGTTATTGCAACAGATCCATATCAGTGTACGGTCGTACTTACAAATCTTGGATCAATAGGTCTCAATGTTGGATATCACCATTTAATGAACTGGGGAACTAATTCTATATTTGTTGTCGTAGGACAGAAAAAGTATGTTCCTATTTATGACAGAAACGGCAATGTAAAAATGAAAAAAGTACTTCCACTTTCATTTACTGTTGACGAAAGAATTTCAGATGGATATTATTTTGGAAAAAGTTTGCGTCTTTTAAAGAGACTCTGTGAAAATCCTGAGTTATTAATGGATAAATTTGTTGATGAAGATGACTAATTGGATAGAGCTTTATTAATAGCATTTAAGACCCTCTTCTTATCCCCACTGTATAGGGGAGCGATGAGGGTTTTTTTATCTCCATCGCCTGTCATTCTATGTATGGCGATATTATTAGGAACAATAGAAATACACTTTTTAATGACATCGACATATGATTCCAGATCCATGCATTCGTAATCAGCCATAAGATTTAAATCATTTTTAGAAAACGAGTGATTAGTTACTCCAAGTTCTGATAGATTATGTCGGTTTTCGTATAGATATGCCAAATCTGTTCCATGAATTATATGTAAAAGTTGTAGTTTTATCCCATCACATGAAGGTGATTTACACACATATCTAACGCTTTCGAGCATCATTTCTTGAGTTTCACCTGGAAGCCCCAGAATTATATGAGTAATAACATATATTCCACGAGCTTTAAGATTTTTTACTGCTTCATTATATACTTCAAGGTCATATCCACGTCTGATAAATTCGGAAGATTTTTTGTGTATTGTTTGTAATCCTAATTCTACCCAAACAGGTTTAATCTTGTTCAATTTTTCAAGAAGAGATAGTACCTCTTCAGGAATACAGTCAGGTCTTGTGCCTATGGAAATAGCTACAATATCAGGGTGATTTATAGCTTCCATATATTTTGATTCAAGCTCATTAACTGGAGCATATGTATTTGTAAAAGCTTGAAAATATGCTATATATTTTCCATCTTTTATTTTGTCTTTTACTCTTAGTTTTGCTTCTTCAATCTGATCAGTGATTGATTGATTTCTTGATGCTGCAAAATCGCCGGATCCGAATCCTGAACAAAAAATACACCCTCTTGTATCAAGAGAGCCATCTCTATTAGGGCATGTAAAGCCACCATCAATAGCGAGTTTATATACTTTACAGCCAAATGTATTCTTAAGGTATGTATTTAGTGATAAGTAGTTCATAATTATATTTTAACATAGTGTTGTACTGCCGTCTTAGATTATGCTTATTTATAATCCATTATGTATAAATAGTATGATATAATGTCTAGGTTAACAACGCATTAGGAAGGATATATATGATAGAGAAAATTGCAAGCGTCAACTCTGCAATAAACGGATTTATATGGGGAATCCCAGCAATGATTTGTATTGTAGGTGTTGGATTACTACTTACGGTTAAGACAAAGTGCATTCAGGTACGCAAATTTGGCGTAGCAATGAAAGCGACTGTTGGTAAAATATTTGATCGGAAGGTTGCAAGAGAAGGAACGCTTAGCCCTTTCCAGGCAGTGTGTACGGCGCTTGCAGGAACGGTTGGAACGGGTAATATTGCAGGTGTTGCAGGAGCTGTAGCTCTTGGAGGACCTGGAGCAGTATTTTGGATGTGGTGTTCAGCATTTTTAGGTATGTGTACTAAGTTTGCAGAAGTTACTTTAGCTGTACATTTTAGAGATACTAACGAAGATGGAGAACATGTAGGCGGACCTATGTATTACATAAAAAATGGTTTGTCTAAAAAGTGGACGTGGCTTGCTGTTTTTTATGCAGTTTTTGGTGTACTTACAGTATTTGGTACAGGAAATGCTACACAGGTAAATACAATTGTTACTTCTATTGATTCAGCCTTGGAAAATTACGGGATAATTTCTCAAAACAGTACTGGAAATTTAAATTTAGTGCTTGGAATTATTATTGCAGCTCTTGTAGCAATGGTTCTTCTTGGCGGAATTAAAAGAATAGGTCAAGTAACAGAAAAATTGGTGCCTTTTATGGCAGTTGTTTATATTATCCTTGGACTTGGTGTAGTAATTCTCAATTGGAAAGTTGTTCCAGGTGTTTTTATTAGCATTTTTGAAGGTGCTTTTTCACCAAGAGCAGTAACGGGTGGTGCTATAGGATCAGCATTCCTTTGTCTTAAAAAGGGTGTTTCAAGAGGAATTTTCTCTAATGAGGCAGGACTTGGTACTGGCTCAATAGCTCATGCATGTGCAGACACACAGGATGCTACAGGTCAGGGAATGTACGGAATATTTGAAGTATTTATGGACACAATTATAATTTGTACATTAACAGCACTTGTAATTCTTTGTAGTGGAACGGCTATCGTATATGGACAGGCAGCAGGAGCAGAATTAACAATTTCTGGATTTACAAGAACTTATGGCGGATGGGTGTCAATATTTACAGCGGTTTCTCTCTGTTGCTTTGCTTTCTCAACAATAATCGGTTGGGGACTTTATGGATCTAGATGTATAGAGTTTATATTTGGAAATAAATCAGTAAGACCATTTCTTGTTATATATTCTTTTATATCGATAGTTGGTGCTACAATGGACTTAGGTCTTCTATGGGATATAGCAGACACATTTAATGGAATGATGGCAATACCTAACCTCATTGCATTACTTCTTCTTGCTCCTGTAGTTGCGAAGCTTGTCAAAGAGAATATTGATTTTGATAAAGCAGACTCAATTAAGTAGTAAATTATTAGTAGGTGAATAATATGTTTGAAACAAAATATTATACGGTAAACAGAATAGATGGTGATTACGCATATCTTTTATTAGAAGATCAGCCTGAGCTAGAAGAGAAATGTGTGGCAAGGGCTTTACTTCCTGCAGAAATTCAGGAAGGATCAAGGCTTAAGTATGAGATGATGAGCTATAGTATGTGTTAGATAGTAATGTAGGTGAGAAAATGAAACTTGGATTTATTGGAATGGGAAATATGGCACAGGCTCTCTGTGCAGGATTTGTAGTATCGGGGAAAATAAGCAGAGAGGACGTCTTCGCTTATGCACCAACATATGAGAAGCTAGTGAAAAATGCTGATCTTTACGGATTTAATCCATGTAAAGATATAATAGAAATGATTGATAACTGTGACACATTAATTATGGCATGTAAACCATATCAGATTGAAGGCGTGTTAAGTATTGTAAAAGATTCTTTAAAAGGAAAAGCTTTAATATCTGTTGCAGCAGGATGGACATATGATAAATATATGGAGCATCTCGATTCATCTGTAAGAGTTCAGTTTGTTATGCCAAATACACCAGCCATGGTCTCTGAGGGTGTTCTGTTATTTGAGGCAAAGAATTCATTAACAGAGAATGAAAGATCTGAAATAATGAACTTATTTGCAGCAACAGGCAAGGTAATAGAACTTCCATCACATCTTATGGGTATAGGAGGTGCTGTTTCGGGGTGTGGTCCTGCATTTGTAGATTTGTTCATTGAGAGTTATGCCGATGCAGCTGTTAAGTATGGTATTCCTAGAAAGACAGCATATGAGATGGTATCTCAGACAGTGCTTGGTTCTGCAAAACTTCAGCTTGATACTGGAATTCATCCAGGAGTCCTTAAAGATAATGTATGTTCTCCAGGAGGTACAACAATAAGAGGAGTTGCAGCGCTAGAAAAAGAAGGATTCAGAAATGCATGTATTCAGTCAATAGATGCTATTATGAATAAATAATCAATCAGCGATACAAAAATGGTGGTTTATATTTAAATATATACCGCCATTTTTTATGCTTCATATCCTGTATCTTCTATTAAGTTATCACTATTGTAAGCGTTAACTGCAAGAGTATCGCAACGTTCGTTTTCTGGGTGGTCATTGTGTCCTTTAACCCATGTGAACTTAACATTGTGAGGCTCCAATAGTTTTATAAGTCTTTCCCATAAATCTATGTTTTTAACTGGTTTCTTCTGGGAATTTTTCCATCCGTTTTTGACCCAGTTACCAACCCAGTTTTGATTGAAAGCATCAATTACATATTTTGAATCAGAGATAATCTCTATATCACTTGGCTTTGTTATATTTTCAAGTCCTGTAATAACACCAAGAAGTTCCATACGATTATTTGTAGTATTTAAAAAGCCTTGAGAGTATTCTCTTTCGGCTATCATTTTTTCATCTTTAAAAGCTTGAAGTATAGTGCCATATCCTCCACGGCTCGGACCATCTTGACCATTTCCGCTACAAGCACCATCAGAGAAAAGCTTTACATACATATAGAATCCTCCCTGTAAATGTAAATCTATAACAATTGTAACATATTAAATATTAGAAATCTAAACGAATGAAAAATAATGCAACCACAGAACTTGTATGTTATGATTATTTCGCAATGATTAAAGTATTTTTAGTAGAAGACGAATTTGTAATTCGTGAAGGAATAAAAAAGAATATTGATTGGGAAGGTCATGGATATAAGTTCGCGGGAGAGGCATCTGATGGCGAGCTTGCTTTTCCTATGATTAAAAAGGAAAAGCCGGATATTGTTATCACGGATATTCGTATGCCTTTTATGAACGGTCTTGAACTTTCAAAACTCATAAAAAAAGAAATGCCATGGGTAGAGATTATAATTCTTTCTGGTTTTGAAGAATTCGAGTATGCCAAGGAGGCTATTAAGTTAGGTGTAGCACAATATCTTACTAAACCAATTAGTGGAGATGACCTTCTAAAAGAATTAGATGTTTTGTCTTCTAAGATAGAAGATAACAAGCGTGAACGTGAAATTCGTGAAAAATATCTAAGCGAAATGAAAGAAAATACAGTAAGCGAGAGAAAGGGATTTTTTGAGAATCTTGTTACTGGAGTTCAATCAGCAGCTGATCTTATACAGGCTGCAGAAAAATTAGAGCTTAATATTTCTTCAATTTATTATAATATTATGCTTTCTAAAATAAATGTTTCAACCCATGGTCAGGATGAATTCTCTCATAGACTTATTAGTATAGAGGAAGAAATAGAAAATTATATAGATGAAGACTATATTATTATGTTTGATAGAGACCTTGAAGGAAAGGCATTTTTGTTCAAGGCAGATTCAGAAGAACAGCTAGAAACTCTTATAAATGATTTTTGTGAAAAAGCAAAAGAAATATTTGATAGATATGAAGGCATAAGCTATTTTGCAGGAATTGGTGAAAGAGCGGACAGATTACGAGATATTCCTCATTCATTTGAAACTGCTAATAAAGCATTTACAAAGAGATATTTTACAGATGAAAATGCTTTTGTGCGCAGTAGTGAGATTGAAGAAAAAGACATATCAGATGCTAATTTTGATGTAGAAAGTCTTGATGTTAAACAGCTTGATAGGTCAAAGATTAAAGAATTCTTAAAATTTGGTGATGGAGCAGAAACTGAATACTTTGTTGACGAATATCTAGCAGGTCTTGGTTCGAATGCAATTAAATCCCAGATATTCAGACAGTATCTTGTTATGGATATATACTTTAGTGTTGTGGAATTCGCTTCTGGATTATCTGTCGAAGGGGATGAACAGAATCTGAGTGGTTATAAGCCAGATCTTGTTAGAACTGAGGAAGAGTCGAGAAACTACATTATTTCTATAATAAATAAAGGAATAGAGTTAAGAGAAGGCAATGTAAGCGGTCATAACAATGATGTTGTCGACAGCGTTAAAGCATATATTGAAGAAAACTATGCAGATGATGAACTTTCTTTAAATAGAATTGCTTCTCATGTAAACTTTTCACCTAATCATCTTAGTATGGTATTTTCTCAGCAGACGGGCAATACGCTTATTAAGTATTTGACTGATTTTAGAATGAATAAGGCAAAAGAGCTTCTAAAGTGTACTAATAAGAAGAGTAGTGAAATTAGTATTATGGTTGGATATAAGGATCCACATTATTTTTCATATCTTTTCAAAAAGACACAGGGAGTTACCCCTACCCAGTTTAGGGAAGGTTAATTAAAAATTGATGATAAAAAGAATAAAAAGAAAAACACTGGAAATATATAATAAAGCTCCTCTTGCTTCCAAAATCAGATACTCATATATTTTGATTTTGGTTCCTCTTGTATTTCTTGTAATTGTTGCATTCATTAATATGTGGTCAATGAACAACAAGTATTCAGAGATGATTAATTCATCTGTAGCCGCATCTAAATTCAGTATTGATTTCAAAAATGATTTTGACTATGAAACATATCTTGTAATTGTTGGTAATAAAAAATACGACGAATCAGGTCTCGACATTATGCTTAAGGAAGCAGGAGATGTCGTAGATGAGCTTCAGAAAATAACCGTAGATAAGGACAATGTAAGACGACTTGAAAGCGTTAGTAAGTATTTAGACAATCTCGCAACATATACTGCAAGAATTAAAGATAATGTTTCAAAAGAAAATCTATATGAAGAAAATATGATGATCTGGGAAAATGACGTTCAGATTGTTACTACTCTTGTACAGGATACAATGGTTGAATTTATTTATTATGATATTCAGGAAGTACAGGGAGAAAGAGAAGTTTACAATGCTAGATTTACAACGTTCATTGCGATTGTAATTATTGCTCTTATTGCAATACTGACGGCCATAGTATTTTTCTCATTTTACATTCCATTATCAATTTCAAGACCTATTCAACGAATCACAGAAGTTACAAATAAAGTTGCAAGTGGAAACCTGTCAGTTAGAAGTGATGTATTTGACGGTGAGGAAACAAAGAGACTTTCAACTTCGCTTAATGCGATGATTGATAAGATTAATGAACTTCTCGATCAGGTCACAACAGAGCAGATTAGATTAAGAAAGGCTGAATTTGAACTTTTACAGTCACAGATTAATCCTCACTTTTTATATAATACTCTTGATGCAATTGTTTGGCTCGCGGAGTCTGGAGAAAAAGAAAAGGTTGTATCAACTGTTAGCTCTCTTTCTAATTTTTTCAGAGCGTCCCTTAACCAGGGTAAAGATATAGTTACGATAAAAGAAGATATAGGTCATGTTCGTAGTTACTTGGAAATTCAGCAGATAAGATATCAGGATATACTTGATTATGAAATTAATATTCCAGAAGAAATATATCCTTATCTCATTCCTAAGATTACAATTCAGCCTCTTGTAGAAAATGCTTTATACCATGGAATTAAAAATAAACGTGGAAAAGGCAAAATTAGTATCACTGGATCAAAACAAGAAGATCATGTAATTATATCAATTTCAGATAATGGACTAGGAATTACGGAAGAAAGACTTGCAGTAGTACTTAATAATATTAATAATAGAAGTGAATCTGAAAAAACTACATACGGTCTATATAATGTTAATGAAAGAATTCGACTTGATTTCGGGGAAGAATATGGCATTAATATAGATTCTGAATATGGAAAGGGTACGACGGTAAGCGTAAAACTACCATTAAACATGTAATTTAACCTGAAATATTGATATATAAAATAAAAATCATCCTTATAAAGGGTGATTTTTTATGTTCAAAATAAAAAAATCAACCAAATTCGTAAAAAAATCTACTTAAACGGAATAAAAAGATAAAAAACTTAACCAATAACAGTTTTTTTTCAATGGAATTGTTGACTATAGCGTATTAAGATGGGTACATCAAAGGAATTGACCTTTGGAGTTCACAAATTTATGGGAGGAAAAACCAAAATGAAGAAAAAAGTTTTAAGCACACTTCTTAGTGTAGCAATGGTTGCAACATTATTAGTTGGTTGTGGCGCAAAGACAGAAGCTCCAGCAGCAGAAGCTCCAGCTCCAGCAGCAACAGAGGAAGCAGCTCCAGTAGAAGAGGAAGTAGCTGAGGAAGCTCCAGCAGCAGATGGCGAACTTATCTCAGTAGGTATCATCAACAACGACCCTAACGAGTCAGGTTACAGAACAGCAAACGATGCTGACCTCAAGAAGACATTCTGTGAAGAGAATGGTTACTCAGCATCATTCGCATACAGCTTAAAGAACGACGAGCAGATTGCAGCAGCTCAGCAGTTCATCCAGGATGGAGTTGATTACCTTCTCCTTTCAGCAGCTGATACAGCTGGTTGGGATTCAGTTCTTAAGGATGCTCAGGACGCAGGCGTAGAAGTTATCCTTTTCGATAGAACAATCGACGCAGATCCTTCACTTTACCTTGCTTCAATCGTTTCAGATATGGCTAAGGAAGGTGAGAACTCAGTTAACTGGCTCCTTTCACAGGGTAAGGATGAGCTTAATGTAATCCACATCCAGGGTGTTATGGGTTCAGCAGCTCAGAAGGGACGTTCAGGCGCTCTTGATGAAGCAGCAGCAGCTGGTAAGGTTAACATCGT
>JAUNIR010000206.1 GCA_030523345.1 Lachnospiraceae bacterium
ATTTCAATTTCAGCAAAGGCATAAACTCCTGTCTTTCCTGTATATGCAGAGATACGGTATTTCCCAGGTTCTGTAGGCGTTCCCTCCTGCTCTGTATCATCACCTTCGCCAGCTTTAATGTATCCATGATACATTTTATCATCATCCTTGTATTTAACAACAAGCTTCTGGCCATAGTAATAAGTCTTATCTGTTCCGTCGTTAACAGTAAGTCCTTCATCCCAATGTCCGTCACCATCGCTATATGGAGTGATTCCTTCATCTGAACCATCATTTGGTTCTAACTCATCCACTCCATTATTTGGTTCGTTATTAAGTTCGTCACCTTCATCCCCTGAATCTGGAGTATCTGTATCTTCCACCGCATATACAACTTCTGGTGTAATATAAGTAAGGGCCGACTGCAGAATCATTGTTGCTGCAAGCGCCCCACATAGTAATCTCTTGGCTTTAATTATTGTTCTCTTCATTCTAATTTGTGTCCCGTATATTGATTTTTTAATTATTTTCCCCTCATATAGTCAGACCATGCTACTATATAGTATTTATTATACTACTTTTGACGTAATATAAGGGGTTTTCATCCTATAAAACCACGAAATATTGTGTATTTATTTTAATACAATCACAATATATTGGGTTACATAAGTTGATATATTTACGTTATGTATACCTGGTATTTTTGTTGCATTTTTGAGTAATATAAATTCAATTTTGCAACACTTCGCATTCTAGTTATATTACCAAATCATGAGTCACTAAACCGTCACTAAAATGGTCTAAAATTGCGTTTTTCACATTTTTTTCACAATCTTTTCACAATATTATTTTGTCGTCTTTTGACCCCTTTAGTCAAAAAAAATTAAAACCGCCACATTGTGACGGTTTTTAGCTATTTTTATCGTTATTTCCCTTGTAAATCAATCAGTATTATCTTTTAAATTTATCAACATTACAAAATGAATTTTGATAAATAACAAGAAATTCTATATCGTTCTAAGCTTATATCGTCCTTATATCGTTCTAAAACAATTTTATAAAAACGCACCTCGAACACTTGTTCTATTATCAAAAGTATGTTAACATATAATCAGCCTATAAATAATAATGAATTGCGATAAAGGAGTTCTAAATTTTATGCTCTCGTTTATTGATGAAAGTGGATATCCTCGTCCGACAGATTCAACCAAAAATCCCGTTCTATTAGCTGTATGTATTCACGAAAATGATACTGACGATGATATAATAACATGTTGACTTCGCATAAATGTATTATATAATATCTATAGAGTCATATGTTGTTCCGTCCTGGAGCTGCGTAGGACTCGTTGTATAAAGGAAGCGTGTGTATTACATACCTCGTCTTTTATCATACATTAATAGATGTGTCGCACTTGCAGTTTAGCAAGTGCGATTTTTATATTATGAAATCAACTATTTCTGAGTCATCCTATACCCCATTAAAGTAAGTCCCTTGGCAGGAGCTGTCGGACCTGCATTCTCCCTGTCGCAGGATTCTAGAATTCCCGGAATATCTTCCGGATTTATTTTGCCCTGGCCCACATCTATTAGCGTTCCAGCTATTATACGTACCATATTATACAGGAACCCATTTCCTGTAACATATATATCAATCACAGATGATGACTTCCTAGGATCAAGTATCATATCCTCATCACCCTCTGCCCTTTTGGTTCCAGACGATTTCATCATCCCACTCATCTGCATGAGCTTTTTATCAGGAGTTACATCTATATGCACATCATAGACTGTTCTTACAGTTGTATCAACATCAGTATGGGCAGAACAGAATGCCTTGAAATCGTGCTTGCCTATAATGTATTCACAAGCCTTCTGCATGGCAGTTACATTTAACTTAGTATAGACATGATGAGTATACCTTGTATCTATTGGATTAATAAACTCGTCGTGACGGATTCTGTAGCGGTAGGTCTTTCGTGAATTTACCTTGCGTGGATGGAAATCAAGCTCAACCTCCTTAGACGCGCGAACCCTTATATCAGGCGAAAGCGTCTGATTTATAGCATATGAGAACTTCTCTCCGGGAATACGCGACTCTGTGTCAAATACGCACACCGCACCTTCCGCATGA
>JAUNIR010000069.1 GCA_030523345.1 Lachnospiraceae bacterium
CATCATGCATTATATAAACTCCCGGCTTAGCCGGGAGCTTACTTAATTCTTCTTCTACATTAAAATCTCGCATTTATGACTCGCTACTACCCTCGCCTGCATTGTTTACATCCTCTTCTGATGCACCATCCATAAGCATAAGGTCATCTATTTCAAGATTGTCTTCCTGTATTCCTAATTCGCTGTCATCTTCTTTTTCTTCTTCAACAATTCCTTTAGCCCTGTTGAATATTTCCATGAACTGCTTTCCTGTAATGCTTTCTTTTTCAAGAAGGAATGTTGCCAGTTCATCCATGAGATCTTTATTCTCATTAAGAAGTCTCTTTGCTTCCTCATAACATTCATCTATGAGTCGCATTACCTCTTTATCTATTTCAGCAGCTGTCAGGTCTGAGCAATCCATAACAGTTCTTCCGCTTAAGTATCTGTCTTCCACTGACTCAAGCTTCACAAGGCCAAACTTTTCAGACATTCCATACTGGGTAATCATTGATCTTGCAATTCCTGTAGCCTGTTCAATATCATTGCTTGCACCTGTTGTAATGGAGCCAAAATTAATCTCTTCAGATGCACGTCCAGCTAATGCAGTAATAATACGCTCTGTAAGCTCTTCTTTAGAACGAAGATGCTTTTCCTCTTCTGGAACATACCAAGCATATCCCAGCGCACCCATCGTACGAGGCACAATTGTAATCTTCTGAATTGGGTCTGTATTTTTAAGAAGCGCAGAAGCAAGAGCATGTCCAATTTCGTGATAAGAGACAATTTTCTTTTCTTCCTTGCTCATTACACGATCTTTCTTTTCCTTACCCATCATTACTACTTCGATGGCCTCAATAAGATCTTTCTGATTTACAGTTTCACGTCCTGCCTTAACAGCATTTATAGCCGCCTCATTAACCATATTTGCAAGATCTGATCCTACAGCACCTGCTGTAGCTAATGCTACTTCTTCCAAATCTACTGTATCATCCATAAGAACATCTTTTGAATGAACCTTAAGTGTATCGCGACGTCCCTTTAAGTCAGGCTTATCAACAATAATACGTCTGTCAAAACGTCCTGGACGAAGAAGTGCCTTATCAAGTATTTCAGGTCTGTTTGTTGCAGCTAATATAAGTATACCCTTTGATGTATCAAATCCATCCATCTCAGCAAGGAGCTGGTTAAGAGTCTGCTCTCTTTCGTCATTACCACCACCATACCTTGAATCTCTACTCTTACCTATAGCGTCAATTTCATCTATGAAAATAATACAAGGCGCCATTTTTGTAGCTTCTTTAAATAAATCTCTTACTCTTGAAGCACCTACACCTACATACATCTCTACAAAATCTGATCCAGCAAGAGAGAAAAATGGAACCTTTGCCTCACCAGCTACCGCCTTAGCTAAAAGTGTTTTACCTGTTCCAGGAGGTCCTACAAGAAGCGCACCCTTTGGAAGCTTTGCACCAATCTTAACGTATTTTCCAGGATTGTGAAGGAAGTCAACTACTTCCTGAAGAGATTCCTTAGCTTCATCCTGTCCCGCAACATCTTTAAATGTTACTCCTGTCTCCTTCTGAACGTATACCTTAGCTGTTGATTTTCCAACACCCATGATGCCGCCGCCACCACCTTTTGATACACGACGCATTATGAAGCTCATCAAAGCCCAGAATAATACAAGTGGTAAAATGTAAGAACCTATAAAATATGCTATTGTATCTGCTGAGCTTGTTTCCTTCTGTTCGAACTTAACATGAGCATCTAACAATCTGTCTGCTAAATTGTCATCTGCTACTCGAACCGTATAATACGTCTGTGGAATCAGCGGATTTGCCTGCTTCTTAGGAGTAATTGTTATTTTGTCCTGGGTGATTTCCACAGAACCAATTTCGCCTGATTCAACTCTTTTCAAAAACTCATCGTACGAAATTTTCTGGTTTGTTGCAGAAGTAAGAACTGATCTCATATATGATAAAATCAGAACTAACACAAGTGACGCAATGAGCACAATAAACAGTGTAGATCTGTTCTGAGGAGAACGGTTATTATTTCCACCATTGTTTCCATTATTATTGTTATTATCCATATTTTTCCTTTTCTTTTAGTTTATACACAAATCGTTTATTTTTAACTATTCACATATTAGCCATATTACAGAATACAGCAATTTATTATACTATATTTACAATACCATGGTCAAAAAATCCACGTAATAAACTGATAGTTTATCCGTGGATTCTAATATACTCAATATTTGTGTAAATATAGTGAACAAATTTGAATCATGCCATTGCAGGCTCCTTTTTCCAATAGAAAAGAGCAAGGGTCTGAGGACCAACATGGCTTCCTGTTACTGGTTCATATATTTCTGTTATTACTTTTTGCATAGGATTTATTTTATGTATTTCATCTATAAGCCACTGAACATCCTTTATACATGCGCTGTGAGCAATTCCAATTATGTCCTTTGCAGGGTCTGCAACATTTTTGACATAATCTGCCAACACTGCTTTAAGAGCTGCTTTTCTTCCTCTTTCTTTAGTCTCTAGAACTATTTGTCCTATTTCATTTCCAACTAAAATAGGCTTAATACTTAACATTGTTCCAATAATTGCACTTGCTGTTGAAAGTCTTCCACCCTTTTTAAGAAACATCAAATCATCCACCGTAAAAATCTGGCGCATTGATGATTTTCTCTTTTCAAGCTTATTAGCTGCCTCTTCTATAGTAAGACCTTCTTCTTTATATTTACATGCATCAAGAACATTTAATGCTTCAGCAAGAGAAGCAGCATATGTATCTACTGTAATAATTTTCCTATCAGGATAATCTTCCTTAATCATATCTGCTGCCATATTTGATGACTGATATGTAGAACTGATCCCCGAAGACATACTTATATGAAGAATATCTATACCCTGTTCAAGATAGGGTTCCCATGCATCTATAAATTGCTGAAGGTTTACTGTTGATGTTGTAACATCCTTTGTTTTGATCATCTCATAAAATGCATCCCCATCAAACTGCGAAAGATCAACAGTAGTATGATCCATATCGTCATATCTATATGTAAGTGGAATTACTACGAGATTATTTTCTTTAATTAATTCTATTGGCATATTTGAGCCAGAATCAGTAGATATTACAAACGACATAGCCTTACTCTCTCCTTACAATATACTTAATCCGAAATTCATCACATTAATTCATTTGATATATTTCATTAACACATCTTGTGTTCTATATTAGATTAAATCACTTTTCGAACTATGTCAAGTCGTTTTAGTTGTATTTTACCTTGTTTTCGTATATGATAACTGTAGATTTTTCAATGTACAGACTGCAAATATAGGTTTTAGACAATAGAGGGTTTCTTATGAATTACAATGTTGATTTCGTGAAAAGAAAAATGGATAAGTGGTCAAACTATATTATGGAATTTGACCTTCCTGAATATAAGAACTTGCCAACAATAGGACTTTATATGGATCAGGTAATTACATTACTTCATCAGTATCTTGGATACCTGCCTAATTCTAACGATAAAAATGCGGAATCATTTATTACTGCTAACGCAATTAATAACTACGTAAGACTTGCTGTTATGCCTGCACCAATTAAAAAGAAATACTATGCAAATCACATTGCATATATGATTATGATATGTGTTTTAAAACCTTCACTTAGTATTTCTGATATTTCCCAGCTTATTCCTTCAAACCTATCTGAAGAAGAACTTAGATCAACTTATGATAAATTTACTTCTATACATAAAAAATCTTCTGTTAAGCTTATTAGTCATCTTCAGGAGATTGCAGGAACACCAGAAAATGTCACAGATGTAATTGAATTAATCGTTACATCCGCAATCAATACAAGTCTTTGTAAACGTTTTACAGAAAAGATGAGTGCCCTTAATGGACTTGAAAATGAAGAGGCAGAAAAAATAAAGAGATCCCAAAATGTAAATAAAAGATAAGCATTATTTTTTATTTTCAAAATCTTTTTCAAGAATAATTTTCTCGAGATATTCATTTGGCTTAAGTCCGGCATCCATTGCCTGTTTATCAAGCAATAAACGAACATCTTCTTTAAACCTAACTGTTCGTGATGACATGCTAAGTCTTGTGTAATACTCAACAAATCCTGCACTGATAATACCTGTAGGTATTGCAACAAATCCAACGCCTAAAATTGCAATTACAATTGCAACAATTTGACCACCTGTAGTGATAGGATATATATCTCCATATCCTACCGTAAGAACTGTAGACATAGCCCACCATATTCCAGAAAATGCATTCTTAAATACATCTGGCTGTGCCTCATGTTCTAACCCATACATACATAGAGATGCAGCAATCATAAGCATAAATATCATAAATAGTGAAGAGACTATCTGATTCTTCTTCTCCCAGACAACTTCCGCAACTACATTAAAAGCATCTGCCTGTCTATTAACCTTAAATAAACGGAATATTCTAACTACTCTTATCATTTTGAAAGTTACAAATCCATTTGTAAATATTACAGAGAAATAAGAAATAATAGTAAGTAAATCTACTATTCCATAAAATGAGAAAATATACCTTAATGTACATTTGGGGAACTTAAGATTTGGATATAACAATTCACTTGTATATATTCTAAGCAAATACTCAACAATAAATATTATTGTTGTGATGTATTCAATTGCTGAAAAAATAGGTCTGTAAGTACTTAGCTCGTCAAAAGTATGCAAAAAAGTAACTACAATACTGATAATTATAACAAACGAAATAAAGACATCAAAAGCTCTGCTTAAAAAATCTACCTTTGTGCCAATCTGAATAATATCAAATAATCTCTTTTTTAATTCGATTACATCAGGCTTATTATTTTTGTTTAAGTCTAATTTTTTTATCATATCTAAAACTTTCTATTCAAGTTCGTACACTAACCAGCTTAACACCATAATCGGAGCTGTTTCAGTTCTTAATATTCTGTGCCCTAAAGTTATTACTTCAAAACCTGCTTCTTCAGCTATTTCTATTTCTGATTCGTCAAATCCACCTTCTGGACCAATTAATACTGCAATGCTCTTTCCTTTTTCTATTCCTGACACAATAGATCTTGTTTTATCCATAGCATCCATGTCAGCCATTTCATAAGGTAAAAGCTTAATATCAACTTTTTCATCCTTTAAATATTTAATAGCTTCCTTAAGACTCATTGGTTCCAAAACATCAGGAACTATACGTCTTTTACTCTGCTTGGCTGCTGCCTCAGAAATACCATTCCATCTTGAAACTTTTGATTTCACTTTTTTGTCATCAAGCTTAACTACACTTCTTTTAAGGCTTATAGGAATTATTTCATATACTCCTAATTCAACGGTTTTCTGAATGATTAATTCTAACTTGTCACTTTTTGGGAGCCCCTGTAAAAGGTATATTTTAGATGGCAATTCCACATCGCTTTCTTTAATGAAACGAACCGTCAAATTAACTCGTTCCTCATCAAAGCTATCGATTTCGCAACGATACTCGTTTGAATCACCTTCTATTACTACATTAAGTTCGTCTCCTTCTTTCATTCGAAGAACATTCTTAATATGGTTTACATCTGAACCTTCAATATACGCTTTTTTATCATTTAATTGATATTTTTCAATGAAAAACTGAAACATTTATATCAAATTTCCCTTGCGATTATTTTAACATCCAATTCTTAATACTTCAGCGACACCATGAGCTCTATATTCTACAGAATCGGCAGGAACAAAAATACAATCGCCTCTATAAAAATCCATCCTTTTTTCTGTACCGTCTTCGCCTTCCCAGCTTAACGTTCCACAGCCCTCTACACAAAGCAATACTCTGAAAGTATTATCTCTTGTTTTAAATCGGGCTTCTTTATTTTTAAATCTAGACGTATTGAGAACAACTTTTTCAACATTAAAATACTTGCATTGATACAGTTTCTCTATCATAATTCCTTCTCTGAATCTGAATACCCTCATTCGCTGAACAGGCTTTTCACTTCTTTTCAGATTCATAACATCCAATGCCTTATCTATATGAAGTTCTCTTTTGTTTCCATATTTGTCTTCACGATTATAGTCATATAATCGATATGTTAAGTTAGAATTTTCCTGAACTTCGGCAATAAGGCATCCTGAGCAGATTGCATGCACCTGGCCTGCCGGTATAAAGAAAACATCTCCCTTTTTAACAGGTACAGATAATAAGTAATGTTCAAGGTTTTCATCATTTAATGCCTTTTTAACTGTCTCTTTATCTATATCTGTCCTAAATCCATATATAAGTTTTGCTTTCTTAGATGCTTCCACAACGTACCACATCTCAGACTTACCATTTTGCCCATTTTCATATTTTTTTGCATACGCATCGTCAGGATGAACCTGAACAGATAAGTCCTTCTTAGCATCTATAAATTTTACAAGAATTGGAATTCCATCGCCCATATATGGATGAGTACCCACAAAATCCGGATTTTCTTTAAGTACTTCAATTAAAGGCTTTCCAGCGAAAGCCCCTGAAGCAACTATACTATGTCCATCAGGATGTGTAGAACATTCCCATGATTCTGCTAATATTTCTAAATCCGTCTCTTTTGAAAATCCATCTTTAAGGCGTGTACCACCCCATAGATATTCCTTCATCGCCGGACTTAGAAGAAATGGTTCATGTATCATTTTTAATTCCAGTCTTATTTATATTCAAGCTCATATTTGTGCTTGTCTTCTGTATTTATCTCTTCGCCAACCTGTACTTCTATAAGATGAAGCTCTGTATTCGCAATGATGGTATGCTTACATCCTGCTTCCATTGTAATAACATCTCCGGCTTTTACAGGGGTTTCCATACCGTCTATTACTGCTATACCATCACCAGATATTACATTCCAGATTTCATTCCTTAAATCATGGCTATGATAATTCATTTTGTGTCCAGGATTAAGAGTTACCTTAATTGTCATACTTCCTGAATCAACATCTATTACTTTAAAGCTTCCCCAAGCCTTATCAGCAAACATAATCTGCTCGTCAAGTCCGTCTACGTATGGCTTTATGTAGCTACTCTGTTCCTTATCAGATACTAAAATTCCCTGTGCAGATGCTGACACAACAACATCCTTTAGTCCCATACATACAACTGGAACTCCAAGTTCATTAACAACATGAACATTTTCACACTTGTCGTTAAGAATTGCTTTACCAATTGTTGTCTCTTCCATCGCTTCAGTCAGAGTATTCCATGTACCAAGGTCCTTCCACTCTCCTGAAAATCTCTGAACCTGTATCTTATCTTCCTTTTCAACTACCGCATAATCAAATGATATTTTAGTAAGTGTTTCATATTTTTCAAATAAGTCCTGGTAGTCTGTAAAATCTATAAGTTCATGTGCTCTGTCTAAAACATATTTAAGCTTATATGCAAAAACACCACCATTCCATAAAGCACCCTGGGAAATATAATTTTTAGCTGTCTCCAAATCAGGCTTCTCCTTGAATTCTTTTACAAATGATGTATTGTCTTTACTTTCAGGAATAATATATCCATATTTTTCAGAAGGATATGTAGGCTCAATTCCCATAAGAACAAGATTTGCCTCACCCTTTTCTGCCTGGAGCCCTAATTCTTTTAATGCTTCAAAATAATCTTCATGTACATAAGGATCAACAGGGCAAACTACAACTGCCTCGTCCTCTGGCACACCCTGAACATCATGAAGATATGAAGTTGCTAAAGCAATTGCTGGGAATGTATCCCTTCTACATGGCTCAATACTTACACCTACATCCTCGCCAATCTGATTATAAATTGATGCGACCTGTGTTTTTGATGTAGCTATTGTAACTTTTGCATCCTTATCTATATTTTTGATTTGGCGATATACAAGCTGAATCATTGACTCATATTCGCCTTTTTCCTCATTTTTAAAAAACTTAATAAACTGTTTTGAACGGATATCATTACTAAGAGGCCAAAGTCTTTTTCCTGAACCACCCGAAAGTAAAACTAAATTCATTTTTTTCTCCTTTTGTATGTTAAATTCACCTTATACTATTGCAACAACTGATCTCCACTCGCCATCTTCATTAATCTCAACGACTTCATAACCGTTGTCTTCAAGTGTTTTTGCAACTATTTCTTCTTTTCCTTCGATTATTCCAGATAAAATAATTGTTCCGCCTGGCTTAAGTGTCTTTTTCACAACTGGTATAAGCGGAATTAGCACTTCTGCTAATATATTGGCACATACAATATCATACTTGTCATAACCTACTTTATCCTGAACTTCTTTATCATCAATAATATTTCCGATTATAAGTTCATAATTTTTATCTTTAAGACCATTCTTTTCCATGTTATCTGCGACTGCAGGAACTGCGCATGGATCTAAATCTGTTCCAATACAATATGAAGCACCGAATTTATAAGCCATAAGTGCCAGGATACCACTTCCTGTACCAACATCAAGAACACTCATTCCTTCTCTTATATATCTTCTAAGAGCACGAATACATAGTCTAGTTGTTTCATGAGAACCTGTTCCGAAAGCTGTGCCCGGATCAATATGAATTACTATCTGATCTTCATCATTTGATTTGGATTCTGATAATAAAGGCTCTTCTATTGTTTCCCAACTAGGAATAAATAAGATGTCATCAATATAAAATTGATGGAAATACTGCTTCCAGCTATTTAAAAAATCCTCGTCTTTAGTTGTTGATGACGTAATTACTGCCTCACCTATATCCATAAACTCAGATAATGATTTAAGCTCTTCTTCAACAGCTTTAAGCATTTCTGTATTATCCTTTGAAGCATCTAAATAAAAGCTTACATAAGCAATTCCATCATCTGGTGCCCCTTGTGGCATTATATCTACGAACATTCCCTGAAGCTCTTCTTCCGTTAATGGAATTTTATCTTCAATTTCTATTCCTTCGATTCCAAGCTCTGCTAGAGATGCTGAAATAATATCTTCTGCCTCTGTTACAGTTTTAATTGTATATTTGTTGTACTGCATAAAGAGTCCTCCTAAAAAAATAAGGTGTAAGAAAACAATCTGTCTTCTCACACCTTTTTATTATTCAAGAACTACGTTCTCAACGTCTGTATTCTGGATGACACATACAAAGGTCTTACCATTGTTAATCACAAGCTCGTTACCATCTTTATCATAATATCTGATAGCACTCATATTGTAATTATCTTCGTTGATTTCTCTTTGCCATGTACCCATTACCATCTTACCGTGTGTGAAGTACTGGAATGAACCACCCGAGTGACAATCAAATGCTAAGTAATCTTTTTCATCAAGCTGCGTCCAGAAATTGTACTGGAATATAACGTTGTCATATGATAACTGTTCACCAGTTAATCCATCAATATGTGGACCATCATACTGGTATCTATCATATTTCTTCGTCTCTTCATTATATTCAAACCATGGTTTATTAATTCTGTACTTAGGTTCCATATGCGTAATTGGAACACCGTCTTCGTTTGTTACTTCCTTATCTAAATCACAGAATTTGAATTTTCCTTTATAGCCTTCATAATGGTCTTCTCTGTATCCAAGTTTTTTAATACCAGCTTCGATACCCTTTGCAGAAGTATATACGTTATGAGGGGCCTTTCTGTCTGTAGTACGGTAAAAACAAGTATCCCCTGCTTCACCAAGACCATTAAGGTTATGAACGTAATCTTCTTCAAGAAGACTTAAGGCATATGCAGCCTGACCAAAGTGCATGTATATTGCATCAAACTCAAGTGCTGTATATACAAAATATTCTCGACAGCTTCTTACTGATCCTATCTTATCAAGATCGTCATAATTCTCAAACAATCCCATAAGACGTGTAATAGCACCTTCAACCACATACTCATAAACAACATCTGCGTAGCTTACACCACTCATTGGCTGTGCTGCTTCTAAGTTATTAAGCATAATGGCTACTGGTCGACGGTTACCAATCTTTTCCTCTACTGGCAATCCTGAAAGATAACTTCTCATCATTCCAGGCTCTAATGCATTAGGATCTACTTCTTCTACCTCTTCTTCACTAGATGAACTGACTGGAGCCTCTGTCTTAGCTTCTGTCGGAGGTGTTGCAGGTGCCTGCTCTGGAGCTTTTTTACAACCTGCCATTGATAATATCATAGCACTGCTCAAAATTATTGAAATAAGAGCTTTTGCTTTATTTTTTATAATCATAATAATTATCTCTCTTTTCGAATAAAAAACTTCAAGTTATTTTACTCCAAAAAGAAGAATAAATCAATATTTTAGGGCTTTTCCGGTTATTAGAACGACAAACTTACTATCTTTCAGCTCTCATAGGATTATTTAAGAAATCCTCATATGAAAGTCTAATTCCATCTTCTAGTTCTGTTTTATACGTCCATCCAAGATCTCGTGCTTTACTGACATCTAAAAGCTTTCGAGGTGTTCCATTTGGCTTTGATGTATCCCAAAGAATCTCGCCTTCATAGCCTATAACCTTCGCTGTAAGTTCTGTAAGTTCCTTAATAGTAAGTTCCTTACCTGTTCCAGCATTCACAGTTTCATCTCCAGAATAATTATTCATAAGAAAAACACAAAGATCTGCAAGATCATCTACATATAAAAACTCACGAAGTGGTGAACCATCTCCCCAACATGTAACCGACTTAAGTCCAGCTTCCTTTGCTTCATGAAAACGTCTGATTAACGCAGGAAGTACATGTGAGTGAGTTGGATGATAATTATCATTTGGTCCATACAGGTTTGTAGGCATTACAGATATATAGTCTGTTCCATACTGCTTATTTAAAAACTCACAATATTTAAGTCCTGAGATTTTAGCAAGAGCATATGCTTCGTTTGTTTTTTCAAGTTCGGATGTTAAAAGACAAGACTCTTTCATTGGCTGAGGAGCCATTCTTGGATATATGCATGAACTTCCAAGGAATTCAAGCTTCTTACATCCATTCATCCACGCTGAATGAATTACATTCATCTCAAGAATCATATTTTCATACATAAAATCTGCAAGAGCTGATTGATTTGCAACTATTCCACCAACTTTTGCTGCTGCCAAGAATACATAATCTGGCTTTTCTTTTGCAAAAAAATCTTCAACCGCTGCCTGATTAGTAAGATCAAGCTCTTTATGTGTTCTTGTAATAATATTTGTATATCCCTGCTTTTCAAGGGCTCTGACAATTGCAGAACCAACCATTCCACGATGGCCTGCTACATAAATCTTTTCATTTTTTTCCATAAGTGTTTCCTCTTACTTAACAACACCTTTTTCAAGATATTCTTCAAGGTTCATCTTAATATGTTCTTCTGCACGCTCTACTGCTACCTTTGACATATCATGATCGACCATTATCTTTACAAGCTCTTCGAAACTTGTCTTTGTTGGATTCCAGCCAAGTTCTGTCTTTGCCTTTGTAGGATCTCCCCAAAGATTTACTACGTCTGTAGGACGATAGAAGTCTGGTGATACTTCAACTACAACTTTACCTGTTGCCTTATCTATACCCTTCTCATCCATTCCTTCTCCCTTCCACTCAAGTTCTATTCCTGCGTGGTGGAATGCAAGTGTTGCAAATTCTCTAACTGAATGCTGTTCACCTGTAGCTATAACAAAATCTTCTGGTGTCTTATTCTGAAGTATTAACCACATACATTCAACATAATCCTTTGCATAACCCCAGTCACGAAGAGATGAAAGGTTTCCAAGATATAATTTCTCCTGCTTTCCCTGAGCTATACGTGCTGCTGCAAGTGTAATCTTTCTTGTAACAAATGTCTCTCCTCGACGCTCTGACTCATGGTTGAAGAGAATTCCTGAACAACAGAACATGTTATATGCTTCACGATATTCCTTTGTGATCCAGAATCCGTACTGTTTTGCTACTGCGTATGGGCTATATGGATGGAATGGAGTTGTCTCTCTCTGTGGAACTTCCTCAACCTTTCCATAAAGCTCTGATGTAGAAGCCTGATATACCTTACACTTATCTGCAAGTCCGCAGAGTCTTACTGCTTCAAGAACTCTTAATACACCTGTTGCATCGATATCTGCAGTATATTCTGGTGAATCAAAACTTACCTGTACGTGTGACTGTGCAGCTAAGTTATATATTTCATCTGGCTGAATTGTACTTACTAATGCCATGATTGAAGATGAATCTGATAAATCTCCATAACGAAGATGGAAGTTCTTAACACCTTCAAGATGCGCAATTCTTTCTCTGTAATCTACGGATGATCTTCTTATAACACCATATACTTCATATCCCTTCTCTAAAAGAAACTCTGAAAGATATGATCCATCCTGTCCTGTAACACCTGTAATAAGCGCCTTTTTCATTTACGAAATCCTCCTATATTAATATACATAGAATCCTGTTAGCACAATTAATGTGCTTCTATATAAACACTTTTTTACCCACTGTAGGTTTATTTTATAACATTTTAGGTAAATTGAAATAGATAATCTTGTTAAAAAATAGCACAATCTTGCTTTGACGATTTCTATAAGTTATGATAAAAATACTATATATAAATATTCTCATTAATCTAATAGGCCACAGACCACTTATGAATACAAAAATACAAAGCAATCATAAAGAACAACTTAATACAAAAGAGTCATTCATTAAAAGCGAAGATGGGTACTTTGCAGAGCCTCTTGTTAATTCAAACAGAATTATTTATACACCATCTAATTTTGCAAAATCCAATCTGACATTTCTTCAGGAAGTAGGGGAGCTAACCTCGCTTAAAAGTCATACTTCCGAACGAGAAAATCTCTCTTCCTTTTTGTTTTTTATCGTTACAAAAGGGTCTGGTACTGTTAAATATGGTAATACAACTTATGATGTTAACGCTGGAGATTGCGTTTTTATTAACTGTATGAATGCCTATGAGCATACCTCTTCGTCCAATTTATGGACACTTAAATGGGTTCA
>JAUNIR010000207.1 GCA_030523345.1 Lachnospiraceae bacterium
ATCTGGCATGCCTTCGACTCCTTGCTCTTGCATCTTTTCGCTTAGTTCTTCTGCATAAGGCAATTTTGGTATATTCACTTCTTTTGGCATTACTGCCATTAAATTGTCCTGCATTCCCATTCCTGCATGTGCTATAAAACCAACCATAATTGCTGGCGCTACTACTGTACCAAGCGACCTAACAAGCGACAATGTTGCGAGTGCTGAATTTGCTTCTTTATCTGGAACTTCCCATAGCATCATATAATTTAGCGGTGCTCCCATTGTAAAGCCGATTCCCAACCCTATTAACATCAGGCTGGCAAATACATTGACCTTATTTGGTGTTACTGTCGTAAAGAATATTACTATCAAAGAACCTATTAGTGATACAAGCAAACCAAAGCCCAAGACTATCTTCGGTCCGAACTTATCTGTGAGCTTGCCTGAAAATGGCGCTCCAAGTCCTGCACATACTCCAAGTGCTATTACAAAATATCCTCCGCTTCCAGTTGGGACTTTCATCGCATTCTCGCAAAGCTGTGGCACGAAAATTACTGCCATCAAAACAAAGCCGGTAATAACTGCTACCATTAATGTTACGAGTATTCGTGAGTTTGTGAAAAATTTGAGATTGAGAATTGGATCATCTGCCCGCTTTTCCACCATAATAAAAAACGGTGTTAGTATTGCGAACGCTATTAAAAACGGATAAACGCTGATTGATGTCAGTGTCGAGATGAAATCAAAAAAGTCGATATTTTTCAAGCCGTACATTATGCAAAGTACCATCACTACAAGCATGCATGTACCGAGCCCGTCAATTTTGGTGGTCGCTTTTTCTTTTGTATTTGGAAGGCAAAAGAGCCCTGCTATCAATATAAATACTGCGATTGGGACATTTACATAGAAAATAAATTCCCATCTATCTGTTCCGAACAAATCCATAACTGCGCTTCCTGCACTTGCGCCGAAGATATTCGCAATACCATAAACACCACCTACCAGGCCGAGTGCCATTCCTCGTTTTTCTTCTGGAAATGTTGTTCCAAATTCCGCATTTGCAATTGGAACTATGCCTCCACCTCCGATGGCTTGTATTGCTCTTGATATTAATAATGCTGTAAAACTATTAAAGGAATGTGATAATCCACAAAGAAGTGAGCCGCCTCCAAAGAGGGCGATGCTGATTAGATAAATTGTTCGTCTGCCTACGCGGTCTGCTAATTTACCCATTACCGGTATGCTTGCCGCATAAGCCAATGTGTAAATTGTTATCATCCAAATTCCTGCAGTATCACTAACTCCGAGGGATTCTTGAATGATTGTCCTGGCGGGTGTTACGATTCCTGTATCGAGGGCACCCATAAATATTCCTAATAAATAAACTGCCATAATAAGTCCGAATTTTGGTTTCTTCTCGCTTACTACTTTTGCCATTAAAAATTCCTCCCGAAATTCAATAATTAAATTTTAATAAAAAGATGCAACTCACTAGATTTAAAATATGACTTGTACCTTTATTAAATGCTTTTTATTCTCGGATTTCTAAAATTTATTTTGATAGTAAAAACGGGCATTAAAAGCCCGTTTATTAATTTTTAATTTACATATTCTTCTAATTTAATGAATTGCAATTACACATTTCTAATAGTTAAAGTATATATTTTTTTATACTAACTGTCAACCTATTTCCCTTCTGGTTTCATTGTTGGGAAACAAAAAGAGCTTTCATATTTTCGTCCCAAAACGCCTTAAACCTTACCATTCCGTCATATCTCTTTTTTAGCATTTCCCATATTGAATTATAATTTACCATGATGTATCGGCTTAATGGAGACTAAATTGGAGACTTCGGCGAAAGGGTTTCATTGTTTTGAAAGCGAGAAGCTTTCTTTGCTGACAAATGATTATAGCATAGAAATCCCGAAATTTCAAAATGTACGGGCATTTTTGCGTTTCACAGAGAAGAACAAATCTCGACAGAAGCGTATATCATTCTCATTCTCTGATGTGATGTAAACATGATTCTTCCTGAAAAGAGTTTTGATTTGAACCGTCATATCGAATGAATCTTTGCTGTTTATTTCGCAGTATGTGTATGTTTTATCTTACGCCTTCCAAAGAG
>JAUNIR010000208.1 GCA_030523345.1 Lachnospiraceae bacterium
GGAGTATGGCAAATGCTTTCTTTATGGAGTATATGGTAATTGTATGTATTGTCGCATACAAATACTCAGGAACAGCTAAAAAACAGGACTTAATTATAATAGCGGTGTTACTTACAGGGCTTTCAATTATGAGAATTGAAGGGGCATTGTACGTGGGAGTTATAATACTTTGTATAATGATGCTCAAATATAATAATTTAGATATTGTAAAATATTTTGTGTGCCCTATGACAGTCTTGCAAATACTGTACCTTCTCAGAATATTTGCATTCATGACCCTTCATACATTTGCACAGTTTATGACTAAGGAAAAAGCCATTATTTTAATAGCCTTCCTAGCGATGATTATTATATATAATCTTGTAGTGAGAGATAGATTATTTGCTAAATACAAAAAGTATTATCCTGTAGTAATTACACTAGGGTTATTAGTAATAAATGTGCTTGCTCTTATTTATAAGACTGATAGATATATTGCAAATTTGAAAGCATTTTCAGCTAATCTTCTAAGGAATAGTGGATGGGGATTATTTGTACCATTTGTAATAGGGGTATTAATTCTCGTTCCCAAAAAGTCTATAAAGGTAAGTTATTTTGATTATGTGGCAATTTGCTATGTGCTTTTGGCGGTGATTGCTGGATGGGCAAGGGGCGATGCTCTTGTAGAAAATTTTGGAGATTCAGGAAATAGAATAATGATTCAGGCAGTGCCAATTATATTATTTGCACTAATGGTAAAAGTGATAGAAGGATTAGAATATTGGGAAAAGGAAAGTTTAAATTAAAGGGAATATTGCTATATTCACTGCTTTTTATAGTCACATATGTAGTTATATTTTTCCCATTCTTAAGCCGTTCATTATCCACAGTATGGGAAATTGATGGAGTAGGGCAGTACTATCCTGCTTTTTTGTACATAGGACAGTTTATAAGAGATTTCTTTTCTACAGGCAAGTTTATGTCATTTGACTTAAGAATTGCCTTGGGAGAGGACGTATTTTCTGCACTTAATTATTATGGATTTGGAGATCCATTAAATATTATTGCTGTATTTGCGACAAAGTCTAATGGTGCAATGTTATTTGCATTTATGTTTTTTTTAAGACTTTATCTTTCTGGGCTGGCATTTATGCTTTATTGCAAATACATGAAGCTTAATGAAAGATTGATTCCTGTAGGAGCATTTGTATACGTGTGCTCAGGCTATATGTTTTGTGCATGCTTAATGTATATACAATTTCTGTCTCCGCTTGTATATTTTCCATTGCTATTATGGGCTTGCGAGAAGTTTTTTAAAGAAAAGCAATGGTGGTGGATGACACTTATTAGTGCCTACGCCGCGGCTTGTACTATGTATTTGTTTTACTATGCTGCAATTTTTCTTGTTGTATATGCGTTAGTAAGATGCATTTTTCTAAATTCAAAGGAATCAGTTAATACAAATGTTTTGAGTAGAATAAAAAATGTAGCTTTGGATTGTATAATGTGCGGAATTGCTAGTGCGCTCGGAGTGATTCTTGCATTCCCAATTACCTATCCGTCAATAAAAGGTATTTTAAATTCTCAGAGGGCAAATGCTGACATTAAAGCAACGCTTACGACTCTTACATACTATAAGCCAAGAATACCTACAATAATTAGCTTTTTTAAAGGATTTATTCCTACATATGATGAAGGAGTGTATTTCTTCCATGAGATACCAGTAGTGTCGTATGTTGCTATTATTTTATTGTTCATATCTTATTTTGTATTAAAAAATAAGACTGACAGAAATAAACAACTATTGATTGCTGTGGTTATTGGTTGTATAGCATATACGTTACCAATAACGAACATCGCTTTTTCAGGATTTGCAGATGGATCAAGTTACGATCGCTGGATATTTATGCTTGCGTTCCTATTCTCAATTGTGTTTATTTGTTCTTTTTCAGACGTAATTGAATTGAAATGTAAGGATAAGAGCAGGGTGTACAATATAGTATCTATTGCCACGATAGCTAATGTAGTAATAATAGGGTTTTTACTCTATGAAGTTGCGGGTTCCAATTTCAGGAATGCATTTATTGATAAAGCTAGTGTGATAAAATATGTTGATTCCCCT
>JAUNIR010000209.1 GCA_030523345.1 Lachnospiraceae bacterium
GTGTTCGGGACTCGCACCCGTTAGAGCGCGCCCATGGCGCGCAAACATAAAAAAAACGCTTTCACGGGCATGAAAGCGTTTTTTAAAATAATAATATTAAATTCTTATCAACTAGTAACTATTTATCCTCATTTCTATGTTTTGTTGAAAATCACCAAATTTGTTACCAAACAAGTTTATTCCACCAACGTATTTAGAGTCATCTTTTACCCCTATTTTGAAACTTATAAATTCCTGTTTTCCAGACCAAAGAGTAGAAAGATTCTCATTTGAAGTCAGCTTATTATCGACATAGCATCCATCTTCCGTAATAGAAAATGTATATAGCTTACCATACTGAGTAAAACTATCCGGCCACCATTCAGGCACAAGTTTTCCTCTTCTTCCGCCATAGTCTCCCTGACTAGTGAACTGTCCTACTTCCTTGTCATTTATCCAAATTGTAATATCAGAAGGCCACTCGTTATTATATCCTGGTGCCTCTGAACAGGCTTCAAATACAAATTCTACACTTTTTATTTTATTTGTCTTATTTCGTTTAATATGTCTTGTTGGAAATCTATACTCCAAATATCCTTTATAAAACCAGATAATCTGTGCCGTAGTACGTTCTGGAAGGTAGAATGCTTCTGTATCATCATCCGAAGACAATGACTGTTTCTCAGATGCTATACCGCAAGGAGCCTCTATATGGCAGTCAGAATAGTTACCAATTGGCATAGATACCTGAACAACAGATGTTTTAGATGCATTATCACCATTACTCTTAATATCAATATGCACCTTCTGTACTTTTATACCGCTTACTTTTTGAGAACCTCTTATTCCTGGAAGTGGCTGGGATACAACTAATTCCGCTTCCTCTAATACTTTAATCTGAAGTGCAGCTGTTGATACTGGAATATTCATAGCGGTTGCAATTTCGCTAATATTCATCGCTCTTTCATCAAGAAGCTTAAGTATTTCAATCCTTGTTGCAGATGATAATGCCTTTGCTATACTAGTCACCTGTTCAACATTATTTAGATTTAAGGATACTTCCTCTTTCATTATCCTAGCCCTTTCTTACTTCTTTCTATAAAATGCAACATCAGAGAGTGCGAATCCATCTGCATTGCCAAAATCTTTAACAGCAACTGTCACTGACGCCGTGTTTACTGACTCAAATGATAAAACAACAGGTTCCGCCTGTCCCGCTGGCACTTTTATACACAAATCATCTGTGCCAAGTTTTTTATTATTGTCAAAAAAGATTTCAATTTGTTCTGGTACAAAATTCTGTCTGTTTGTCCCGTATAAATAGATGCAGTTGATCGTTTCTGTTGCATCAAAACCAATCTTAAATCCTGCTGCCGCAGGTATCATCTCTCCGTTTAAATCCGAACTGCTATCGTTCGTATCAGAATAGACAGACCACTCATACATCTCTTCATTTTTGCTGTTCAGAGTTTCACCATCAGTTAATGACAATAATCTCTCCATTAGATATTCACCAGCTTCTGGCTTGCCCATATCACTTGCAAGATCTAATGCACTTTTCGAAATATACTTACCATCATTCTTAATGATATAAGCATATTCTGAATAATTATCTACCTTGTCTAAATCTCCTAGTCCTGATATTGGAGCCTGATACGTGGTAGTAGGTCCATTCATATAAAATGTTCCATCTGCTCTGTAACCGCAGCGATCAAAAGTTACCTTTCTATTTCCACCACCGATAATCTTTATAGTATGAGTATGATAACAGTTATATAACTCCTTACCATCTCTTGTTACAAAAAAACTATTATTTCCAGGACCGGATACATCATCTGTAGATGCAATTATAGGATTATGCTCATATTTCTCAAATGGTCCCATTGGTGATGCTGAGGTAGCATAGCCCATAGAGTACGTTTTATCAGCATAGCATCCACCTGAATAGAATAAATAATATGTACCATCTTTTTTCAGTACATGCGGACCTTCATTCCATCGATAATCACCAGTCACTAGCTCCCATTCCTGATTGGGTGAGAGTAATAACACCGGCTTAGTTCCTTCTTTTAAGTGCGTGTAATCCCCCATTTCAACACAGTAAATCTGGCT
>JAUNIR010000210.1 GCA_030523345.1 Lachnospiraceae bacterium
CTTTTACTTTATGAGGTATATTATGTCTTTTACTAAGAATTTGAATAAGTTATTGTTAGTTGGAGCTGTTTTTATTGGTGGAAGTATGTCCGGAAATTGCATGGAAATTACAATTCATCTGGGAAGTATGTTTGAAAATACTAGAGTTCTTGACAATGAAGATACTTTATACACTCCTGCAGTAAAAGCAGCAATGTCTAGTTATAGTGTGGCTACCTCAAATATTCAAGAAATTGAAAACTCTTTAATAGAAAATGCTAATAACGGAAATTATTTTGCTCAATACTATCTAGCAGAATATTATGGAGCTTTAGCGAAAGAAAAACAAAATGGAGAAAAATTTGCTTTGGAAAAAATGAAGGCTATTTTGTTACTAGTTTCCGCTGTAAAAGGAAGTTTTTGGAGAAGTATAGATGAATTAAAATTTGCCTTAAATGGATCTACAGAAAAACAATTGGCAGAATTAAAAACTGAAATAGATATCGAACAACTAGCAACGACGTTAGCTCGTACAGGGAAATTATAATATGGAGAAGTTATCTATGAAACAAATTTTTAACTCTTTAAAATTCATTTTCAAGGTAACAATTGTAGTAGGGTATCTCTCCTTTGTATGTGCCGCTTTCGAATCATTTACAATCCCTGCTTTTCCTCCTGCAATTTCACATCTGTATACTAATAGCTGGACAGAGTGTACGGAACAACAAACGAGAAGTTTACATCCTTTTCATACCGGAAAAAATATTTCTAATGTAGTAAAATCTCATATGGCATGTGACAAACCTATGTCAAATACAGCTTTATTTGGTATTACAATATATAGAAAAGATACTCCTCCGCAAGTAATTCCTTATGATTGTATTATTTGCAGTGGAAAATTAAGAAGTGTATCAGGAATCAGTTGCTTAAATGCAAAAGAGTTAATCAGAGACACTCCAGAGAATTATTTATCATTCTTTAATAATATATTTTCATTAAATCCCTTCTTAAGAATAAATCATAGCCAAGGGGATTTAATATCTTTTTTAGAACCTCGTATTAGAACGGCGCCTATCGAAGGATTAATAAATGATAGGACATATGGTTCTGAGATTAATTCATTTTTACATTGTGAACAAACTTTTATTAACAACTTATTATTAGACCCGGAGGATCCTTTTATCAAAAAATTACAACAAACAGCTATTGCATCTGAAAATATTACACACATAACATTCGACATAATAACCTATAATGATATGTGTCCAAAATGTTTTTCTACGTGCTTAACTTCTTTAGAACAATTAAAAATGAGATTATATCAGGCGTTACATATTACTGATCTATCTATACCATTCAACATCATAGTTTCATCATTTAGGCCATATAGAATAGATGATTCGCTTATAAAGCCCCTGAATGAACGTCTATATAGTCGTGGAATAAACGTTCAATCTATGGATGATACTTTTTGTACGCAATATATGAGAAATAGAACAATTGGAAAAGTACAAATATCAGATATTACTATCTCAGAAACTCCTATCAAACAAATTTTAAACCCATTCTTTATAAAAGAAGAATCGTTGTTAACTTTAGAAAAAAAGATAGCTGCTATAGCAGCTATAAAGGATTCATCAAAATTACAATTATCAATTTGTGAACAACACATCAGAGAAGTATCTTTACTTTTACAGTATTTCTCTGAAAATAATGTTATAATTGATACCGTAATATTAAATAAGATTAATGACTTCCTTTCTTTAATATCTCCAGATATAGAATCGATTTTTGGCAGAATTTATTTGGCAAAAAAATCACTCCAAGAATTACCTAAGTAGTAATAACTTTTTATGTATATAGAAGTGGCAGAAGGTATGGGTAATTTTCTGTTGCTTTTCTATATACTAACCTCCTCTCATTTTTCTATTTTCTCAAGACAGCAGTAGCCTTTCTCCCCGTTGTTTTAAAGAACCATCACCATTGACATATGAATACAGAGTAGCTGTTGTAATGTTTAGTTTCTTCGCAACCTCTGATGCAACTGATTTTGGATCACTCATGGCTGCTATTGCTATTCTTAATGCTGAGGCATCCATTTTCCTTGGT
>JAUNIR010000211.1 GCA_030523345.1 Lachnospiraceae bacterium
AGAACAAATTTGTTCGGTATTGGTAATAATTCTGTAATAGATTACACATATGCAAATTATGACGTTGATATTGCAAAGAAGGATTATATGGCTGTATCAGATGAGCTAAGAGATATTCAGACAGCTCTTGATTTAGTCAATTCTACTATAACCTTTGAAATTGACATAGAAGAGTAATAGTTCCCTCAGACTATTCACATTGATATCCGTCATTATAAATAGCCATAAATTACAATAGCAGACAGTGATCGAGAATAAGGTTTAAGGTTTATTATTATTAGTTTTTGTTTACGTTATTGATTATAGGTAAATGTATATTGTAGTTATCGTCATTTGGTAAAATAGACTCTAATACGGATTATTTATATGAGAAAACTGGGATAACCCTAATCTGTCCCGCATGACCAAGTACGGTTAGAGGTCATAGTATTGATAATATACTACTGGGAAAATAAGCTAAAAGGAGTCAAATATGAATATTTGATATCAGGACATATTTAAGGGCGTCGTGAGATGTGAAATCACAGCGTCCTTTTAGATTACATTAATTCGGATATTTGTAATCTATTTTTTAGGACTATTTAGTTGTGAACATGTTGATATTACAGTAAAATCTTACTAGAATATGACGATATACTTTATATATGCTAAAAAGCATTTTATATTAGATATGACGAGAGCTTCATTTTGAAAGGTGTGACAAATATGAGTTACAAAAAAATTAGTTTAAAAACGATTGCAATGATGATGGCTATTTCTATTGTATGTACAAGCGTACCTGTGTATGCAGAGGAAATAGAGGAATATATAGCAGAAGCATCAGACAGCGAAAATACTTCGGGAGGTGATTCGGGTTCAGAAGTCTCGGGTTCACTTGTTATAACGGTGGAAGAAACATCTGATTCTGCATCTGGTAATACTTCAGAGGAAGTAATGAATGAAGTGCCTGATAATGAGGAAACTGTTATTGAAGAACCGGCCATTGAAGAAACTCCTGGCATAGAAAATAGTGAAGCTAATGATATCTCTATAGATACTCAAGTACAAACAAGCGGAACTAGTGATATATCCACAGAGACTGCAGTACAAAATGGTGAAGTATATAATCAGCCGTTCACGGATTTTATACAAGGCACGGAAAATCAATACACAAAGACTATTGAGTCTTTTTCGACCTCCGAGTCATCAAATGGCAGATATAATGCTACTTTTGTACTTTCAGAAAAAAACGAACAAACGGGAGAAATAAAAACATACAACTATACAGTTTCTGGTTTTGTCTCAAGTGAAGATGCTAGTATGTATGTAAATGCAATGACTAGTAATCCTTTGGCATCGAGTCAATTGATGTATTCTGTTGAGTCGCAAAATTTAGTAGATGCTGAAAAGAATCCATGGAAATATGATAGTAATGGGAATGAATCGCCTGATGATGCATATGATTCAGAATTATGTTGGGCTGGAACTACGTCTAATATGCTGGAGCTTTCAGGCTGGAATAATGCTATAAGTAGTAATACGGTCAATATATCTAACGAAGATAAAATTATGGATTTATACGCTAATGTTTTTACTGATGCCGCAGGAAATCCAACGTATGGTCTTAACTGGTTTTTCAGTGGATATTATCGGGCACAGGAATTTGATGGCTGGGCACATCTTAAGCAAGATGATTACAAAGGTAATGGTTTTTTAAAGGAGTATTGTGTTGATGATTTTGTTAAGCCAGAAAATTCGATTACAGAGGATAATTTAATCGGTATTCTAAATCGTCTGGATGTAGACGGCGATGGGGATAGATGTGCCCTCGGTATGGTGTTCGGATACTATACTATGGATGATAACGGACAGCATATATATGATAAAAATGGAGAAATGAATAGAGACGGAGGTCACGTTGTTACTATAGTTGGATATTCAACAGATGAAAATGGAATTCCAACTACTATTACTATAGCAGATTCTGATAGTTATAATGATACTTTTCCTGGTTATTCTATGGGTAATGATCGAACTACCTATCCTAATATGTATAGAACCTATCCAATAAAGTATTATGATGGTTACTGGCATATTATAAATT
>JAUNIR010000070.1 GCA_030523345.1 Lachnospiraceae bacterium
ATGTTACAACAATCAAAAATTCATCGGATAATCTTCTTAGTATTATTAACGATATTCTGGATTTCTCTAAAATAGAGGCGGGGAAAATGGAACTCGTTAACAATCATTATAATATATTATCACCTCTTAATGGACTTCAGAATACTATAGATGTTCGTATAGGAGATAAACCTTTAGATTTTGAAATATGCATGAAAAGGGATATGCCTACAGCTCTATATGGAGATGAGGTAAGAGTTCAGCAGGTACTACTGAATCTTCTTACAAATGCAGTTAAATATTCTAATAAAGGTCATATTAGATTAGTATTAGATTACGAAAAAATAAATGACTCAAAAATGCTTCTTAAAGCAAAGGTATCTGATGAAGGTATTGGCATAAAAAAAGAAGATATGAAAAAATTATTTGAGGCATTTTCTCAGGTAGATATGGAACGAAACCATATGATAGAAGGTACAGGAATTGGCCTTACTATTACGGAGCGTCTCGTAAGATCTATGGGAGGAACTATCACTGTAGACAGTGAATATGGCGTAGGCTCTACTTTTAGTGTCACAATGGTTCAGTCTGTAGATGATTATAAATCTATTATTGATACAGACAAGAAGGGCGAGTATGTAATAATTTCTCACAGCGATATATTAAAGAACGCAATGAGAAAAGACCGAAAAATTGCGGGATTTGTGGCACCTTCAGCAAGAGTTTTAGTTGTTGATGATAATGAAGCTAATTTAAAAGTTGCAAGTGGACTTTTAAATCAGTTTAAAATAAATGTGAAGACCTGTACAAGTGGTAAAGAGGCGATAGCTACTTTAGAAACGGATAAAGATTTTGATATTCTGTTCATAGATCATATGATGCCAGAAATGGATGGTGTGGAGTTAACTGGAATATTAAGAAACAGCGATTCGGATTATCTTAAATTTGTTCCAATAGTTGCTCTTACAGCTAATGCTATAAAAGGCGTAAGTGAAATGTTTTTATCAAATGGATTCACCGAGTATTTATCAAAGCCTATTGATATACAGTTACTTAATGAAATACTTAATAAGTGGATCCCGGCGAATAAAAAGGTCGAGCTTACGGAGGAGGAACTTGAAACTGAAAAGGATGAAGCAAAGAGTTCTTTTAATGACACAGAGAATTTATTTAAAAATGCTATTAGCAAAATAAGCGATATAGATTATTCAAAGGCTGTTGGATTATGTGGCGGTGATGAGGGAATTCTTTTAAGTGTCATTCAGATATATGTTAAGTCATATTCACAGATTATTGAGAGAATACAAAAGGCCTATGCGGCTAAAGACTTTAATAATTATGGGATAGAAGTTCATGGGGTAAAAAGCTCTTCAAGAAGCATAGGAAATGATTCTCTTGGAGAAATTGCATATGCTCTAGAATTAAAGGCAAAGGCTAGCGATGAACAATATGTAATAGAACATCATGAGGAGTTTGTCGATAAATATTCAGAATTTGTGAAAGTGCTCTCAGACGCTTTGGGAGAGATAGAAGGCGAAGACAATAGTGAAAAAATAGATATTTCATTAGATGAATTGAAAGAAATGGTTGCAGAATGCTGCGAAGCCTATGAAAACTTTGAAACAAGAAAAGCAGATGAACTTATGCATAATATGTTAAAGGGAGATTTTGATGAGGAAACAACGAAAGCTCTTAAGGAGGCCCTTGATAATGCAGAGTTGTTTGACTTTGATATAGCAGTTTCTATACTTAAGGATTTATATTTGTCATTATAGTTTATGGAGTGAATTTTGAAACATATATTTATTATTAATCCAGTAGCAGGGTTAAATGATAAAACAGAACAAATAAGAGAGCATCTAAATGTCAGAACGGATATTGAGTCAATAGTGTTCAATACTGAGGAAGCGGGGCATGAAGCTAGTATTATGAAGGAGATGCTTGACATTTTTGACGATGAGCCAGTAAGAATCTGCGTTTGTGGTGGGTCGGGTACGTTATCTAATGCTCTTGATGGCATTGACATAGATGATATGGATCATGTTGGAATAGGATATTATCCATGCGGCCTTACAAATGATTTTCTTAAGAACTTTGTCGAACAAGGAAAGCGATTCGAAAATCTAGATGCCTTAATAGATGGCGAAACAAAATATGTTGATTATATGAGATGTGTAATTGATGGAAACGATAATTACATCAGAAATAAATTGTTATTTGTTACAGTAGGTGTGGCAGCTAATATAGAAAGGATTTCAAGGGCTATAAAATTTCTTGGGGGATTGAGTCCATCTATACTTTATGCTATTTGTACAGTTGCAGCACTGCCATTTTCGCCGGCTATAGATTATGAAGTGATTATTGACGGGGTTGATTATAGCAGAGATTATAAAATGATATACGTAGGAAATAGTGTGTGTTTTGGTGGCGGATTTGTTCCTATTAAAACGGGTATTGACTGTAGAGATGGCTTTTTGAACGTTTTACTAGTAAAAAGAATACCGGCCCACAAAGTTCTTTCGTATCTAAAGGATTTTAGAAAGGGTGAACTTAGCGAAAAGCACAATGATGATGCAGAGCTAATTACCTGCAAGGAAATTCTTATAAGAAGAAAAGATAATAAGTCTATGAATATTAATTCAGATGGTGAAATTTTTGTTAATAATTCGTGGCACATCAAGGTTGTTAATGGAAGGATGAAATTTGTTGTTCCGGATAAAGCAGTTTTTGTTGATGGGCCGGTTGAACTGATTAGAAATTTAATACATTCATAAATATTGAAAGAGGTAATGTTATGCAGCAGAAAATTGTTATGGTAGTAGATGACACACCAAGTAACCTTCAGCAGGCGATGGAGGTATTACAGGATAAATATAAGGTTATGCCAGTTAAATCAGGAGTAGCAGCCCTTGCGGCATTAGACAAATTTGTTCCTGATTTAATACTTCTCGATATTGAAATGCCTGAAATGGACGGTTTTGAAACTCTTAGAAATATAAAAAGTAGAGAGGAACTAGAAAAGGTGCCTGTTATTTTTCTGACATCTCATGCGGATAAAGAAAATGAAATTAAAGGTTTTAACTGTGGCGCAGTAGATTTTATTATGAAACCGTTTGTTCCAGAAATAATGCTCGTTAGAATTGCTACGCAAATACAGTTATCATCTCTTCTAAATTCTTTTGAGGAAGAGGTTAGGAAAAAGACAAAAGAAAATAATGAGCTTACATTCCAGGCGATAAATGCTATAGCTAAAACTGTAGATGCCAAAGATAAATATACTAGACAGCACAGCACACGAGTTGCAAAGTTCTCAAGAGAGATAGCTATTAGAAGTGGGCTTTTTAATGAAGAACAGATAGAAGTAATATATAGAACAGCACTTCTTCATGACATTGGAAAAATTGGAATAAAGGATGCTATATTAAATAAACCAGGAAGGTTGGATGATGATGAGTTTGCTGCTATGAAGACTCATACAACTATAGGTGCAGAAATTCTTAAAGATGTAACCTTAATTAAGGATGTAGATAAAGGAGCTAAATACCATCACGAAAGGTATGATGGAAAAGGTTATCCACAGGGTCTTAAGGGAGAGGAAATTCCTATTGTAGCAAGAATTGTTGGTGTTGCGGATGCCTATGACGCAATGACATCGGACAGAGCTTATAGAAAGCATCTTCCTGAAGAAGTTGTTAGGGGAGAACTTGAAAAAGGTCGAGGAGCACAGTTTGACCCGGTATTCTGTGATATAATGCTTCAAATTATGGATGATAAAATAGAATTCCCAGATGAGGAGACATTGGATATAGATATTAAATAATTCGGAGGAATAGCAATGAAGTATTGCATGAAGTGTGGAACACTGCTAGAAGATTCTCATGATAGATGTATAGGGTGTGGATCAGATGTTACAGAACCTGGATCTTGGTCTTTGTACCCACCAGATATGGCAAAGACAATTGAGATTGAGGAGAAGGAAAAGAAATCAAGAACAGGACTTATAATTGCGATGGTAGTAATATTTGTCCTTCTTGTTGCTGCTATAGCTGTATTTATCCTTATGAATATGAATAGGGTAAATGAGGCTGTAATTGAACCACAAACTGAAGAACAGGTTGAAGAGGCTGTAGTAGAAGAAGTAGCAGAGGAACCTGTGGAAGAAGAGCCAGAACAGAGTGGATTAAAACCAATTGAGCTTGCTGAGTCTGAAGCTGACACTAGTGAAAGTGCAGATACAGCTGGAGAGCAGGAAATAAAGGATGCGAACGGGTCATATTATACTATTGGAACTGTATCCGACGCGGCATCAAATGTCATTTTTAACACAATATATCCAGAAGATTTCGAAGAAAAGGTATCAAATGTTAATTATGATGTTTATTCTAATAGATACCCAGAGACGATTACATACATTGTAGGTAATAAAGATGGTAACGTGCAGCTGACATATATGTCACCACAGCATTTTTGGTACAGAAAATCAGACTATAAGGGACAGACAAGAAGTAATGAGAGAGACGTGGAAGATTACATGCAGTTTCTCACATATGACGGTGCACAGAGCTATATCGAAGCTTTAATTAAACAAAGCTATACAGACATTAAGAGTTTTAAATTAATAGATAAAGAAGAATTTTCTCCAGAGATTTCAGAGACAATAAACAAAGTATCGGCAGATCATACTACTGAACTACTAGGTGATATAGGAGATTACGCCAAGATTGCGTCAGATACCGTATATGCGGCTATGCAGGCTGAATGTGAAGCAGATATATACCACTATGAGGCAACATCAAGGCAGGAAAATATTATATACATGGATTTTTATGTTCCTGTTATAGCCAACACCTTGGATTATGTTTCAGAGATGGAATCTGATAAGGGCGAAATCACAGAATGGTTAGTACCAGAGTTTATTGCTTTTGAAGCAGGTAATGAAGAACTACACAATAAGTATATGGACGCATTTAAAATGTTTATATACAATTCAAAGCTTACTAAAGAATTTTTCTATATAAATGATGCTTATTCAAAGGACATAGAAGAAGCAGTTAAGATTAAAAGAGAGCCAGCAAGACTTTCTGCTGACAAGCTTAAAACATTCCATTCTAAATATAGTGCAAGCGCTGAAATAAATGCGTTTGGTAATGGCGTATATTCACTTTTAAATACAATGCCTTCAGGGTGTAGCTCATTCAGCGGAGAAAAAAGTATTATCGGACTTGAGAACGCAAAAGTAGGATATTACAGCAAAGATAAAAACAAGGTATTCATTTCCACTGTGGAAGATGAATACCCTGGTAGTGATTATACAAAACTAGATTATAAGGAAGGATCAGCAGGTGATTCTTCAGAATCATCAGAAGATTCATCAGATTCTGAATGAGGAATAAATTCCATAATAACTGACTCGATGTGATTTTTATCCATCTGATTAACTATTAGCCTTATGTATGACTCTTCGAGTTCGACGGATTCATTAATTTCTGGAATATGGTCAAGCTTTTCGATTATAAGTCCACCTATTGAATCGTATTCTTCGGACTGAAGAGATGTACCTAAGGCGTTATTTATATCATCAAGCTTTAATGTTCCATCTAGAAGATATTTGTTTTCTTCAATTTCTTTTATTAAATCTTTTTCATCTTCATCGTACTCATCACGTATTTCGCCAACTATTTCTTCGAGAAGATCTTCAAGAGTGACAAGTCCTACGGTCGCGCCATATTCATCAAGAACGAATATCATAGGAATTGTTTTTTCGCGCATTTCCATAAGAAGATCAGATGTCTTTTTATATTCGAAAGTGAAGTTTGGTTCTCTCATAATGGATCTTATATTAAATCCATCATAGTTTTCATAAAAAAGTATATCTTTCATATTAAGGAGGCCGACTATATTGTCAGGGGTATCCTCATATACGGGAATACGAGTATATTTTTTAGAAAAGAATTCTTCTTTAAGCTCATCGAAAGATGCATTTATATTAATAGAACACATTTCAACTCGTGGAATCATAACATCTTTTGCACAGGAATCACCAAAGTCCACTACGTTATTAATCATTTGGCGTTCCTCTGATTCAATGACACCATCTTCATGTGACACATCAACAATAGTACGAAGTTCATACTCTGTCATAGCTTCTCTAGCTGCGTCAGGATCTACTTTAAGAAGCTTTAGGAATGAACGAGAAAACTTATCTACTATTATTATCACAGGTGTAAGAACTTTAACTAAAAAATATAAAGTTCCTGCATAACGTAGAGCTATTTTTTCGCTTTTGATATTTGCAATTGTTTTTGGGGTGATTTCTCCAATAATCAAAAGAACAAAAGTAAGTATACCTGTTGCGATAGCTACGTAACCGTTGCCAAGATATTTCATAGCAATAGTAGTAGTAAGTGCTGATGCAGACAGATTAACTACATTATTAAAAATAAGAATAGCACTTAATAATTTTGACTTGTTAGAAAGAAGCTTTAAAGCAATAGTAGCAGATTTCTTTCCTTCTTCTGCGTGCTCTTTAAGGCTCAATTCGTTAACCGCTGTATAGGCTGTTTCAGCAGACGAAAAATAAGCGGATAATGCTAAAAGTATCACAAGGGATACAAATTGTATGACACCAGTGGTATCCAAGTAAATTCACTCCTTTTATTATTATAATAATTATATATTTATACATATTAAATTTTATCTGCAAATAGATATAAAGTCAAGAATTGGGCTTTGGTAGACATAACTAGGAAAGCCCTAAAATACAATAAAAATAACACGCGTCACACTAAAAATACGTGGTTTTTTATAATAGTTTGTGTTATCATATCGTGGAGAATATTTGGCTTAAGAAAGGATATAGAATTGAATAAGACTCTAGGTACGGGGAGTATAGATAGAAGTGCCAGAGTACACAGAATAAAAAGGGTAATCATTGGACTAGTAATTTTAGCAATTATTCTTCCTTCTATATTATGTGTTATTTTGTTTGCAAAGCTTAATAAGCTTGAAAGACAGGTAATAGAGCTTTCATATGAAAGAGAGAAGGTTAATGTAATTACAGAATCGACACTTATGACAATACCTAATAAGGCGGAGCCTGTAAGTGGAGAGAATACTGTCGAAGTGATTAATATTGAAGAAAATGAAATAGAGGATTTCAGTAATCAAAATACTGCTGCTGACGAAAATGTTTCTACTATTGAAAGCAATGAAAATGAAGACAGCGTGATAGAGGAAGACATAGAAAGCGATGAGGATGATACTGAAAAGGTTCTGAAGAAAGTGTATCTTACATTTGATGATGGACCAAGTTCGAATACAGCTAAGATATTGGATATATTAGATGAACATGGTGTTAAGGGTACATTTTTCGTAGTAGGAAGACTATCAGATACAACAACTCCTATGTATAAGAGAATCGTGAATGAAGGACATGCAATCGGAATGCATTCCTATACTCATAAATATAATGAGATTTATGCTGATAAGGATTCTTTTGTATATGACGTAGAAAAAATACAGTCTCTTATTTATGAGCAGACAGGTGTAATGAGTAAGCTATATAGGTTCCCAGGAGGAAGCTCTAACAGAGTTTCAAGAACGGACATGAGTGAGCTTGTTAAGGAACTCGAGAAAAGAGATATAAAGTATTTTGACTGGAATGTAGTAAGTGGAGATGCTTCATCTACATATGGATTATCAAAGGAAGAGATTGTACGAAGATGCACACAGGGTGCTCTTTTAGAGGAAGAAGCTGTTATACTTATGCATGATCTTCCTGAGAAGGCAACTACAGTTGCAGCATTACCTGAGATAATTGAGTATTTTCAGAGTATAGGAGTAGAAATACTTCCCCTTAGTGAGGATGCTATTGAAGTGCATCATGAGATAGAGATGACAGAGTAAATATATAATAATTAACAAACGGAGGTTTTTATGAGTTTTTTTAAGGATTTCAAAGAGGATTTATCACAGGCAGTTAACGAATTAATGCCAGAGGAAAATACACAGGCAGCAGAGCCTGTTGCTCCAGTAGTTGAAACTGCTGATACAGGATTTAATCCAGACGATTTAGCAGACATGCTTAAGAACATTGAAGAAGTTCAGACAGAAGTGGAAGCTCCACAGTCATTATCAAGTGATGAGGCAGCAATACTTACACAGCCAGTTCCTACAGAAGAACCAGTTGTTCCAGTTGCAGAACCAGTAGCACCAGTTATGGAAGCAGCGCCTGTCGTTGAACCAGTATTTGCATCAGAGCCAGTTGTTTCAGAGGACCAGAAAGTTCCAGTAGCACCAATTTTTGGTGAGCCAGAAGTGATTAAGGAAGAGCCTATTAATACAGTTAAGAACATTAAAGCAATGGAAGTAGGTGTCATCATTAAGGGCATGAGCGTTAAGGGTGATATTACATCAGAAGGATCTTTAGATGTTCAGGGTTCTGTTACAGGTAATATTTCAATAGAGGGAAGACTTGAAGTAACAGGTGAGGTAACAGGCAATTCTACAGCAGAAGAAGTATTTGCTGATGGAGCTAAGATTGTTGGTGATGTTAAGTGTAATGGAGCAGTTAAGGTTGGACCAAGTACAGTAGTTAGAGGTAATATTACAGCTACAGCTGCTGTGATTGCAGGTGCTGTTAAGGGTGATATTGATGTTCAGGGTCCTGTTATTCTTGATTCTACAGCTATTATCATGGGTAACATTAAGTCTAAGTCAATTCAGATTAACAATGGTGCCACAATTGAAGGTCTTTGTTCACAGTGTTATGGAGACATCTCTCCTATGAGCTTCTTTGGTGAAGAAAAAACAGAAAAAGCAGAAAAGCCAGCAACAAAGACAACAAAGGCTAAATAATTAATGATTTAGCAATTATATTCTTGATAAGGAGACGGGCGGTATATGAAACGAGTATTACTTAAGCTTAGTGGTGAGGCTCTTGCAGGAGATAAGAAGACAGGTTTTGATGAAGAAACTGTCAGAGGTGTCGCACTTCAGGTAAAGGAAATAGTCGATCACGGAACTCAGGTTGGTATCGTTATAGGCGGTGGTAATTTCTGGAGAGGAAGAAGTTCAAATAATATCGATCGTACTAAGGCTGATCAGATAGGGATGCTTGCTACAGTAATGAACTGTATATATGTATCAGAAATATTCAGATCAGTTGGAATGAAGACAAACATTCTTACACCTTTTGAATGCGGCTCATTTACAAAGCTGTTTTCAAAAGACAGAGCAAATAAATATTTTGAAAAGGGTATGGTTGTATTCTTTGCAGGTGGAACTGGACATCCATATTTCTCAACAGATACAGGAGTTCTTCTTAGAGCAATCGAAGTTGATGCAGATGCAATATTACTTGCGAAAGCGATAGATGGTGTGTATAGTGCCGATCCTAAGATTGATCCAAATGCGAAACGATATGATGAGATTTCTATTTCGGAAGTAATCGATAAAAAACTTCAGGTAGTAGATTTGACAGCATCAATTCTTGCAATGGAGAATAAAATGCCAATGTATGTTTTCTCTCTTAATGAGGAAAACAGTATTGTAAATACAATTAATGGAAAATTTAATGGTACTAAGGTTACAGTATAGGAGAAGAGTATGAACGACAAAATTAAAGAATATAATGACAAGATGCAGAAGACAATAGATCATCTTGAGTCAGAGTTTGGTACAATCAGAGCAGGAAGAGCAAATCCACATGTTCTTGATAAAGTAAGAGTTGATTACTATGGAACTCCAACTCCTGTACAGCAGGTTGGTAACATTTCAATTCCTGAGCCAAGAATTATTGTCATTCAGCCATGGGAAAAATCACTTCTTAAAGAAATCGAAAAGGCAATACAGATGTCAGATATAGGAATAAATCCTACAAATGATGGACAGGTTATTAGACTTGTATTCCCAGAACTTACAGAAGAAAGACGTAAGGAACTTGTTAAGGATGTTAAGAAAAAGGGAGAAGCTGATAAGGTTGCCATTAGAAACATCAGAAGAGATGGAAATGATGCATTTAAAAAGCTTTCAAAGACAGAAGATGTATCTGAGGATGAAATCAAACAGCTTGAGGATGAACTCCAGAAGTTAACTGATAAGTTTATTAAGATGGTTGACGATATGGTTGAGACTAAGTCAAAGGATATTTTAACAGTATAAAATTAGCGTCATCCGATTCGTCGGGTGACGTTTTATTTATGAAAGATAAAGGAAAATCTATGAATATTCCAAAGCATGTAGCTATAATACTTGATGGAAATGGCAGATGGGCTAAGTCTAAAGGTATGCCTAGAAACTATGGTCATAAACAAGGCGCTAAGAATGTCGAAATCATTTGTGAAGAAAGTTACAAAATGGGGATAGAGTATCTCACTGTATATGCTTTTTCCACAGAAAACTGGGATAGACCTAAAGATGAAGTAGATGCACTTATGATGCTTCTTCGTAACTATCTCAAGACATGTATAAAGACGGCAGATAAAAACAACATGTGTGTTCGCATTATTGGAGATAAAACAAGACTTGATAGCGATTTGCAGATCGCAATTGCAGAACTCGAAGAGCATACAAAGGTTAACACGGGACTTAAATTTAATATAGCATTAAATTATGGAAGTCAGGATGAGATGCTTAGGGCCATGAACAGTATCGTAAAGGATATGGAAGAGGGTAAGATTGAAAAAGGGCCTATTACAAAGGAACTATTCGAGGATTATCTTGATACCAAGGGATTACCCACGCCTGATTTACTTATAAGAACATCGGGAGAGCAAAGATTATCCAATTTTCTTTTATGGCAGTTAGCATATTCGGAGTTTTATTTTGCAGATGTTCATTGGCCTGATTTTTCTAAGGAAGAGCTTGTGAAGGCAGTGGAAAGCTTTAATTCAAGAAAGAGACGATTTGGTAAAGTAGATGAAGAATAGTGGATTTACAAAGAGGGCAATAAGTGCAGTGTTTCTTGTTGCAATACTACTTGCAGTAGGTATAGCAGGAGGAACTATATTACAGCTTTTTTGTATAATAGTTGCAACTGTAGGTATGAAGGAACTGTACATGGCCACAGGGCTATATAATAAGGATGCGACAGATAAGAAGGACAATATGTTAGCCGTTTCTGGAATGGTTTGTTGTGTCTTATATTTTGTTGTTTCGGGGTTTACTTCGGCCCTTTTTACAATGAAGACTCCAATGGGAGAAATATTTACAGGTTCGTTAATCGGATCAATGGAAGTTATGGAGCTTATTCAGCTCATAAGTACTCTTGGATACATGGCGGCTTCTTTTATATATGTATTTGTTATATTTATTATTATGGCAGCAATATATGTATTTTCATTTCCAAGATTTGATTTTAAAAAAGTGGCGAATGCAATAGCAATAGCATTATATACTCCGTTATTTGTAACCTCTATCTTTTTAATTAGATTTCAAAATGATGGAAAATACTTATTTTGGCTCATATTCATAAGCTCATGGATATGTGATACATGTGCATACCTTGTGGGATGTAATATTGGAAAGCATAAATTAGCTCCAGTTCTATCACCAAAAAAATCAATAGAAGGTGCAATTGGAGGAGTAATGGGATCGGTTATTGTTGCCTTTATATTTGGATATTTTGTTCAGTTTAAGTTATTTGGTGGCAATAATTATGTTTCAGAGTACATGATAATATGCTTCTTTGGAGCCATTGTTTCACAAGTGGGAGATTTATTCGCATCTGCAATAAAACGTAATAATGACATTAAAGACTATGGAACACTTATTCCTGGTCACGGCGGCATATTCGACAGATTTGATAGCGTAATATTTGTAGCACCTATTATATATATTCTAGCCCTAATATTATGCTAATAATTACTTTATGGAGACAGAAATGAAAAAAATAGCAGTTCTAGGTTCCACAGGTTCAATAGGAACACAGACCCTTGATATAGCAAGAAAAAATCCTGATGAGCTTAAAATAACGGTTTTGGCAGCTGGATCAAATGTATCTCTTATAGAAGAACAGATACGAGAATTTAAGCCAGAAATAGCAGTTCTATTTAGTGATGAAAAAGCTAAGGAATTGGCAGTTAAGGTTTCAGATATTCCTGTTAAAATTCTTTCTTCTATGGATGGAATGATTGAAGCTGCAACCTATGAAAATGTTGATACTGTAGTTACGTCAATGGTTGGAATGATTGGTATAAAACCAACTATTGCAGCTATTAAGGCAGGAAAAGATATAGCGCTTGCAAATAAAGAGACACTAGTAACGGCAGGACATATTATTATGCCACTCATCAAGGAATATGGGGTGTCATTACTTCCTGTTGATTCAGAGCACAGTGCTATTTTTCAATCTATGAATGGGGAAAATAGACAGCGCATATCGAAGATATTACTTACAGCATCAGGTGGACCATTTAGAGGTAAAAGTTATTCAGAACTTGAGAAGGTAACATTAGAGGATGCATTAAAACATCCTAACTGGGCAATGGGACAAAAAATAACTATAGACTCAGCTACCCTTGTTAATAAGGGACTTGAGGTGATGGAAGCTGCATGGCTTTTTGACGTGCCAGTTTCAAAAATTCAGGTTGTAGTCCACCCACAAAGTGTTATTCATTCGATGGTTGAGTATGAAGATACTGCAGTAATAGCACAGCTTGGATGTCCGGATATGAGGCTACCTATTCAATATGCACTTTTTTATCCAGATAGAAAATTTCTTGATGCAAAAAAACTGGACTTTTTTGAAATGAAATCATTAACCTTTGA
>JAUNIR010000212.1 GCA_030523345.1 Lachnospiraceae bacterium
CATCTAATGAAGGAGTCATAACAATTGTCAATGTATGATATGAATCACCAACATATATTTTTGTATAAAAACTAAAGCTTCCACGCATGCTTGTCAAAAATTCCGTAGAAATGTGCCTGAGCGCAGTAGCTGTAAAATCTTCGTGCGTATATTCAGCTGTAAATTGTCTGATTGTATCGAGTGAGAAACGTTTGTCGGACCAGTCGGGCTTAATTCTGTCCAACATAATATGGACGTCTTCTTTATCAACGTCTATTACCCATACTGAACCAGCATGATATGACATGTTTTTGAATAGTGATCTGTTGTAACTCATAAGCCCCCACATAGGTCACCGATAGAAATACAATTTAATTGTACGGCATACAAACTATTATTTCAATAAATTAGTGTGACAAATATATCACAAATATCTATATATATGTGTATTATAGCCCATTTACTATACGTTCTGGTCTTTTTCCATTAATAATTCTGTCAACATTACTCCAGAACATTCCATGGCACTTACTAAATGCCCCTCCAGTTATACCTCCAATGTGCGGACTAAAAATACACCTATCTAGGACTTCACTGGATGCTTTCAAAATGATATTGTCAGTTGTAACAGGTTCATTTTCTACTGCGTCAAGTCCTGCACCGGCAATGTGTCCACATTCTATGGCTTTAATAAGTGCTTTTGTATCAATCAGGTCTCCCCTTGCAGTGTTGACTATATACGCTCCTTCCTTCATCTCCATGAGGAACGCTTCATCAACAAAATGTACTGTCTCTTGGTTGAGTGCAAGGTATACACTTATAATATCACTATTACGTAATAATTCTTCTTTTGAGACATACTGTACTCCAAGTTCCTCTTCAATATCATTCTTTCGTGTACGATTGAAATATATAACATTAGCGCCAAATGCCTTTAATAATTTAGCACTTGCCTGAGCGATGTCGCCAAATCCCAGTAAACCGATAGTACACTCACTGAGCTCTCTTAATGAGCCGTTTAACATGTAACTTTCTTTCATCTGAATTTGCTGACCTTCTCTGAATGCCTTATCTCCATCTGGTAATTTTCTTAATAATGCCATAATTAACAAAAGTGATTGTTCGGCAACAGCCATGGCATTCGCTGCCTTGCAGTTACATACATATATGCCTTTTTCCTTAGCTCGATTAATGTCAAAATAATTAAACCCAACTCCCTCTGAATGAATCATTTTTAGTTCGGGTAGTGCGTCAATAACATTTGCTGAGACCCTTGCCATTGCATCTGCAAGCATAATTTCAGCCCCTTTTCCCATCTCAATTATTTCTTCATCACTAGCAGATAAACTTACATAATTAATTTCAAAATCTGATACATTTACAGTATCAGGCATGTATTTTGCAAGTCTTCCTTCTTTTCCGATAACTAATATTTTCATTTGAAACCCTTTCTTTTTGCAGTGTGTAGTATATTCCTTTTTTCATACGTTTATTTGTTCCCAGCATCGACGAATATTTCAACAATTTTCCATATGATGCGGACAACCACATACCTAATAATTACAACTATCAGGGCACCTATTAATGACATTTTCCATGTTCTACCAAGAATAAACCCAACTATACCGCCAATGAGGGCATATTTTAGTCTATTCATAAAATAATTCCATGACATAAATAGTCTTCCTATTGTATATTCATTCTTTTCATTTTTATTTTCTAATGACATATGGTCCACCAACCCCTTATCTTCAGATATATTCATTATAACTAATATCATTATACTATAGGTCATTTTTACTTAGATTATGATATTATTAATGTAAATAATGCAAGATAAACATTATGTATCTTATACATTAGAAGGCTAAAGAAAAATCACTAATTAAAAATAGGCAAACAGATGATAGAAGTAGAATGTAAATTACACATTGATGATATAAATGCAGTTGAGTCTAAATTACTAGAACTTGGTTTTAAACAGGCAGGTTTGGTTGACGAAGTGGATCATTATTTTGATAATGATGCAGGTCAGATTCGTGGAAATGACTCAGCGCTTAGAATTCGTACTACTAAAAATATTATGACGGGCGAGGC
>JAUNIR010000213.1 GCA_030523345.1 Lachnospiraceae bacterium
AAATTCCTATTAATCTGATTATTGTTTTCTATCTTCTTTCTTATACTCTCAAGTATTGAAACGACTTTTTTTTGAACTTCAAGTTCAGGAACATTAAATAGAATTTGTCTGAATGTTGTTGATGGTCTTCCAAGTGCAGGAACACCTACTTGTGACGCATTAGCTAATAATCTATGCTGACCTATAGGAGTATGTAAGAAATAAACCATATATTCAGGCATAATCTTTTCATTACATCTTATTCTAAACTGACTTTGCGATATAACATATCTCTCATATTTAGAATCTTGTGGTATAAATATAGCTTGTCCCAAAGTTCCTCTATGTGTAATAACAACATCGCCTCTATAGGCATTTGCTTTCTTTAAACTATCAGCTTTTTCTTCTGTCAAATAACCAAATGAATCCTCGTTTAATACATACCCAATAAGATTGGACCCGTTAAGTATTGGTATTCCTGACTCAACATAAAACTCTTTTTTTACATTTGATCCAAACGGCCCCATTGCAATTTCATCAATGAGATCATCTGCAACGATTTCTTTAAATTTCATCTTTTCTTCCTTATTACTCCGATAAATCACAACATTTTGCCCATTATATAAAGACACAATTTATACCAAGTTTATTCCAAAAGGAACAAGCTTCCTCACTGGCAGGCTCAAGTCTAATTTTGTCAACTTCTATTTCAAATTGTTGAAAAAATTGCTGCATGATTTTTGTTCCAATTCCTTTATTCCTATATTCTTCCAATACTTCAAATTTATTAATATTCATATAATCATCTACATCGTAATACAATAAAGCAATAACATTCTGCTTATTGTCTAAAATCTTATATAAATAACAGTCATTCTTCCAAATATAATCTTTATCAATTATTTCCCAAGATAAATAGAAATTATATTCTAATCGTATTTTGGTTAATTCATCAAATAAACATTTTTCAAACAAAAACACCTATTCCACCTCTGTTTCCATTCCTAAAGCAGCATTTTATCCTATATATTTTCTATGTGCGTTTTTCACGTTACTTTGTTTCACCATCGCATAATGCAATGTTGTGTCAATCTTTTCATGTCCAAGCAATTTTTGCACCTGTTCTATCGGCATTCCTTTATCTATTGCAACTGTTGCCATTGTTCTTCGGAATTTATGTGGATGACATCTTTTAATTCCCACATATCGTCCCAATTGTCTAATTCTAAGTTCTATTCCATTAATCGTAATTCTATTATATGGTTTTCTAAGTCCAACAAACAAAGCCACATTATCATCGCTACGTGATTTCAGATATTCCTGTAAATGGATCTTTGTTCGAGCATCAAAATACACAATCCTTTCTTTATCACCTTTTCCAAGAACAATACATTCTCTTTCAACGAAATCTACATCCTCTATGTTAAGATTGACCAGTTCACCAATCCTCATACCTGTTGATGATAGAAGATCAATAATTGTAAGGTCTCTAATTTCTGTACAAAAATCACGTAACCGTTCTATTTCATCATCTGTATATACTTCTTTTACCGATGATGTTGTTTTAATTTTATGTATTCTTCTAACAGGACTTTTCAATATATAGTTTTCGTCCTCTAACCAATTAAAGAAGCTTGACATTACACGCCTGATATTATCCACACTGCTCTTACTCACATTTCTCTTTGATTGATAACTGGCAAGATATTTTCTAAGATCATCTGTTGTTATCGATCTGACATTTTTATCCAATGAAATAAGCATTTTTTGTATAATATTCGAATAATAAATCAGGGTTCTCTCAGAACGTCCTTCCAATTTTTTAGTCGAAAGAAATCGATTCAGTAGCTCAATTGAATCTTCTTCAGTAGCATTATTTTTTGATAAATCTTCTAATGTTTCTCTTAATCTTAACAACTGACCATTGTCAAGCACATCAGCCATTTTATACATGATAATATTTATCTGATCCTGTTCCATAGCATATACCTCCTTTTTCTTGATATATACTATTCAGGAACAATCTCATCAAACATGTATTACCATTTAGCGGAGTAACTAAATATCCAATTCACTAACATCAAGCTCACCTG
>JAUNIR010000214.1 GCA_030523345.1 Lachnospiraceae bacterium
ATGGGATGTATGGGATAGACTAGAAAGTAATCCTTCTGGTTTTAAGCCTGATGGAAGAATATTTAATTAGGGTCGGCCAAAAGTTACATCGCCAACAGTAACAACAGCTTCTTATGTAGATGACAACATAAGTAGATTCTCATTTCCTAGCAAGCACAAGTTTGTAAAAGGCCTTGAAGAATGGTGGTACAAAGCTCATCCGAATAGCGTAATCCCAAAAGGAGAAAGCCTTTCTACTAAAGCGATGGAATTCGAGAAGTTTTTAAAAGGATTAAATTTGCCTAAGAGTATAACAGAGAATAATAATAAGTATTTTCAATTATTAAGATTGCGTTTGAAATAATGAAAAAGTTTTTTAAATCAATAATAACTGCACATTCTGGTGTTAGCAGTAAACGCTTTTGTGGATTATGCGGATTCTTTGTATGTCTCGTATCAGGAATATATGCTGTAATAGCATAGGTGCCAGTACCAGAGTTTATGAATCTAGTATTAATAACATCTGCGTCTCTATTAGGTATAGATAGCGTTACTGGTATTTGGAAAAAGAATTAACATACTTTAACTTGGTAGGCACTTGATTTCTGTTAAAAAGCATATTATTATTGTAATGTAATTTAAAAACAATATGTTATATGAGAAATAATATGGTATTTGAAGTGTCTGCCAAGTTGATGATGTCTTCTGGCTATCAGGATAGATTCCTTGCTTAGTATATGCAGCTTAATGAAAGATATAATAGGTTGTGTGAGATGTTGCGCAAGTGGGATACTGGCGAATTGAATTTTAATCCTACTTGTCCAAGAGAGATTTATACAATACAAATAAAAGCTATGAAAGAGTATCTTGATGCTCTTGTTATCAGAGCTAAAATAGAAAATATAGAATTGAATTATGCTTGATGAAATATTAAATAGCCTTCAGGAAGGACAAGGCGAGTTTGAGTTTGGTGGACGCAAAATTAAATATAATGTGACTCCTGGCAAAACAGAATTCGTTATTGAAAGAGAATTTAATGATAACGAAGATTTGAAGCGATTTGTCGAAGATTTTAAAAACGACGTTAAGCTTGTTGATGATAAGATTTTTAATAATGCTTGTAATATTTTTAAAGACTCAAGTGATATAAGCCTACACGATTTATCTAAACTTCTTGATGATTGTGATGATTCCGAGAAGGTTCATCAGTATATAAGCGAGTTTGCTACTGCAATTAATTCGTCTATTGATTGTGAGATAGATCGTTTGTCTGATATGTATTTTGAATGATGAGACACATTGATACTATTAAAAAGTTGCACGAACAATTTCCTGAATGGGATCTTGATACGATTATTAAAGTAATGGATTGCATTGTAGATGATGTTTACATCTGGTCTTATAAAGACTATAATGATAAAAATACATTGACTACATATCCTAAAATAACTTGTTAATTAGATATATCTCCTAAGCAAGAGATTAAAAGGCTTAAATATAAAACTACACGAATATTTACACATATAACGTTGCCCCTTTGCGTATGGTCGCGCCGACGGTCTCTAAAACCGTTCCACATCTGGTGGGTTGATGCAGGGTTCGATTCCCTCAGGGGCTACTAATTTAAAAAAACAATGACGAGCGAAAACATTAGATTGGTGCCTCATAAGCCAGGCATATATTGTATTGTAAACACAATTAACAATAAAAAGTATATAGGTCAATCTGTTGATCTTGGACTAAGACTAAGAACTCATTATAGAAATAGTATAACAAACAGATATTCAGAACGGCATTTGTATAAGGCTATGACTAAATATTCTATACAGTCGTTCTCATTTTATATAATTGAGTATATAGAAGATATCGTAGACAGAAAAGAATTGAAGGCTTTACTAAACTCACTTGAAGTCAAATATGTTTCTGAATTAAAAACATATGGAAGGTATGGATATAATGAGACTAAAGGTGGAGAAAGTAAAGTTGGATGGTGCCCTGGGTATGATGTTCGAGAAAAAATTTCTGAATCTAACAAACAGTTCGCAAAAGAACAATACGAAAAGATAGCAGAAGAATTTACTAAAAGCAATCCA
>JAUNIR010000215.1 GCA_030523345.1 Lachnospiraceae bacterium
ACTCTGCTGCACGCGGAATTCCCCTTAGCCTATAACTGTCAGAAATCGGAACATTGAAAAAGTCGGCAATTGCAATTTCAGCTGAAATACCGATTTGTTCATTATTCACGATTACTTAATTGTATCAATGATTGTACAATTAAGAAATCATGAGCATTTTATGGGCGTTTTCTCTATAATACACTCGATTTTAGACTATTTTCGTGAAACCATGCTAAAATCGAGACATGAATTACATCGGAAGCAAGCTATCTCTACTAGACTTTATTGGAGATAATGTTGACGATGTGACAAATGGAAACTATTCAAGCGTTTGTGATTTGTTTGCTGGAACTGGAATTGTCGGCCGCTATTTCAAGAAGAAAGGAAAAACAGTAATCGCTAACGACTTGCAATACTATAGTTATGTATTAAACAGGCATTACATAGGCAATAATCACCCGCTTGTATTCTCATCGCTGACCGATTTGGATGTCCCCGGAATACAAACTTCAAATAACCGCCCCCTAACTGTTTGTGATTACCTATCTGGGCTAGAAGGCGTTTCCGGCTTTATATATAACAATTACTGCCTAGGTGGATCAGGAGAAAGATTGTATTATTCCGACGAAAATGGAAAACTCTGCGATGCTATACGTATTAAGATTGAATCATGGAAAAGCGAGAAAAAGATCACAGAGGATGAATATTATTATCTTTTATGCACTTTATTAGAAAGCATAGATAAGGTCGCTAATACAGCAAGCGTTTACGGGGCATTTCTAAAGAATCTCAAAGAAAGTGCAACCAAGCGAATGAAACTTGCACCTGCAGAATTAATACTCAGTGAATTTCAAAACACCATCTTAAATGATGATGCTAATGTGGTTGCTGCCAGTAATCCTGTAGATGTTCTATATCTCGATCCACCATATAACCAAAGGCAGTATGCGACTAATTATCATTTGTTAGAAACAATAGCGCGTTATGACGATCCTAAGATCCATGGCAAGACTGGATTACGAGAGTACAGTGCCCAAAAGTCAAAATACTGTGCTCGTGCAAAGGTAAAATACACTTTTGACGATTTAATTATGAATTCAAAAGCAAAATATATATTCCTCAGTTATAACAACGAGGGATTACTGCCACTCGAAGAAATAAAAACCATTATGTCAAAACGCGGCAAGTATGGCTTTGTAACCAGAGACTATCATCGTTTTAAAGCAGATGGAATGAGGGAATATTCAGCCGATAGTACCGTCGAGTATTTGCACTATGTTATTTGCGATCAAGAATAATTAGTGCGATTTTAGAGAACGTAGAAGCCGCTATTCCTGTTAGTTACTGACTCTGGTATCCATTAGAAATTCTATACTTTTCTGACATAGAGTAGCCACCTAATTGGTGGCTACTCGGAGAAAAAACTATGCTACCGCATCAGCGCGGATAGATACATAGGGCCGAAGCCTCTCATATTATAACACGGGAAAGTTCTTGAGAATCATTCTTCATAATCCCACCTCGTCCTTTTCGTAGAGATATTGTTCCGCTTCAAGCATTTATATATTGTGCCGTCACAGACCCCAAATATCTTGGCAATTTGTTTTATGGATTTCTTTTCTTCGATATAGAGGTGAATTACATTATCGGTTTTGTATTTTCTACCCTCTATATGGTTATCTACTGCGAGTCCGTTTCGTTTTAGCGCATTGCTGATAGTATTGCGGTGGCAGCCAAATTCTTTTGCAAGTTCGTATGTTGATGCTCCAGCATTATATTTCTCAATAATAGTTCGAGTTTCTTGCTCGGACAGATGTTTTTGCCGCTGCTTGATGGTTTTCACTACAGAATCGGGGCTATATGACAAGTCTGTGATAGATGGATCTATGGCTGGTTTTACAGTGGTCGTATGATATGTTTTGACATATTTCGCAACTACCATATAATTGTTCGAGCAAGTTTCCGATAGTCCCACCATATTGGTATAATCCGAACTACTTCTTCTTGAAGAATGGGTTCGGATTTTTTTGGCTCTGTGTCAAATGTTGGGGTGTAAAGAGAAAGATAACAAAATTCTCTT
>JAUNIR010000071.1 GCA_030523345.1 Lachnospiraceae bacterium
GCTGCTGTGGATGCTGCTCAATTGCAGCTTGATTATGCTAATGTTACATCTCCAGTATCGGGTATTATAACAGCCAAGGGTGTAACAAAGAACAACATGACATCTCCAGGTTCCGTTGCGTATACAATTATGTCTAACGGGTCAAAATACGTTGTCTTTTATGTCTCTGAGGTTGTTATGAAAGAGCTATCGGAGGGACAATCGATTACAGTTGATAAAAATGGTATTAAGTATGATGCTCAGATCATTGAAAATCCAGGTGTAGCAGATCAGCAGAGTGGTTTGTTTAAAGTCAAAGCTAAAATTAACTCTTCGGAAGATATTGTTAATGGCGTAAAAGTAAAACTTATAATGACAACTCAGCATGCCGATAATGTACTAACACTACCGATTGATGCTGTATATCATGAAAACGAAAAGTCATATGTATATACATACAGCGATGGAAAAGCAAACAAGGTTTATGTTGAGACGGGATTATTTAATGATTCTGTTATTGAAATAATAGATGGTATTGCTTTAGATGATCAGGTTATTACAACATGGTCTAGCCAATTAAGAAATGGTGTAGAAGTAAAGGTGGACAATTCTGTTAGCAGTAATGACATCCAGTCAGATGATATTTTAGTTGAAAGGAATTAGCAGGTATTTTAAATGCTTAATATAACAAAAACAGTTTTAAGACGGCCTGTTGCAGTTATTGTATTAATTGCCGGTATGTTAATTTTTGGTATCAGTTCTATAGTAAGTATGCCACTTAAGCTTATTCCTGACATGCAGATGCCAATGCTTCTTGTGCAGATTATTTATCCACAAGCTGGTCCAGAAGAAGTTGAAAGACTCGTATCAAAAGAAATAGAAGGGGAATGTGGTACCATATCTGGTCTTGATTCCATTACATCTTATTCAAGAGAAAATGTATCCATGGTTTTATTGCAGTTTGAATATGGTACTGATCTTGATGAGAGTTATACAGATGTTCAATCAGCCGTGAATAGAGCAAAATCTAATATGCCTGATTCTATTAGAGACCCTATTATTATGGAGATGGATGTTAACGCACAGCCTGTTATTACGCTAGCAGTAAATTCACTTAGTGGAGATGATGTTAGTTCTTATGTAACAGACGTATTTCAGCCTGAACTTGAAAAGATTAGTACTGTTGCACAGGTTGAAGTGGCTGGAGGCGATGAATCATATATTTCTATTCAGCTTATACCTGAAAAATTAACACAATACGGTTTATCTATAAATTCGATTGCCTCTGCGGTAAGTGGTGCAAATAGTATTTTGCCAGCAGGAACGAAAGAATATGGTAATTATAATATAGATATTACAACTAAAACTGAGTTTAAAACCCCAGAAGAAATTGCAACAATCCCTATTACAACAGCTACAGGAAACATTATCCATTTATCAGATGTAGCTGTCGTTTCGTATGCAATGAAAGAAGGAAGTTCGCTTAGTAGATATAATGGGGCATCAAATGTTAGTGTATCAATCACAAAAGAACAAAGTGCAAGTGCGGTAACTGTTTCTAGAGATGTTCAAAAGGCAATAGACAGACTTAAAGAAAAATATCCTGATTATGAGGTTATTATTCAATACGACAGTGCAGATGCAATTTTAAGTTCAATTAAGTCGATTTTTGAAACACTTGTTTTTGGTGTTTTAATTACGATGTTTGTACTATTCCTTTTCTTCGGTGATTTTAAGGGAAGTTTGATTGTTGGATCATCAATGCCTGTATCACTTCTTATTACATTTATGTTGATGAGTTTTATGGGGTATTCTCTTAATATAGTAACAATGGGAGCCTTAGTAATTGCTATTGGTATGATGGTTGATAACTCCATTGTAGTAATAGAAATGTGCTTTAGAGAAAAAGAAAAGTATTCAGACTATGGTGATGCCGCGTTTGAAGCATGTAAAGTTGTTATGAATTCTGTTATTGCTTCAACGATTACAACAATCGTTGTATATGTACCACTTTCAGTTATGAAAGGATTAGTTGGTCAGATTTTTGGTCAGCTCGGATTTACAATTGTATTTGCACTCTTAGCATCGCTTGTTAGTGCTGTTACAGTTGTTCCGTTATGTTTTAAGTATTATAAACCTGTTGAAAAATCAGATGCGCCGATTAATCATCTGCTTGAAAAAATTTCAAATTGGTATAAAAAGGTAATTGCTAAATTTTTACATAAAAAGAAACTTACAGCAGTAGCTGCAATAATTATATTTGGAGTATCAATTTATCTTATTCAGTTTGTTCATTCTGAGCTTATGCCTGCTACTGATGAGGGACGAGTAAATATAGATGTTACATTTAGACCAGGAACAAAGAAAGAAGTTGTTGATGAAAAAATAGTACAACTTGAAACATTTGTTGCATCTTTTGACTATATTGAAGGCTATTCAGCGACAAGTAGAACAGCATCAGGAAGTGTTTCAGCTTATATAGATGGTGATAGTAAGAAAACTACTAATGAGGTTGTAGATGCATGGATAGATGATGTGATGTCATATGCGGATAATTGCGAAATATCCATTAGTAGTAGTTCTGAAACAATGATGATTGGCGGATCAAACACATATGATATCACTTATGAAAGTACCGATTTAAATTTATTAAAAGATACGGTAAATGAAATTAGTGATATTATGATGAGTGTTAATGGCGTTAGCTCGGTTTCATCATCTCTCGGAAATGTATCTACAAAAGCGGAAATTCATGTTGATCCTATCAAGGCTGCGGCAAACGGACTTACACCTCAGCTCGTAGGCGGAACGATTTATTCTGCTACAAATGGAACAGATGCTTTTGACGTATCTATTGATAATAAAGACTACAAAGTCAAAATTGAATATCCTAAGGATGAATATAAAACAGTTAATGATATATATGGAATGACTTTGACTAATATGCAAGGTATGAGTGTCCCTCTAAGAGATATAGCTGAAATAGTCTATACGGATGCTCCACAGACAATTATGAGAACTGATGGAAGATACACGGTAACGCTTACGGCATCTATGAAGTCTAGCGAGAAGTTTGAAGCTCAGGAAATGATAGAAGAGAAATTAAACGCTTATAATCCACCTGCTAACGTCTACAAGAGTGAAAGTATGATGAATAAAATCATGACAGAAGAGTTTACAGCGCTTGGTTTTGCTATTGCAACAGCGATTATTCTTGTATACATGGTTATGGCTATTGAATTTGAAAATCTAATCTATTCGGGACTTGTAATGTTCTGTATTCCTTTTGCTATCATTGGATCAATAGTTTTTCTTCTAGTTACAGGTCAGACATTTAGTATGACATCATTGCTTGGATTTATGATGCTTGCGGGTATAGTTGTTAATAATGGTATACTGTTTGTTGACTATACAAATCAACTTCGAGATGATGGTATGCCTACTGAAGAGGCTCTTGTGGAGACAGGTGCGTCTAGATTACGTCCTATATTAATGACAACACTTACAACAATTATTTCTATGTTGCCATTTACATTGGGTATTGGTAAAAATACTGAAACTATGCAGGGTATGGCTCTTGTAATATCCGGTGGACTTATAGCCTCAACAATATTGACACTTATTATGCTTCCAGTATTTTATTTAGTTATAGATAATATGTCTAATTCATCAAAAAATAGAAGACAGAAACGCCAAATAAAGAAAGCTGAAAAGTTAGAATTAAAGCTTAATAAGAGTGAGATAAAAACAGAAGAAGGCAAAGAAGTAAATAATTCAGAAGATTCTGATAATATTGAGATAGTTGATATAGATGATCTGAATAAATAATTGATTTACGATAATAAAAATAGCTTTACTTTGATTATTCATTAATATTTCGAAAAATACTGAAATATATTTGAATTTATCAATGTAAAGCTATTTTAGTTTATTATTTATATTTGTATATACGATTTGTTATTCTTGAATTAGGTTTTGCAAATCGGTATAGAAATTAGGATATGATATGTTGACGCATTCCGATCCTATTATTTCAGTTTTCCCTTCTGACGCAAGACCTGCTATAGCAAAACTCATTGCAATTCTATGATCATGTCTTGAGCCAAGTACAGCACCTTTTAATGGTTTCCCTCCATTTATAATCATTCCATCGTCTGTTGGAGTAATATCAGCTCCCATACGCTGGAGATTTTCAACAATTACCTCAATACGATTGGATTCTTTAACTTTTAATTCTTGAGCATCTTTAATTACTGTTTGACCTTCTGCAAAACATGCAAGAACAGCTATTATAGGTATTTCGTCAATAAGCCTTGGAATTAAACTTCCAGAAATAGTTGTACCTTTTAGATGGCTATACTTAACGAGGATATCAGCACATGGTTCCATTTCATCTTTAAAATTCATAAGTTCAATTGAACCACCCATTGCTTTAACGACTTCTATAAGACCATCTCTTGTTGGATTGATACCTACATTTTTAACTAATATTTCAGAGCCTTCGACAATAAGACCGGCAGTAATAAAATATGCAGCAGATGAAATATCACCAGGAACAATAACTTTTTGTCCTTCAAGGTGAGGATCTGGTGTAAGGATGTGAGTAGTGCCCTCGGTTTTAATGTCTCCTCCAAAAAACTGAATCATTTTTTCAGAATGATTACGAGATACATATGGTTCTGTTACAGAAGTAATGCCATCAGCATACATGCCGGCAAATAATATTGCAGACTTTACCTGAGCTGATGCTATAGGACTGTCATAATGAATTCCATGAAGTGTAGAACCATTTATATATAGTGGAGCACAGTCATTTTTTTCTTTAGAAATAATATCTGCACCCATCATTGATAATGGCTTAATAATACGTCCCATAGGCCTTCTACAAATACTGTCATCACCAGATATTTTTGTATTGAATGGCTGTGCAGATAATATACCAGATAATAATCGGATAGTTGTACCTGAATTACCAACATCTAAAGCTTGCTCTGGCTCTTGTAAACCATGCAAACCTTTTCCATGTATAAGAATTCTTTCTGGCTCAAGTTTTTCGACTTCAATTCCCATTTTTGAAAAGCATTTAATTGTTGAATTACAATCTGCAGCATTTAAAAAATGAGTTACTTCGGTTGTGCCCTTTGATAGAGCTCCAAGCATAACAGAACGATGCGAAATTGACTTATCGCCAGGAATTATGATTTCACCTTTAAGATTTTTTGTTTTTTTAAAAACAGCAGGCATATTTTTACCTCACAAAATGTATATTTTTTATTTGTATTCTATCATAGTAATGAGTTTTGTAATATTAATTTAATAAATATTATTGTCTGGTAATAGATTTAAGAATATTACTGTTTGAATTTAGGATTGTTTTCATATAGGAAATCTCTATATTCTTTTGCTTCGGAGAAAAATCTAGCGATTTCAGTTTTGTCCTTGGAAGCCATAGTATTTCTGATATCTTTTAATTCTTCAATATAATCATCTAATAGTTCACATATGATATCGTTGTTTGCAAGACAAATATCTTCCCACATTTTAACAGAAGAAGAGGCTGTTCTAGTTACATCCCTAAAACCGCCAGCAGCAAGAGCTTTCATAGTTTTCTTATCGTTGTCATGATTTATAAGAAAATGAACTAGTGAAGCGGATATAACATGAGGAATATGAGAAATGACCCCTGTAGCCCTATCATGTAGTTCCATATCCATAATAGTTGGTTTACAGCCAATTGATTCAACAAGATTTGCATATGAATTTATTTGTTCATCTGTTGCATTTTTACCAGGTGTCAATACATAATAGGCACCTTTTATTATATTTGAACCAGAATGATCATATCCATATTTTTCAGAACCGGCCATTGGATGCCCACCAATGAATACACCATCAAATCCAATTTTATCTAATGCGCGATGAATATTTCCTTTAGTAGAACCCACATCGGTTAATATAGTGTTTTTACCACAGTATGAAATAATTGTTTTTAAGTTTTCTTCATTACTTGTAACTGGCGCACAAAGAAAAATGTAATCACAGTTAGAAAAATTATCATCTATTTCATAGCATGCTTTATTAATGGTACCATCAACTAGCGCATTATCTAAAAGTTTTCCATATATATCATAAGCAGCAATAGTGCAGTCTTTGTATGTCTCTCTAATTGATTTAGCTAATGAACCACCAATAAGGCCAAGACCAATAAATCCAATTTTCATGAATAACTCCTAAAAAATAAATAATAAATCTTGCATATTATACCATAACACTTTAACGAGTTAAAGCACTGAACATATGTTGTACATTATTTACAGTTTACATAAGAATAGTTACCAAATGTTGTGTAATATGCATAATATCTGTTGCAAAAATTATATAAAAGAATTACAATATTTACTAGTTGAAATGTTAAAAATAAGTGATTTATTGTACATTTCGCACAACGAGGAGCGTGTTGGGGATTTATGTATGCTCCTGAGGCATTAATTGCCCACAAATACAAAGTAGGAGGTTTTTCTATAATGAATGTTTACACAACAGACAAAATTCGTAATGTAGTAATTTTAGGACATGGTGGATGTGGTAAGACAACACTTACAGAAGCTATTTGTTATCTTGCGGGTATTACAACAAGAATGGGTAAAACATCAGACGGTAATACAATATCTGACTATGATAAGGAAGAACAAAAGAGACAGTTTTCAATAGGAACATCTGTAATTCCAGTTGAATGGGAAGGATATAAGATTAATCTTTTTGATACACCTGGATACTTTGATTTTGTGGGGGAAGTTGAGGAAGCTGTTGCTGCAGCTGCAGGTGCTGTTATTGTAGTAAATGGAAAAGCAGGTATTGAAGTTGGAACAGAAAAGGCATGGGACCTTTGCGAGAAATATAAGTTGCCAAGAATCTTTTTTGTAACAAATATGGATGATGATAATGCATCATTTAGACAGGTTGTTGAAGCACTTCAGGAAAAATATGGTAAGAAGATTGCTCCATTCCATTTCCCAATAAGAGAAGATGGTAAATTTGTAGGATATGTTAATGTAGTATCTGAACAGGCAAATAAATGGAGCTCTGACGGAACTGTATCAGAAGTTGATATGCCAGATTATTCAAAACCATATCTTGAGCAGTTTAGAGATGTGTTACTTGAAGCAGTAGCTGAAACATCTGAGGAGTTCATGGATAGATATTTTAGTGGAGACACATTCTCTGAAGCTGAAATTAGAGCAGCGCTTCGAGCAAATGTAATCGATGGAAGCACAGTTCCAGTTACTATGGGTTCATCAGTATTATGTCAGGGTATGTATACTCTTCTTGATGATATTATCAAATATTTTCAGGGTCCTGATACTAGAAAGGTTGCTGGTATTAATGTTAAGACAAATGAAATATTTGAGGCTGATTATGATTTCTCAAAGCCAAAATCAGCAATTATCTGGAAAACAATAGTTGATCCATTTATTGGTAAATATTCTCTTATTAAGGTTACTTCTGGTGTTATTAAATCGGATGATGTCCTTTATAACTATGATAAAGATGTTGAAGAAAAAGTTGGCAAGATTTATGTGTTAAGGGGAAATAAGCCAATTGAAGTTCCTGAACTTCATGCAGGTGATATTGGAGCTCTTGCAAAAGTATCAAAAGCTAGAACAGGGGATACATTATCTACAAAGGCTAATACTATTCAGTATGCAAAAACAGAAATATCTAAGCCATATACTTATAAGAGATATAAGCCAAAGAATAAAGCAGATATAGATAAGATTTCTGGAGCACTTCAGAAGATGATGCATGAAGATCTAACTATCAGAAATGTGAATGATTCTGAAAATAGACAAACACTTCTTTATGGAATGGGTGATCAGCATCTTGATATTATTGCAGCTAAACTTGCTAATGTATATAAAGTTGAAATCGAACTTTCAGAACCAAAGGTTGCCTATAGAGAGACAATTAAAAAGAATTCTGATGTTCAAGGTAGATACAAGAAACAGTCTGGCGGACATGGACAGTTTGGCGATGTAAAGATGCGTTTCGAGCCATCGGGTGATAACGAGACTCCTTATGTATTTGAGGAATGTGTAGTTGGAGGAGCAGTTCCTAAGAACTATTTCCCAGCTGTTGAGAAAGGACTTGAAGCTTCTGTTCAGTCAGGACCTTTGGCTGCTTATCCTGTAGTAGGTGTGAAAGCTACTTTATATGATGGATCATATCATCCTGTAGATTCATCTGAAATGGCATTTAAGATGGCTACAATACAAGCGTTCAAGGAAGGCTTCCTTAAGGCATCACCAGTGCTTTTAGAGCCTATTGCGACTCTTAGGGTTACTGTACCTGATAAATATACAGGTGATGTAATGGGCGATCTTAATAAGAGACGTGGAAGAGTTCTCGGAATGGATCCTGTTGCTGGTGGAAAACAGACTATTTCTGCAGAAATTCCAATGACTGGATTATTTGGATATTGTACAGATTTACGTTCTATGACTGGTGGACGTGGAGAATACGAATATGAATTCACTCGTTATGAACAATGTCCATCTGATGTACAGGAAAAGGAAGTTGCGGCAAGAGCATCTAAACTTGTTGATTTGACTGCAGAAGACTAAATCATAAAATATTTCCCTCTTCACAATTTGTGGAGAGGGATTTTTTTATGTTTTTATAAATATTTATTCCATTTTTTAAATATCATGCTATAATATAAAAGTTGAGTTATGTCTACTAAATTTATTTTATATAAGGAGGGCTAATTATGAAGCTTCTTTCTAAATTAACAATTATATTATCAGCATCTGTGGCTTGTTTAATATTATTTGCAACACCTGTTAAGGCTGCAAATGGTATGCCTTCAAGGGAAGAATTGTTTTTAAAGAAACAGATGGAGAATCAGCAGACTTTCAATGCAAAAACAAAAGAGTATATTGAATTACAAAACCTTAGAGCAAAGGCTGAAAAAAGACCTGTTTCAGACATTGAGATGGTTAAACGTCAGGCATTAGAAGGTATGGTGACTGGAAATAATAATCTTCTTGATATGGGTGCAATTAATTTGGCATCTGGACAAGCATCAGGAGAATATAATATTGCATTTATGGATCAGCAGGCATATGAGGGATTCGTTTCAGGTATGGCTGAGCTTGAAAGAGTAAAACGTGATACATGGATGCAGTATACATTTAGAACACATTAATTTGTGTATATATTATTTATAATTAAGGTAGGTTTGTAAAAATGAGACATTTATACCATGAGATTGAACCAAAATGGCAGAAAAAGTGGGACGAAGCAAAGATTTTTAATGCAGTAGACTTTTCAGATAAGCCTAAATTTTATGGACTTGTTGAGTTCCCATATCCATCAGGGGCAGGAATGCATGTAGGACATATAAAAGCTTATTCAAGTATTGAAGTAGTTGCTAGAAAACGTAGAATGCAGGGATATAATGTATTATTCCCTATTGGATTTGATGCATTTGGACTTCCTACAGAAAACTATGCTATAAAGACAGGTCGTCATCCACGTGAGATTACAGACGAGAATATTGCTAAATTCTCTAATCAGCTAAAGAAAGTTGGTTTTTCATTTGATTGGGACAGAGTAATTGATACTACAGATCCTGATTTTTATAAATTCACACAAACTATTTTCCTTAAAATGTTTGAAAAAGGGCTTGTATTTAGAGACACAGCACTTGTTAATTATTGTCCTTCATGTAAAGTTGTTTTATCAAACGAAGATTCACAGGGTGGAAAATGTGATATTTGTCATTCAGACGTTGTACAGAAGTCAAAAACAGTTTGGTATTTAAGAATTACTGAATATGCGGATAAGCTTCTTGAAGGACTTGAAGAAGTTGATTATCCTGCAAATGTAAAACAACAGCAGGAAAACTGGATTGGAAAATCTCGAGGTGCTTTTGTAGATTTCCCTATAGATGGTTTAGATGAGAAACTTCAGGTATATACTACAAGACCGGATACACTTTTTGGTGTAACATTTATGGTAATTGCACCGGAACATCCACTTATTGATAAGTATAAAGATAAGATTGCTAATATGGATGCTATTGAAGCATACAGGTTAGAGTGTCAGAAAAAGACTGAATTCGAAAGAACTCAGCTTGTTAAAGATAAGACAGGTGTTAAGATTGACGGTCTTATGGGTATTGATCCTGTAAATGGTAAAAAAATCCCAATCTTTATTGCAGATTATGTAATGATGGGTTATGGAACAGGCGCTATTATGGCTGTTCCTGCACATGATCAGAGAGACTACGATTTTGCAAAGAAGTTTGGCATTGATATCATCCAGGTCATAAAGGGTGGAGATATAGAAAAGGAAGCATATACAGGTGACGGAGAAATGATTAATTCCGAATTCCTTAATGGCTTTACAAACAAGAAAGATTCTATAGCTCGAATGATTGAAGAAATTGAGAAAATTGGATGTGGTAAAGCAGGCGTTCAGTACAAAATGAAAGACTGGGCATTTAACCGTCAGAGATACTGGGGAGAGCCTATTCCACTTATTCATTGTGATAAATGTGGAATTGTTGCTGTTCCATATGAAGAATTACCACTAAGACTTCCAAATGTTAAAGAATTTGAACCTGGTTCAGATGGTGAATCTCCATTAGCTGATGTGCCAGAATATGTTAATTGTAAATGTCCAAAGTGTGGAGCAGATGCTAAGCGTGAAACTGATACAATGCCTCAGTGGGCTGGATCTTCATGGTATTTCTTAAGATATATTGATCCTAATAATGCTAATGAACTCGCATCGATGGATAAGCTTAATTACTGGATGCCAGTTGACTGGTATAATGGTGGTATGGAGCATGTAACAAGACATATGATTTATTCGAGATTCTGGCATAGATTCCTTTTTGATGAGGGAATGGTTAATACAAAAGAACCATATGCCAAGAGATCTATTCAGGGACTTATATTGGGACCTGATGGCGAGAAGATGTCTAAATCAAAAGGTAATGTAGTTGATCCTCTTGATATTGTTGAAGATTATGGCGCAGACACACTCAGAACTTATGTATTATTTATGGGAGATTATGGTGCTGCATCTCCATGGAATGATTCATCAGTTAAGGGATGTAAGAGATTCCTTGAAAGAGTAGCTGGTCTTACTGATATTTTGTCTGGTGAGGGTATGTCTAAAGATTTAGAGTCTGCTTTCCATAAGACAATTAAGAAGGTATCATCTGATATTGAAGAAACGAAGTTCAATACAGCAATAGCTGCAATGATGGGGCTTATCAATCAGATTTATGGTAAGGGTTCAATCACTAAGGATGAACTTGTCGTATTTATAAAACTTTTATCACCATTTGCTCCTCATCTTACAGAAGAAATATGGGAAGAACTTGGAGGAGAAGGTTTCTTATCAGTTGCGAGCTGGCCAGAATATGATGAAGCAAAGACAATTGATGATGAAATTGAGGTTGCTGTACAGGTAAACGGTAAAACTCGTGAAGTTGTCAAGGTTGCTAAAGATGTTGATAAAGACGGTGCTATTGCTGCGGGTAAAGAGGCTGCTTCTAAGTGGCTTGAAGGAGCAACTATTATTAAGGAAATATATGTTCCAGGTAAGATTGTAAATATAGTAATCAAAAAATAAACAACCACAAGTCCTGATATTGTAAGTATCAGGACTTGTTTTTTACATAAAAATTAGCATAGTCAATATTTAGTGTTATATTCTTGAAATTATAGCATTATATAGTATAATGGAAGGGAGTGTATGTTGCACTTCCTTTTGTTATGCATAGAATTCATTAAAATAATTATGATGACACATACAATATATAGTGTCATGAGGGTTTTATGAGAAGCTTGTTAACAGTAGTAAGTGATGAGAACTTACTAAATAGAATAAAGCTAATTTTAACTGATAATACTATTGATTATTATTATGCTTTGGATGTAGATAAAGCTTCATCTATTGCTGAAAATAATGAAATTGCAACAGCGATTATAGAGTATGAGTCTGATGTTGTATCAGGAGACGAGATTTGTGAGTTATTGCAGGCACATAATCCAGATACACAATTCATTATGATATTCAATGAAGCTAATACTATTAATGTATTGGATGTGTATAATACATTACATCTTAATAAGCTGATGTGCAAGGAATATCTTGTACTAGAGGATTTGCCTTCACTTATTGAATCTTGTCTTCATTCCTATAACCGAGATGAAGAAATAGATTTAATGGATGAACAGTTTAAAATGATGAATGAGAAATTCATCCAACCGATGCAGGAAATGTCGGCAACACTTAACGAAAGACTTTCTGGATATGAATACATTAATAGAGTATTTAGAAAAAGTTTGTCTTTTGTATTAAATTATTCTGACATAACTGTAAACACTATTGATAATTTTGTCGATAGAATAGTAAACGATTATATTCAGATTTTTATGATAAAAGAACCTCAGATTGGCCCATATTTTAATAGGGTTAGTGAGAGTTTTAATGATCCTGAAGGCAGAAAATATTTTAAGTTTATATGTGAAGAAGATTCTCTTCCTGATGAACATAAATATAATCTGCTTTTTGTGCTGGATGTTATTACGATATATTTTGACTGCTTTTATAAATATTATAGAGGTAAAGTTACAGTTTCAACCATTAATGGAAA
>JAUNIR010000006.1 GCA_030523345.1 Lachnospiraceae bacterium
TAAAACTGGCAGAGCCACTACTAAAGACAGAGTATGGTAAATACCTTGTTGATGTGGCAAATGGTTTATAGGATAAACTGTGACAATGACACTTGGGGAGGTGTCTTAGTCATATAAGGTATAGACGATTTATTTAATAATAATTAGTAAAGGGAAGTAAAATGTTTTCACGAGATAATAGAGGGGACGACTTATTTGCAAATTCAACATTTGATACGTCGAATCCAGACAAGATAATTATCAGAGAAAAAGAAGCTAAAAGAAAGGTCAGAAGACGAGTTAAAAAGGGTACAAAAGACCAGGTTTTAGCTAAGAAAGAAGCTATCAAAAAGGCTGACAAGGTTAAGGTTGTTAAGAGCAAAAAAACAGAAAAGTTGGCATATGATACAACAAGTTTCGATTTCATAGACCTAGATTCATCAAGTAGGGCTGATGATAAAGATTTTAGGTTGCCACGTCTTTCTGAAATAAATAAAAAGAGGGATGATTTTGAAAAAGACGATTTAGGATCTGATTTTAGAAGAAGTTCTGCGGATTGGAAAGATTCAAAGATACCAGATTATTCAGCACTTAACGATTTATCGGATTCGTCATTTGGCGGTGGGTTCTTCGATGGATTCAAGAGTATGTCTGCGCTTCAGTGGATAGCAGCAGGACTTGCACTTGTTCTATTTGGATCTTCCATTATGACAACAAATGTCTATGCAAATTTACAATGTAAGGATAATCGAGATCAGGCATTTTCAAAACTTTCTACATATGAAGATACAACATTTGAACAAGTTGCGGCTTCAGTAGAGGATATAGAAATCCCTATTTCTATGGAAGAAGCGACACCGGAGGTTGGAAAAGTTCTTTCGCTTGTTTTATCTTCTGTTGAAAAGGACTTAAAAATTAAGCTCGTCGATGAAGACGATACGTTAGTAAAACATGTTCCATGGTCAGTTACAGTAGAAAGTAGCGACGGTAACTCATCAGAAGAAGTTGATGATGACCAGGATGGAATTATTCATATGACAGATGTGAATGCGGGGGATTATTCAGTAACACTTAATCCTAATGATTCACTAGCAGATTTTGAACTACCAATGGCTGCTCAGATGGTTAGCGTAAAAGCTAAGGTAGAATACAAGGTTATAGCTAATATTAAAGATGAAATCAAGTCTGAGAAGGAAATCAATGTTGCAGCCGAAGATGTGGCTGGAAATCAGGCGGCAGACCAGGAAGCAGCTCCTCCACCAGCAATGGCGGATACAGTTGAGTTTGTAGAGTCTACAAAGACCATTAATGGAGAAGATTATGTTGAAGCAGCCGTTGACCTTACAAAGACTGCTACTATAAAGAAGAATAATTTGTTTGCTTCGCTTCTTGAGAAAGTGAAAGCAACTGCATCAGGATTTAAGGGAAGTTCATTGGCTTATACAGCGATTTTGGCGGATGAAACACCGGCAACGGAACCTGGTCAAGAAAACCAATCTCCGGAACCTAGCACGGAGTCTAAGCCAGATCAGCCTGCGACAGAACCTGATCCAACACCTACACATAATTTAAAGTATGTAAGTAATGGAGATGGAACACATACAGAAAAGTGTCAGGATTCTGGATGTTCTGAAACTGGAAATACAGGAGACTGTACATTTAAAGGTGACAATAGTAAGCAAGCATGTGACATATGTGGAGCATCAAATCCAAATTACAAGGCAGCACATGTATGTTCACTTTCTACAGTTCAGAATAATGAATCTGTTCATACAATAAAGTGTACAGATGGTTGTGATAAGGGCTATCCAAAGGATGAAGGTCACTCGTTTGATGGAAATGGTCAGTGTACAAAGTGTGGATATAAGAAGAGTGAACCAACTTTAACGATTAATGCGACAACATTAACACTTACTGTTGGTGAGGCGACGACTTTAAGTGCGTCTGTAACACCAAGCGCACCGGTTAAGTATTCAAGTTCTGATGCATCAGTTGCATCGGTTGATGGAAGCGGAAGAATTACAGCAGTTAAAGCGGGAACAGCTACTATCACAGCGTCTGCATCGGTTGATGGAAAGAATCCTTCGGCGACATGTCAGGTAACAGTAAATGCTAAAGCTGAGGAAGCAAGTATTCAGCTTTCTGGAAATACATCTGTAAAGGTTAATGAAAAGACAACAATTACAGCTAAAATAACACCTGAAGGAAAGGTGATTGAAGGCGTAACGTTCTCCGATACATCAATAGCTAAGTCATCTGTAGACGGATTCACTATTACAGTACAGGGACTTAAGGCGGGAAGTACAAAGATGACCGTTAAGAGTGACAATGGTAAGGAATCAACAGTCACTATTAATGTTGACGGAGGCGAGTATTCAGACGATGCACAGTTATATGATGCATTTAAGAATGCCCTTTATGTAAAAGATGGTGACACTTATAGACTTGCAAAATATAGGGATTATAAGAGAGACAAAACTCAAAAATTCTATATTAAGCAGGAGACATTCCTGTATACAGGATGGCAGACAATAGATGGTGTTAAGTGCTACTTCGACAAGGATCACAATAGAGTAACAGGTAAGCAGATAATCGGAGGAGTAGAATACGACTTCGGTGAAACTGGATCAGTATCAACAGGCTCTGGAACACTTGGAATTGATGTATCTAAGTATCAGCCAAGCATTAACTGGTCTGCAGTTAAATCATCGGGTGTTGACTACGTAATTATTAGATGTGGATATAGAGGTTCATCTACAGGTGTACTTGTTGAGGATCCTTATTTCAAGAGCCATATTAAGGGTGCTAAAGCGGCAGGACTTAAAGTAGGTGTATACTTCTTTACAACAGCTGTAACAGAGGCAGAAGCAGTTGAAGAAGCATCAATGTGTGCATACTTATGTAAGGGATACGGGCTTGATTTCCCAATCTTTATGGACTGCGAGAGTTCACCTAGACCAGGATATAATGGAATGAGTTCAGGACAGAGAACAGCAATTGTTAAAGCATTCTGTAACACAATTAGAAGCGCTGGATATACACCAGGTGTTTATGCTAATAAGACATGGCTTTCAAGCTATATGAATGCTGGAGAGTTATCTGGATATAAGATATGGCTTGCTCAATACAATGCAGCACCTACATATTCGGGAAGATATGATATGTGGCAGTATACTTCTAAGGGAAGTGTCAATGGTATCAGCGGATATGTTGATATGAATAAATGTTATTACAGATAGGAAATGGAAAATGGGTAAAATTACAGTAGAAACATGCGAAATAGAAGGCCTCAAGGTCATTACACCACAGGTGTTTGGTGATAACAGAGGCTATTTTATGGAGACATACAATTATAATGATTTTAAAGAGGCTGGAATTGATGAAGTATTTGTTCAGGATAACCAGTCCGCTTCAAAGAAGGGTGTTATTAGAGGATTACATTTCCAGATTAATTATCCACAGGATAAGCTTGTAAGGTGTATTAGAGGAGAGGTCTTCGACGTGGCTGTAGACCTACGAGAAGGATCAAAAACTTATGGTAAGTGGTTCGGTGTAATACTTTCTGAGGAGAATAAGAAGCAGTTCTTTATTCCAAAGGGATTTGCTCATGGATTTGTTGTTTTGTCAGATTACGCAGAATTTGCTTATAAATGTACAGATTTCTATCATCCTAATGATGAGGGTGGTATTATTTGGAATGATCCAGAGGTAGGCGTTGAATGGCCAATTGATGGAATCGAACTTACATTTTCGGAAAAAGACACTAAGTGGCCAACACTTAAAGAAAGAGATAATGCTTAATGGACAAGAAGAAAAAGATTGTAATTGCAGTTGTGACTGCGTTAGTTGTAGCACTTGATTTATACATTCTGTTACATCACAATCCATTAGATAATCACACACAGGAGATTATAAAGAAAGTAATCTCCTGTGTGATTCTTAATGCTATATATGTTGTATTTCTAATGGGATACGATAAAATTGTTATTTTGCCTTTAGAGTTACTACAGAACAGACGTCTTATTTGGAAGCTTGCAAAGAATGATTTCAAGACTAGATATGCTGGTTCGTATCTTGGTATATTCTGGGCATTTGTGCAACCTATTATTACTGTTTTACTTTACTGGTTTGTCTTTACAATTGCGATTCCTTCAAGGGCTACAACGCTAAACGGAGATTTAGAAATCCCGTATGTTCTATGGCTTATTGCAGGTATTGTTCCATGGTTTTACTTCTCAGAAGCATTATCAAGTGGAACCAATGCTCTTCTTGAGTATAATTACCTTGTTAAAAAAGTAGTATTTAAGATTAGTATTCTGCCAATAATAAAGCTTATTTCAGCATTATTTGTGCATTTATTCTTTATTGCATTTACATTAATTTTATATTCATGTTATGGAATGTATCCAGATCTTTATACGCTTCAGATTTTCTATTATTCAGCATGTATGTTTGCATTTACATTAGGTCTTTGCTACATTACGTGTTCTATAGTTATATTCTTTAGAGATCTAGGTCAGATTATATCAATAGCACTTCAAGTAGGAATTTGGGCAACACCAATTCTCTGGAATCTGAATTCAATGTTAGCATCTCATCCACAGTATGCATGGATGAAATTTATATTCAAGCTAAATCCAATGAACTATATTGTTGAAGGATATAGAAATGCGCTTATAGATAAGATATGGTTCTACGAGACGTTCTATTCAACTGCTTATTTCTGGATATTAACACTTTGCTTGTTTGCCGTTGGAGCTTTAGTGTTTAAGAGATTGAAAGTTCATTTTGCGGATGTGTTGTAGTTTAGAGGCTCAGAATATATTTTTGTAAAAATAAACAAGGTTTAGATATATGGAAAATAAACAGCAGGAAGTGGCCATTAAGGTCGAAAACTTAACAAAGATATATAAGTTATACGATAGAAACAGAGATCGTTTGAAAGAGGCACTACATATCGGAAGACATGTAAATGCGCATGATCATTATGCTTTAAATGACGTTAATTTTACTGTAAATACTGGAGAAACAGTAGGTATTATTGGAACAAATGGTTCTGGTAAATCTACAATTCTTAAAATTATTACAGGTGTATTAAATCCTACGCACGGAAGTGTTACCATTAATGGCCGTGTTTCAGCTCTTCTTGAGCTTGGTGCAGGATTTAATATGGAATTTACTGGTATTGAGAATATTTATCTTAACGGTACGATGATTGGGTTTTCTGAAGAGGAAATAGATGCCAAGCTTCAAGATATTCTCGATTTTGCAGACATAGGTGATTTTGTATACCAGAAGGTTAAGACATACTCAAGTGGTATGTTTGTTCGTCTCGCATTCGCTGTGGCAATTAACATCGATCCTGAAATCCTTATAGTTGACGAGGCTTTGTCAGTAGGTGATGTGTTCTTCCAAAATAAATGTTATAGAAAATTCGAAGAGTTTAAGAAACAGGGTAAGACAATTCTTTTTGTAAGCCATGACTTAAGTTCTATTAGTAAATATTGTGATAGAGTTGTTCTTCTTGAAAAGGGCAAAAAAATTGGTGAAGGTGAGCCAAAAGAAATAATCGATATGTACAAGAAGGTTCTTGTTGGCCAGCTTGATAAAATATCTGATACAAATAAGAGCCAGAGTCTTTCTACAGGTGCAAAGTGGAAGGATCAGATGAATCTTAATCCTAACCATGACGAGTATGGCAGTGGTCTTGCAGAATTTGAAGATTACTGTGCATACGATAATGAAGGTAATATCACAAATACAATTATTAAGGGTGAATCCTTTACTGTTAAACTGAAAATCAGATTTTTCGAAAAAATACAGGATCCTATTTTCGCAGTTTCATTTAAAAACATGCAGGGAACTGAAATAACTGGAACAAATACAATGTTCGAAAAAATGACTATAGATACTCCTGAGCCAGGAGATGTTTATATTGCTACATTCACACAAGATATGAGCCTTCAGGGTGGAGAATACCTTGTGTCTTTAGGATGTGTCGGATATAAGGACGGTAATTTTACTGTATACCACAGAGTTTATGACATCTTTAATCTGACAGTTATTTCATCTAAAAACACAACAGGCTTTTATGATATGAACACTATTATTACAGTGAGAAAAGAAGGCGAAGATGGAAGCGAAGAATAAAGAGGTAATTGGAAACATAGCCCTTAATTTAGACTACTATAAGGGCGAAGATCTTTATTCAGAGGGTGCGGCTGAGGACGTGCTCCTTGATTTAGTTACTAGATATTCAGAATCGGATTACGAACATATTATACAAAATTCAAAGTCTTGGAGTGTAATGTACCATCTTTCTCATATAAGAGAAAATATTGTTACATGGCTTCCTATAGGTAAGAAATCTAGAGTACTTGAAATAGGTGCCGGTTGTGGCGCGGTGACAGGAGGACTTGCTAAGCTTGCGGGGCATGTTGATTGTATAGAGCTTTCTAAAAAACGTAGTACTATTAATGCGACAAGGCATAGAGAGTATAGTAATATAGACATTTATGTAGGTAATTATACGGACGTAGAGCCTAATTTAACAGAAAAATACGATTACGTAACTTTAATAGGTGTACTTGAATATGCAGGTAGCTATATTCAGTCAAAGGAACCATATACAGATCTCCTTAGAAGTGCAGCTAGTCATCTCAAGCCGGATGGCAAGCTACTAGTAGCAATTGAGAATAAATTTGGACTTAAATACTTTGCTGGCTGTAAGGAAGATCATACAGGCGAATACTTTGGCGGAATTGAGGGATATAGAAACAATACAGGTGTGAAGACATTCTCAAAGGGGTCGCTAGAAAGGATGATGGAGCAGCTTAATTTGAAGGGGAAGTTTTATTATCCATATCCAGATTATAAGCTTGCACATACAATTTATTCTGACGATATGTTACCTAATGAGGGGGAACTTAATACAAACCTTCGTAACTTTGATAATGATAGAGTTGTTTTATTTGATGAGACAAAGGCATTCGATTCAATAATTGAGGAAGGAAAATTTGATTATTTCTCAAATTCATTCCTTGTTGTCATGACAAAAGAGGATATCTACGATTGTCTTAAAGTTGTTCCAATTTTTGCAAAGTATGCAAATGAGCGAAGAAATGACCTAAGAGTTGCAACAATTCTTTATAAGAATAAGGGGGATAAACCTCTTGTATATAAGTGCGCGGGTAATAACACATCTAATACGCATATAAGAAATATAAGTAAAAATTACAATATATTATGTGAAAGATGTCAAGATACAAAGTTTGAACCGAATAAATGCCAATATATTCAGGGCGAAGAGCCAGTTCCGTTAGTGGCGGGCGCTACATCTAAAGCTATTGATGTAATTAACTTTGAGTATATCAGTGGCATGTCAATGGACAGTTATATATTTGATTTAGCTGATGCTAAGAAATATGATGAAATAGAAAAAATCATTAGAAAATATATAAGTGAAGTGGCATTACTAAATGGTAATAAGCCATTTAAACAGACTCAGAGATTTGAGGAAGTATTTGGAAAATATAAGTTTGATAGCTCATATACTGGTGCAGAAGAGAGCGATTTTGATATAATCTTTTCTAATATTATTTTTGATAAGGAAAAAGGTGCGGATGGCCCTTGGAATCTAATAGATTATGAGTGGTGTTTTGATTTCCCAATTCCTGACAGATTTATGGCATTTAGAGGATTGTACTATTATTTTGAGTTCTCAAATCCAACATTAAAAGTTCATTTTGAAAGCGAAAATGAGAATGTATACCAAAGATTTGGATTTACAGAAGACGAAATCAAGATGTTTATAGAGATGGAACATAATTTCCAGGTGTTTACAATTGGTGGAGTTGCGAGTCTTGAAGTGTTACACGCCATTATGCCTACAAATACTGTATTCCTTGATAACATTCTTAGAGAGAGTAATGCCTTAAAGAATCTTAACAACCCTAAGATATATTATAGTTACGGAGAAGGCTATTCGGATGACCGTAGAATATATATAATTCCTAAGGTTGATGGAGCAAAGGTTGAAATGGATATACCGCTTGCATCTAATATGCGAGGCGTGAGAATAGACCCTACAGAATATGATTCTATAGTTTCTATTAAGGAGATATATTTAGTATCAAAATCTGGAGAGGTAAAATGGGTAGATGAGTTTTTAATGAATGGATATATGGTCAGTGATAAGACTATTTTGTATAACACGAATGATGCCCAGATTATTGTAGATAATATTAGTCCTAACATGGATAAATTGCATATATCATATGATGTATCAATGTTTTTGCCTAACATATATGAAGATTTCATGAAATTGTGTAAACAAAAGCAGAAAGAGGAGTATAAAGAGCCAGGATTTAAAGATAAACTGCTTATGAAGCTTCATCTTAAGAGAAGACCGGCGCCTTTGCCAGAGGGATACCATTACAATGTGGTTAAGTAAAAAGAATTTAAAAGCGGAATATGATACTGAGCTGCTAAAACAGACAGAAAGCTACACGTATTATATAAAACATGTAGAAAACAATGATAAAGACGTAATAAATGAAGGGGAACATGAAAATGTCCCCTTTATTTGCATGAAAGAAACAGATAATTGTGAATCTGAGGAACAAACAGAATTAGTAGTTTCTTTAATAGAAGAGACCAATACATTTAGGACATATGAATGTGGTGACTATTTCATTTACGAAAGCGTGAAAGGTGTCTCTAGCGATGAGGAGAGGCTAGAATTAGTCACAAATGCTTATAAATTAAATGCAGATTATATTTATAGTGATGTAGATAATATCACATGTGATGGAAAAAGGATAGCTCCGTTCTATAAACCATGCTTTTCAAAGGATACAGCGAAGTGTTTTGATTACTTTTCAGATTTTTATGCAGTAAAAAAGATGAAAAGTAAAATGGATATTCAGTGTTATGAAAAAATATCACACATCGAAAAAGTGCTATTTCACTACATTATAGATAATAACAATTGTAATCCAAATGAAGTATACAAATTAAATAACAAGGGATATGAAACAAGTGATTTTTATGTGTCTGAAATAGGAATTCAGGAAGATAAAGACTGTATAAGCATAATTATCCCTTCAAAGGACAGGCCAGATCTTATAAGGACATGTCTTGCAGGTATAGAAAAAGCAAAAATTAAATCAGGAATTAACACTTTAAATGTGGTTATAGTTGATAATGGAAGTACAGATATCCACAAAAAAGAGATAACAGATGTTATAAATGGTGTAAAACAGCGGAATACGGGGATTTCTGTATCATACCTGTATGAACAGGCAGAATTTAACTTTTCGTATATGTGTAATCGAGGAGCAAAAGAGTCTACTGGAAAATATCTATTATTCATGAATGATGATATAGAAATTACAGATGAGCAGTTCCTTCTTAAAATGCTTTATTTTGCAAAAATGGATCATGTAGGTGCTGTTGGATGTAAGCTTTTATATCCAGGAGAAGAGAGACGAATTCAGCATGTGGGAATTACATGCCTTAAATACCCAGGACCATCACATAAGCTTTCTACATTTTCAGATGATGAGGTACTGTATTTTGGAAGAAATAGAGGGGTTCATAATGTGCTTGCTGTTACGGCTGCTTGCCTTATGGTTTCAAACGAAAAATTCTTCAAAATTGGCGGTTTTCATGATAAAATGAAGGTTGGCTATAACGATGTGGATTTATGCGTTTCTCTTTATGAAAATGGATATTTGAATGTTGTTAATAATGAAGCGTGTCTCGTACATCATGAGTCGATTTCAAGAGGTAGAGACAGCGCTAGTGAAGAGAAGCTAAAACGTCTTGATCAGGAAAGAAATCTTTTATATGAAAGGCACCCTTGGCTACTTACAGAAGGTGACCCTTATTACAATGTTAATCTTGCCGAAGATTTTCTTGATTATAGAGTAAATGTTATTCCTGATTTTGAAAGAAGAGATTACGAATCTCTGCAAAAGCAAGAATATAATGCTTTTGTTAACAAGGCAGAACATGCTGCACAAAAAGCCAATGCGGTTCCAGCAACTAAAAATATGTTCATGAATGTGGAAGAGATTTCAAGAAACAGAAATTTCATGGAGATAAGAGGCTGGGCGCTTATTAATAAGAAAATCAATTATCTATATGACACATTTATTACAGTAATGGGCGAGGATGGCAACTTCTATACGTATGAAACGGTGCCGGTAAAAAGAGACGATCTTAAAGAAGTGTTCCCTGAGGCTCTTAATACGGAGCTTTCTGGATTTTTTGCAAGGGTGCCTGCATCAAGTGTTAAGTTGTCAGATGATGGTGAACTGTTAAGATGTGGCGTATTGATAATAAATAAACAGACTGGAAAGAAGTATTATGCAGGATTTAGAAAAGCAGACATTTGAGTACTATAAGGAACTTTACGAGAAGGAACTTAAGAAAAACGAAGAACTCACAGAAGCTTTAGTTACAGCTGAGACCCAAAGAGATGACTATAAGTTCCATCTCGATAACATCCATAATTCTCTATTATGGCGTGTAATGTATCCTTTCAGAATGTGCTGGAGTCATTTTAAAAATATTTTCATTAGAATCAGAAGATACAGTAGTTTTAAACAGCTCAAGAAAAAGATACAGAGTAAGATTATTGAGAGAAAAGCATATAAGAGCTACGGAACATTAAGCATGCCATCGGAGGATGAGGTAAAGCGTCAAAGAGATATAAAATTCTCAAAAGACATCACAATCTCTATTCTTGTTCCTTTGTATAACACTCCGGAAAAGTTCTTAAGGGAAATGATAGAATCTGTAGTTAACCAGACATATGTTAAATGGGAACTTTGTCTTGCTGATGGATCGGACGCTGAACATACAGATGTCGCACGTATTTGTGACGAATATGTAAAAAAAGACGAGGAGACAGCTAAGTCATACGGTCTTAGTAAGAGTCGAATTGTATACAAGAAACTGGAGAAAAACCTTGGTATTTCTGGAAATACCAATGCATGTCTTGAAATGGCTACAGGTGAGTACATTGGTCTTTTTGATCATGATGACATATTACATCCAGAGGCTCTTTTTGAGTATATGCAGGTAATATGTAATGAAGATGCAGACTATATTTACTGTGATGAGACAACATTTACTGGAAACTCCATCGATAAGATGATTACTCTTCATTTTAAGCCTGATTTCGCTATAGATAATTTACGTGCGAATAACTATATATGTCATTTTTCAGTATTTTCAAGAAATCTTATAGATAAGACAGGGCTTTTTAGAAGCGAATTTGATGGTAGTCAGGATCACGATTTGATATTGAGACTCACAGCAAATGCGGAAAAGATTGTTCACGTACCTCGAATTCTTTATTATTGGAGATCTCATGCAGGATCTGTTGCATCCGACATTAATGCTAAGTCATACGCTATTGACGCGGCTAAGGGTGCGGTAGCGGCTCACTTGACTAGCCAGGGATTTTCAGACTTTAAGATTGAAAGCTCACGTGCCTTTGAAACAATTTTCAGAATTAGATATCACTTAGTAGATAAACCGCTTGTATCAATACTTATTCCAAATAAGGATCATGTGGCTGATTTGAGAAGATGTATTGATTCAATAACAACTAAGACATCTTATGAAAAATATGAAATCATCATAATAGAGAACAATTCAACAGATGCTGACACATTCTCATATTATGAGACTCTTGAAAAGCATCCTGCAATCAAGGTTGTTAAATTTGAAGGAGAATTCAACTATTCTAAAATTAATAACTTTGGTGCAAAGGAAGCGAAGGGAGAATATCTTATTCTCCTCAATAATGACACAGAAGTTGTTACAAGAAACTGGATTGAGGAACTTCTCATGTATGCGCAGAGGGAAGACGTAGGTGCTGTTGGATGTATGCTTTACTATGATGATTATGCAATACAGCATGCAGGTATAGTAATTGGACTTGGTGCTCATAGAACAGCAGGCCATACTCACTACAGAATGGGTAAAGATAATCTCGGATATATGGGAAGGCTTTGCTATGCACAGAACGTGACTGCAGTTACAGGTGCATGCATGATGACAAAGAAGTCACTGTTTGATGAGCTAGGCGGACTTGACGAGGAATTTGCTGTTGCACTTAATGATGTTGATTACTGCTTAAGACTTAGAAAACTTGGAAAGCTTAATGTATTTACTCCATTTGCAGAGTTATTCCACTATGAATCAAAATCTAGGGGAACGGACGTAACGGAAAAGGCATCTAAGGAAAATGCAGATAGATATAATAAGGAGTGCGAACTCTTTAGAACGAGATGGAAAGAGGAACTTGAAAAGGGAGATCCATATTATAATCCTAATTTTTCGTTAGACTATAGTAACTATGTATTAAAGGGAAACCCGAAAGGAATGGTAGAGTGATGACTTATAAAGAGAAGTACGAATTTTGGAGAAGTGATAAATATTTTGATAAAGAAACACATGACGAACTCGAGTCAATCAAACATGATGAAGCAGAAATAGAGGATAGATTTTATAAGGATCTTGAGTTTGGTACAGGTGGTTTAAGAGGCGTAATTGGTGCAGGTACTAACAGAATGAATCTTTTCACTGTTAGAAAAGCAACTCAGGGACTTGCCAATTATATAACAAAACAGGGTACAGGCGATAAGGGTGTTGCTATAGCATATGACTCGAGATATATGTCTAAGGAATTTGCCGATGAAGCAGCTCTTTGTCTTAATGCCAACGGAATTAAATCATTTGTATTCAGTACACTTCATCCAACACCAATGCTTTCATTTGCAGTGAGATATCTTGGCGCTACAGCAGGTATTGTAATTACAGCTAGCCATAATCCGCCTGAATATAACGGATATAAAGTTTACTGGGAGGACGGTGCTCAGATTACACCACCAAGAGACGCACATATTATCGCTGAAGTTAATGCTGTCGAAAGTTACAGAGATGCTAAGACAATGGGTAAGGAGGCAGCTATAGCAGGCCGTCTTTACAATGTAATAGGTGATGACCTTGATGATGCATACATGGAAGAGCTTAAAAAGCTTATCATTCATCCAGATGTTATTAAGGAAGTTGCAGATGATATTAAGATTGTGTATACACCATTCCACGGAACAGGAAACATCCCTGTAAGGAGAATTTTAGAGGAACTCGGATTCAAGCATGTATATGTTGTTAAAGAGCAGGAACTCCCTGATCCAAAATTTACTACACTTGAGTATCCTAATCCAGAAGATGCTAAGGCTTTTGATCTTGCACTTAAGCTTGCAAAAGAAGTTGATGCGGATATCGTGCTTGCAACAGACCCTGACGCAGATAGACTCGGAATATATGCTAAGGATGACAAGAGTGGTGAATATAAGGCGTTCACTGGTAATATGTCAGGAATGCTTATTGCAGAATACATTTTAAGAGAGCGTACTAAGATGGGCACAATGCCTGAGAACCCTGCTCTTGTTAAGACAATTGTTACTACTAACCTTGCAGATCCTATTGCTGCAGACTATAACGTTCGTTTGGTAGAAGTACTTACAGGATTTAAGTTCATTGGTGAACAGATTAAGTGGTTTATCGAACAGGGAACATATAATTATGTATTCGGACTTGAGGAAAGCTATGGATGTCTTGCTGGTACTCACGCAAGAGACAAAGACGCCGTAGTTGCAGTTATGTGTCTCTGTGAAGTTGCTGCGTTCTGCAAGAAACAGGGAATTACAGTATGGGATCAGATGATCAATATCTATGAGAAATATGGATATTTTGCAGAAGGAATTCATACAATAACACTTAAGGGAATCGAAGGCGCTGATAAGATTAAGTCTATGATGGAAGCTATAAGAACAAATCCACCAAAGGAATTTGCAGGTCTTAAAGTTTTAAGCTTCAGAGATTATAAGCTTAACGAAATTACAGATATAGCTACTGGAAACAAAACAGAAACAGGACTTCCAACATCAAATGTTCTCTATTTTGATCTTGAAAATAATTCATGGTGTTGTATGAGACCTTCAGGAACAGAACCTAAGATTAAGTTCTATATGGGAATCAAGGGAGAGAACCTCGATGATGCTGATGCTAAGTTAGAGGCTCTTAAGACAGCAGTAATAGAGGCGGTAGAGGCTTGATACAACTGCTTATTAGTAATAAAAAAATAAGAACAGCTTTATTAGTTATAATGGCATTATTGGCCTGTGTATCGTTATTACAAGGTGTCAGAAATGCTGTTAGAGATTCTCAGGATTTTCAGTGGGATGCTATGAAAGTTTTCTCAATGAGAATAAATCCTTATGACGAATCAGACAGTATGAACCCAAGCGGAATATTAGATGAGTATGGCTACGATGAGTATTACCTTCAGATGGAGGCTAATCAGTTTCCATCCCTCTTAATGCTTCTTCTGCCATTTGCCCCATTAAAGCCGCTTACAGCGAGATACGTTTGGATTGTATGTAATCTTGTGTTTACGTTTTTAATAATTCTGTTACTGAGAAAAACCTTCCTTAAAGATTTGGATGGTTACTGGTTCAGTATTATTAGCCTGTTAATGATAGCAGGAACTCCTTACAGGAATCAGATGGGGGTTGGACAGCATACACTTTTTGCATTTTGTCTGTTCTTAGTAGCGGTATATTATTCTGAATATTGTGAAAAAAGAAACGCGATAGTAACAACGTTGGCTCTGTTTGTTTGTTACTTTAAATACACATTAACAGTGCCACTAGTTTTGTATTTTGTATATAAGAAAAGATATAAAGAGGTCATAATTTCTGCATTTATGCATGTTATTTTGACCGGAGTAAGCGCTTGGTGGTTATCAGACAGTTTTCTTAATATGATAATTAAGCCTCTCAAGGTATCATCTAATCTGGCAGCAGAAGGAGGACTTGATATTTCAGCGTTGCTTAAAGGCTCGCCTATATCATATTTTCTTGCGCTTATTATAATGGTAGTTCTGTTAGCTATGGCTGTAAAGCTTCCGGAAGGATGTGACAGATCATACATATCAGTGCTGGCGCTATGGTCATTAATAATTACATATCACAGGACATATGATTTCTTTGTTATGATTGTGGCAGTGGCATTATTCCTTGAAATGAAGGAATTAGATAAATTAAAAATATATTATATAGTAACTACGCTGGCGGTTTTCTTTGTACTGCGTCTGTTCCATGAAGCAGATTTAAGTAAGATTGTTGTTGGAGCAATGTATTATGCTCTGACGTTTGTAGTTACATATAAGGTTATGAGGTTAATATGGACAAGAAAAGCAAGCTGATCAAGCAAATTCTTAAATTCGGAGTTGTTGGGGGATTATCTTTTGTAATCGATTTTGTTATCACACTTATAGTTTCGACTGTCTTAAGAACAGTTGGTATGAGTGTTGAAAATGCAGCTACAGTGGCTGGACTTTTCGGTTTTATGATTTCGCTCATATTTAATTATATTATGAGTATGAAGTTCGTATTTGAAAGAAAAGAAGACATGGATAGAAAGAAGGAGTTCATAATTTTTGCTCTTCTATCAGCTATAGGTCTTGGAATTAACGAACTTATTCTTTATTTTGGAGTTTTGATTTGCAATACACAGATGCCTGCGATAGTTGATGCATATCCTACAATTGTTACAGCAGGAGTTAAGATAATAGCAACAGGTATTGTCATGGTATACAACTTTGTAAGTAGAAAGATGACACTTGAGAAAAAAGATTGATTTAAATATTCAGGTAATATGTTAATAGGTGAGAAGGTAAAAAAAACTGAATACTTAAAACGTCTTTTGGTGTTGATGCTCTGCATTATATCAACAATGTTTATTCTAGTTGGGTGTAGTGATGAAAGAATCATTTACCCTGTAGAAGTTGTAGAAAAGGAAGAAGCTGAAGAACTCATAGATGGCGAAGAGACATCAGATGAGGACAGCGAAAGCCTGACTGATGAGGTGGAAGAGACTGAAGAAGACGAGGAGTTTGAACTCCTTGATGTGGATGAAACGGAAGCCGAGGAAGATGAGGAAGGCAATGCAGTAACAAATGAAGGAGAGAAAATCGTAGATTTAGTCTTCTTTATGGGACAGTCTAATATGTCGGGAGCAGGTGGAAATGCAGCTCTCGCACCAGATGTGTTAGAAGGTCAAGGATATGAGTTCAGAGCTGTATCAGATCCGACAAAGCTATATGGTATTACAGAGCCTTTTGGTAAAAACGAATCATTTATTGGTGGAATATGTGATCTTCCAGGGGCAAAGAAAGGTTCAATAGTTTCGTGCTTTGCTAACGAATATTATGCGCTTACGGGAGTTCCTATTGTCGGGGTTTCTGCATCACAGGGAGCGTCGACAACAGAGATTTGGTTAAGCTCAGGGTTCCAGAATGACATGGATCAGAGATTTAACACATCTGTAAAGTGGCTTGAAGATAACGGATACTATATAAGAAACAGATATGCTATATGGTTTCAGGGAGAATCCGATGCAGCAAATCATGTTTCACCAGATTTGTACAATACAAATATGGACAATATAATAAGACCTCTATTTATTGGAGGACTTACGAAGGTATTTATTGTAACACCAGGAAGAACGCTGAGCATCAAGAACTATTTTGATGATATTATTGATGAACAGCTTACAATGTGTAAGGAAAGTGGATACTATGCACTTGGTACAAACATTTTGTCAAAAGTGCCTGCCTCAAATCTTGTGGATGAATGGCATTATAACCAGCAGACACTTAACCTTATTGGCATAGAAACTGCGAGAAGTGCAGCTTTTTATACATTAAATCGTGCTGAGAGAATCGATTATGATTATGAGCATGATGAAGTGTTTATTCCAGATGGATTTGATTATTCAGGGGAAGAAACAGTGGAACCTTACGATTTGTCTGATGTCCAGAAGCTAGTAGATGCATACTGGGAGGACTATATTGCAAGGAATAGAGAAGAATAATTAGTAATATGAGTAAACTATCCGGTGAAAACGCGAAGCGCCTTTTTAGCTATATAAAGAGAAACGGTATTAAGGCATCATCTTATAAAGCTATAGAGCGACTTTTAGAAAAACCAAATAGAACAAATATAGCGGACAGCCAGGGAGAAGATGTATTTGATCTGATTTCTGATAAGGAGCAGGAAGAGTACGAACGTGAGATGAAATTTACTCACAGATATAAGTTCAGCGTAATAGTACCTGCATACGAGACTGGGACAAGACGAATAAAAGAAATGATTTTTTCCGTTCTTTCACAGACTTATGATAATTTCGAATTGTGTATTGCGGATGCATCTGTATCGAATGAGGTCGAAGAGGCTGTAAAGTCTGTAAATTCGGATAAGATTAAGTATAAGAGATTACCAGAAAATAATGGTATTTCGGAAAATACAAATGAAGCGTTGAAAATGGCAACAGGGGAATATGTAGTATTTCTTGACCATGATGATATAATTACCAGAAACGCCTTATTTGAAGTGATGATGGTTCTTGAAAAGGGACTTAAAACCGAGAGTGGAATACTCACGAATGGCATAAAGCTTATTTATTCTGATGAAGATAAGTGTAATGATGATCTCACAGAATTCTTTGAGTGTAATAGAAAGCCTGATTTTGATATAAATCTTTTAAGGACCAACAATTATATATGCCATATGCTTACTGTAAGACGTGAGTTAGCTCTAAAATGTGGTGGTTTTAATAAAGAGTTTGATGGATCGCAGGATCATGACTTTATATTTAGATGTGTAGAAAATCTATCAAGGGATGAAATAGTCCATATTAATAAGGTTTTATACCATTGGAGGAGCCATGAAAGTTCTACGGCTACTAATCCTGAGTCTAAATTATATGCATATGATGCTGGAAAGCGTGCGGTAAAAGCTCATTTACAGCGTTTATCCATTGAAGCGGATGTAGAGGATACGCCACATCTTGGATTTTACAGGGTACGATATAAGGTCAGCGCAACTGATCTTACAAAAATAAAAATTATGACCCTTGATGAACTGAAATCACTAAGCTCTGATGAACTTAAAAATAGTGATTTTGAATATATAATGGTTCTTAATGATAATATTAAGCCAGAAAGTGCAGATTATTTTGAAGAAATGCTTGGACTATTAAAGCAGGAAGAAACAGGATGCGTTGGTGGTTTAGTTATCAATAAGGGAAAGATTGAGAGTGCTGGATATAGCATCGATGAGAATGGTGAATTAAAGCCAGATTTCAATGGCCTTAATAAACATTTTTCCGGATATTTTAACAGAGCAAAAATTGTAAGAGAAGTTGACGGCGTGTGTACGGACTGTATGATGGTTAAGAAGTCAGCAGTAGACGAAGGCGGCGTCCTCAAAAAAGATAAAATAGTAGTTTATTGTCCGTATAGCGTGTTTAAGAGAGTGTAATTAATGCCTAAAGTATCGGTTATAATACCTAATTACAATGGAATAAAGTATATAGAGGATTGTCTTAATTCCCTTAAAACACAAACGTTCGATGATTTCGACATCTGGGTAATTGATAATGCTTCTACAGATGGCAGTGATGCTATAGTTGTAGAAAAATTCCCACTTGTAAAGTTTGTAGGACTCAAAGAAAATTATGGATTTTCAAGAGCTGTTAATGAGGGTCTTTTACGCACAAGAAATTCAAAGTATGTAATACTCTTAAATGCAGATACAAAGGCAGAACCTGAATTTGTGGAAATGCTATATGAGGCTATAGAAAAGGACGACAAGATATTTTCAGTATCTTCTAAAATGATTCAGATGTTTGCACCTGATAAGTATGATGGTGCGGGTGATTTATATTGTTGCCTTGGCTGGGCATTTGCACTCGGTAAGGATAAAAAGCTAGGAAGATATGATAAAGAATGTAATATCTTCTCTGCATGTGGTGGGGCAGCTATATACAGAAGAGAGCTCTTTGAGGAAATTGGATATTTTGATGAACTTCATTTTGCTTATTTAGAAGATGTTGATATAGGATATAGAGCACGTATTATGGGATACGTGAATAGGTATACGCCTAAGGCAGTTGTTTATCATGCTGGATCTGGCATCACAGGCAGCAGATATAATTCATTCAAGGTTAGAATTGCAGCCAGAAACAGTTGGTATGTAATATTTAAAAACATGCCTACACTTCAGATTATTATTAATTTGCCATTTATTTTATTTGGTTTTTTTGTTAAGAGTTTGTTCTTCATTATGAAAGGGTTTGGAAGAGAGTATCTTTCAGGAATGAAGAGAGGATATCTTATGTGTACAGAGGGTAAGAAATATCCTTACTCATCTCAGTTTTTAGGAAATTACGTAAAGATTCAGTTGGAATTATGGCTGAATATGTTTAGAAGGATTTTAGGATAAATGATTAAGGACAATCAGCGAATACTAAATCAGATACATGTTGTTCTTGACGCTATTGTAACTGCACTTATGTATATTGCAGCATGGTGGTTTAAGTTCCAGTCAGGAATTATTGATTCGGGATATGCTCTGTCAAGACAGTATTATTTTAGAGCACTTTACATTATTGTGCCGGCATATTTAATCTTGTATTATCAGTTTGATCTGTACGGATCAAAGCGTGTTAGTGGCAGAAAAAGGGAACTTTTTAATGTCATTAAGGCTAATGCAGTAGGAATTGTTGGATGTATAGTTATCCTCTACATGATTAATCAGTCACACTTCTCAAGAGAAATGATTTTCTTCTTTGGAATGTTCAATATTGTGGCCATTACTGCAGAGAGAAACGCAATCAGATATTGCTTAAGATATTTCAGAAAGAAAGGCTTTAACCTAAAGCACATACTTCTCGTAGGTTATTCGAAATCTGCCGAGATGTATATTAATAGAATCCGTATGAATCCTCAATGGGGATACAATATTCGTGGTGTTCTTGATAACAAAGTTGAAGCGGGAACTATGTATAAAGGAATTAAGGTTCTTGGAAAGATTGAGAATCTTTCGGTTATTCTTCCTGAAAACAAGTTAGACGAAATTGTTATTACACTTCCTCTTGAAGAGTACGGTAAGCTTGAAAAAATCGTTGCTCTATGCGAAAAATCAGGTGTTCATACTAAGTTCGTTCCTGATTATTCAGACTTTATTTCAGGCCGTCTTGTTACTGAAGACATGCAGGGACTCCCTGTTATAAATATTAGAGCTATTCCTTTGGCGAATGCTTTTAATAAGATAGTTAAGCGTTTTGTGGATATTGTTACAGCGATAATTGGTATAATTATTTCTTCTCCTGTAATGCTTGCCACAGCTATTGCTATTAAGAGTACAAGTAAGGGACCTCTTATTTTCAAGCAGGAGCGTGTAGGACTTCATAACAAGCCATTTTATGTTTATAAGTTTAGAACTATGTATATTAAGGAAGAACTTGATGAGGAGTTACAGGACATAAATTGGACTACAAGAGATGATCCTAGAGTTACAAAGGTAGGAAAATTCCTAAGAAAGACAAGTATTGATGAGCTCCCTCAGTTTTTCAATATTTTATATGGTCAGATGTCACTTGTCGGACCTCGTCCTGAGCAGACAGCATTCGTAGAGCAGTATAAGGAAGAAATTCCTAGATATATGATTAAGCATCAGGTACGTCCAGGTCTTACAGGTTGGGCACAGGTTAATGGACTTAGAGGCGATACATCCATTGAGGAACGTATTGAGCATGACTTGTATTATATTGAAAACTGGACGCTAGGATTTGATATAAAAATAATGTTTTTAACTATCTTTAAAGGCTTTGTTAATAAGAATGCGTACTAATGTTAATGTAGTAATTCCGGCATACAAACCGGATGAAAAGTTAATAAAGATATTTAAAATGATGGAAACTCAGACTGCAAGAGTTTCTAAAATCATTGTTATGAATACATGTCAGGATGCTAAAAACTGTGAAAGAGTGGATAGCGATGAAGTTACCAAGTTATGTGATAAGTCCGGCTATAAAATAGATAAAGATTTTATAGAAATTCACAATATACGTAAAGAGGATTTTGATCATGGTGCTACAAGAAATGCAGGGGCATCTCATGTAAGCGATGACTGTGATTATGTTCTTTTTATGACACAGGATGCAGTTCCTGAAAATGATAAACTGATAGAGAATCTCTTAAAGCCATTCAGCGATGAAAGCAATGGTAATAAGATTGGTGTAGCTTACGGAAGACAGCTTGCAACAGATAGTTCATCTTTAGCGGAGAAATTCACACGAGGATTTAACTATCCTGATGAGGATAGGATTAAGACTGTAGATGATATTGGTACAATAGGAATTAAGGCATTCTTTTGTTCTAACGTATGTGCGCTTTATAGAAGAGAAGTTCTAAATGAGCTTGGAGGCTTTGTAAATAAAGCCATATTCAATGAAGACATGGTATTTGCTAATAAGCTTTTAAAGAGTGGATACAATATTGCCTATGCATCAAAGGCAACGGTAATTCATACCCATGAGTATTCTGGAATGCAGCAGTTTAAGAGAAATTTTGATTTAGCTGTTTCTCAGAAAATGAACCCACAGGCTTTTGAAGGAATATCATCAGAGTCAGAGGGTGTGAAATATGTGATAGCGGCCTTTAAGTATTTTTGTAAGAATAAAAGACCATTTACAATAATTCCATTTGGAATAAATTGTGTTTATAAGTATCTAGGATACAGAAAAGGTAAGAATTACGAGAGGCTATCTAAAGGACAAATTATGAAGTATACGTCGAACAAGGCGTTTTTTGAAAAAATTTAGTCTAATATGGAATTATAAAGTATAGAGTATAAATAAAAGGAGAGCATTTTATGTGCGGAATAGTTGGATATGTAGGTAAAAATCAGGCGGCCCCAATTCTTTTAGAGGGACTATCAAGGCTTGAATATAGAGGATATGACTCAGCAGGTATTGTTATTCGTGACGGTGAAAAAGATGCTGAAGTAGTTAAAGCAAAAGGAAAGCTCATCAATCTGTATGAGAAGACTAATGACGGTAATGATGTTAAGGGTCACTGCGGTATTGGCCATACAAGATGGGCTACGCATGGCGAACCATCAGAAATCAATGCTCATCCACATGTATCAGATGATATGAATGTTGTAGCTGTTCATAATGGTATTATTGAAAACTACCAGGAACTTAAGGATAAGCTTTTAAGAAAGGGATATGAGTTTTACTCACAGACAGATACAGAAATCCTTACAAAGCTTGTAGATTATTACTATAAAAAGTATCAGGTTGGACCTATCGATGCTATTGCTAAGACTATGGTTCGTGTTCGCGGAACATACGCTCTTGCAGTAATGTTTAAGGACTATCCTAATGAGATTTATGTTGCCAGAAAAGACTCACCTCTTATTCTCGGTGAAACAGATGGGGATTGCTTCCTTGCATCAGACGTTCCAGCCATTCTTAAGTACACAAGAAGCGTATATTATATAGAAAATATGGAGATGGCACGTCTTCATGATGGTAAGTGTGATATCTATAACCTTGATGGTGATATTGTACCAAAGGAAAAGGTTGAAATTACATGGGATGCTGAAGCTGCTGAAAAGGGTGGATATGAGCATTTCATGATGAAGGAAATCCACGAGCAGCCAAAGATTATTGCAGATACATTTAATTCGGTACTTAAAGATGGAAAGATTGATTTATCAGAAGTAGGTCTTTCAGAAGAAGAGATGAAGAAAATCTCTAGAATTAATATCGTAGCTTGTGGTTCTGCATATCACGTAGGTATGGTTGCACAGTATGTTATTGAAGATATGTGTAGAATACCTGTAAGAGTAGAGCTTGCTTCAGAATTCAGATATAGGAAGCCACTTCTTAACGACGAAGATTTTGTAATAGCTATTAGCCAGTCTGGTGAAACAGAAGATACTAAAAAGGCTGTTATAGAAGCGAAAGAGCTTGGTGCAAATACACTGGCAATCGTTAATGTTGTAGGTTCATCAATTGCAAGAGATGCTGATAACGTATTTTATACATTAGCTGGACCTGAAATCTCAGTTGCTACAACTAAAGCATACAGTGCCCAGCTTATTGCAATATACGCTATTGCTATAGAACTCGGAAGAGTAAAAGGAACTGTGGATGCCGAGAAATATGATTACTTCATAAAGGAAATTCAGTCGCTTCCTGATAAGATTGAAAAGATTATCGAGAATAAAGAGAGAATCCAGTGGATTGCTAATAAATTTGCTTATGCTAAAGATGTATTCTTCATTGGAAGAGGTCTTGACTACGCAGTATGTCTTGAGGGATCTCTTAAGATGAAGGAAATTAGTTATATTCATTCTGAGGCATATGCAGCAGGAGAATTAAAGCATGGTCCTATAGCTCTTATTGATGATGGAATTTTAGTTATTTCGTGTCTTACACAGGAAGATTTATATGAAAAAACTACAAGTAATATGACAGAAGTTAAGGCGAGAGGAGCTGTTCTCTTAGCGGTTACAACTTATGGCCATTACAATATTGAAGATAATGCAAATTATGTTACATATATTCCAAAGACAGACGAGCATTTTATGGCATCTCTTTCAGTAGTGCCAATGCAGCTCATGGGTTATTACTTAAGTGTGGCAAGAGGAATTGATGTTGATAAGCCTAAGAATCTTGCAAAGTCTGTAACAGTAGAATAGGAAAGATAGATGTCAGAAAAGTATTGTTCAATGTGCTTTCGTTCTGAGAGCGCAGCAGGAAAAATGATGGAACTTCCAGGTAATCTGTGTGTGTGTCAGGATTGCCTTCAGAAGACAATGGATACAATGTCCTCATTCACAATGCCTGGTTTTCAGGGCATGGATGTAAAGGGACAGGTTGATGAAGAAAACACTTCGGATGAAGCTGAGAATAAGGAAGTGAATAGCGAAGAAAAGTCTGACGAAAAGACCTCTTCTAATAATTCAAATAACCAAAATAATCCTTTTGGTGGATTTCCAAATGTAAGCTTTATGAATATGGCGGATTTCCAGAATCTTCTTGGTGGTGGGAGATCTAGAGTAAAGAAGAAAAAGCAGGTACCAGAAGAGGAAAGAGTACCGCTTATTGATATTAAAGATATACCAGAACCACATAAGCTAAAGGAAATGTTAGACGAGTATGTGGTAGGTCAGGAACAGGCAAAGAGAATTGTTTCTGTAGGAGTATATAATCACTATAAAAGAGTTGCAGCAGAGGGCATGAAGCGAGACCAGTTTGAGGATGGTCTTTATGATGTAGAGATTGAAAAGTCCAACATGCTTATGATTGGGCCTACGGGTTGTGGAAAGACCTATCTAGTTAAGACATTGGCTAAGCTTCTTAATGTACCGCTTGCAATTGCCGATGCTACTTCACTTACGGAAGCAGGATATATTGGTGACGATATTGAGAGCGTAGTAAGTAAGCTGTTAGCGGCAGCAGATAATGATGTTGAGAAGGCTGAGACCGGTATTATCTATATCGATGAAATAGATAAGCTTGCTAAGAAAAAAGATGCTCATACAAGAGATATTAATGGAGAAAGCGTACAGCAAGGTATGCTCAAACTGTTAGAAGGTGCTGACGTAGAAGTACCAGTTGGCTCCAATTCAAAAAATGCTATGGTACCTCTTGAGACAATTAATACAAATAATATTTTATTTATTTGTGGTGGCGCATTTCCTGATCTTGATGAAATAATTAAGCAGAGACTTAGAAAGCAGACATCAATTGGATTTAATGCAGAGCTTAGGGACAAGTTTGACAAGAGAAAAGACATTTTATCAGAGGTAAAGACTGAAGATATTAAGAAATATGGTCTTATCCCAGAATTTATTGGAAGACTTCCTGTTGTGTACACAATGGAAGGGCTCACTAAAGATATGCTTGTAAAGATACTTAAAGAGCCAAAGAATGCTCTTGTAAAGCAGTATCAGAAGTTATTATCAATGGATGAAGTAAAGCTCGAGTTTGATGATGACGCTTTAGAAGTAATAGCTGAAAAAGCATATGAAAAAGATACAGGTGCCAGAGCACTTAGATCTATTGTAGAAGAACTCATGCTGGATATCATGTATGAAATTCCAAAGGATAAGAATATTGGACGTGTAGTTATTACAAAAGACTATATCGAAGGAACAGGCGGACCTGTTATTGAAATGAGGACATTATAATGTCATTTAGTTCAGTTTCATTTTTTGTGTTTATGATTGCGGTATTTCTCATTTACTGGGGAATACCGCATAAATTTAAATATATGCTACTCATATGTGCAAACATAGCATTTTATGGAAGCTTTGGAGTTAAATTTATTCCTGTACTACTTGTTGAAGTAATTATAGCTTTTGTACTTGCAATTGCCATAGAGAACAAAAAGGCAGAGAAAAAGCAGACCAAATTACTAATTTGCATTGGGATAATTTTGACTGTTTTACCTTTGTTGTTTTTCAAGTATCTTAATTTCGCAATATATACTGTAGATAAGGTTTTAAGTAAAATCACAGTTCCGGTAAATGATCATACTCTAAAAATAATAGCTCCTATAGGTATATCATTTTACACATTTGAGTTATTATCTTATATAATTGATGTTTATTCAGGCAAAACTAAGGCTGAAAAAAATATATTAAGGCTTTTTGTTTTTGCATCGTTCTTTCCAAATATCACATCAGGTCCTATTGAAAGAGCGAATAGTTTTCTTAAACAGCTTGATATGGAAAAGGAGTTTAACTATGACAGATCTGTATCAGGATTAAGACTTGTGATGCTTGGAATGGTCAAAAAGATCTGCGGCGCAGATGTCCTTAAACAGTATGCAGATGTGGTGTTCTCTAATGTGTATGGGTACAGAGGCCCGATTTTTATAATTGCAATTATCTTATATACATTTGAAATATATCTTGATTTCTCCGGTTATACAGATATGGCAAGAGGCTTTGCTAGGATGTTAGGCTTTGAGCTCACGGAAAATTTCAAATCTCCATACCTGTCTGCAAGCGTTTCAGAGTTCTGGAGAAGATGGCATATTTCCTTATCACAGTGGTTAAGAGACTATATATATATTCCTCTTGGAGGAAGTAGATGTTCTAAGATTAGAAAGTATATTAATCTTATGGCTACATTTCTAGTAAGCGGTATATGGCATGGCGCTAGCTTTACATTTATTGTGTGGGGATTGCTTCACGGAATATATCAGTGTATTAGTGATTTTGTATCGAATATAGTGAAAAACAAAGCCAACGCATCAAAATATAACACAGATATGCAAAATAATACGCAAATAAGGAGCGATAATAGTCCGTTAAAGTGGTTGAAAATTGCTGTTACATTTGTTCTCGTCAGCTATGCCTGGATGTTCTTTAGGGCAAATTCACTTACAGATGCCAAATACATTACTATGAATATGTTTAGTGGAGACAACTTTTACGGACAGATGCTACAGATGGGATTTCTAAACGTAGCTTCTTATGTAGGTGTGATTTTAATTATAGCTATAACGATTGCCTATGATATTTATAACGAGAAATTGTCTATATGTGGGACTAACATAATTGAGAAGTTTTCGCAGCTTAAATTCATAGTTAGGTGGGCTATTTATATTATACTAGGGGTGTTGATAGTAGTACTTCGTTCTCATGTGGGAGCGGGTGCTGAGTTTATATATTTTAAGTTTTAGTTAAAAGTATATGAAGAAACTGATAATCAAGAGTATAGCATTTATATTGATTATTGCAGCGCTAATCCTTCCGATGAGCATTTCAGTGGATCCATATAATGTGTTCCATACGAAAGCGCCAAGGGATAACGGCATAGAGTCAAATAAAGGCTTTATAAAAACAGAATATATTAAGAAGAATCATGACAAGTTTGATTCCCTTTTATTTGGTTCGTCGAGGGCAGGATTTTACGACATTGGATATCTTAATGAAAAGATGGGAGCAAAATTCTATGACATGGCGAGCTCTGAATCGCTTGTTAATGAGGAGGCAAAGGAATTAAAAGTTCTAATTAAGGCAGGATTTGTTCCTAAAAACGTGTTAGTACTTGTCGATGATATTTCATGCTTTGTAGATCCTAAGATTCATGAAAATATGCTTTATAGGGTGCCATATCCGGATGGCGGATTTGCAGATAGAATGGAGTTCTATCTGAAATATATGGATTTAATTACGGTAGCAAATTCTATGTCTGTAATAAAAGACCATAAAGCAAAAGTTGAGGCAGAATTAGTTAATGGAGTAGATAATGCATATGATAATTCTACACATATGAGTTACACGGACAGGTTTTATGAGACTGGAACGGAGCGTCTTGATAAAGAAAGCCAGTTTGATCCTAATGAAGAACAGTATCAGAAAGGTTACTGGGTAGATTACTACGATCTAAGAGTAGAAGAGGCTCTTAATGATATGAAAGAGCTTAAGAAGCTGTGTGATGACAATGGTATTAATCTTATTGTTATGACTAATCCTTTATATCACCTTACATATGAGCAAGATATTGAAAATGGATACCTTATATATTTAAGAGGGATTGCAGATATTACTGATTATTATAACTTCAGTGGATTTTCTGAAGTAACTGAAGACTATCATTATTACTATGAAACAAGTCATTTTATGCCAGAGGTTACCCGTATGATGACGGATGCCTTTCTTGCTAGTGAAAATGCATCAAATAATCATGAAGGAATTAGTGAAGAGTCTGTTTTTGGCTGTCATGTTACAAGCGAAAATGTGGACGAGATTATATCCATACTAGAAGAACAGGCGATTAAACGTGGAATTAGTGTGTATCAATGCTTAGATTAAGAAAAGAGAAATTAGTAAAAAGAACCCCAAAGGCTATTACAATTTTGTTTGTGAAGATGTTTGTCATGGGAATTGCAATAGAAATGACAGCAGCATATATTTTGTCGGCAATCTTAAACTTTATGCCAGAGGTGTCTGAAAGATACAATAGTAATATAAGCACCCTTAAACAGTTCACACCCGAAATGCTTATATATGTATGTCTATTAGCTCCTATTATAGAAGAACTTATTTTCAGAGGGCTGATATTGGGAATAATTAAGAAATTTGCACCATTTATTGTAGCCAACATTACCCAGGCAATTGTATTTGGAATTTATCATGGAAACTGGGTTCAGGGAATCTATGCTTTTTTGCTCGGAATACTAATAGGATATGTGGCATATATTACGGGAAGTATTGTATATACAATTGTATTACATATGGGTGTTAATATTTCGGGAATACTCATTGATTACATTATTCCTGAAGGAACTAATGGTTTGATAACTTTATTTATAGCATTGATTTCCTTATTAGTTATAGTGGGAATTATAAAAGGAATTAATAATGACAGGTTGGCTGATTGTTAACGAGTATCTTAATACTGAAAAATTCATAGAATTACAGGATTTATTCATTGAAGCGTCAAAGAAAAGAAATGTTAATTTGTATGTCCATAGTAACGCAGAATTTGTTGTAGACAGTAGTAATGGACGAGTTCTTTCTAAAGCGTTTGATGAGTACCCTGATTTTATTATTTTTTATGATAAGGATATATGCCTGGCTGAAGGTTTTGAACGGATGGAAATACCGGTATTTAATAGTGCTGAGGCTATAAAGACTTGTGATAGTAAGCTCGTTACCGTAGAGAAGATTAGAGAATATAAATCAGGTAAGATAAATACTCCTAAGACATTTAAGGTGCCGTTTTCATACGAAAACATTGGCATTAGTAATGATGCTGACTTTTCTTTCCTGGAAATAGTTGAAGAGGAATTGATGGCCTGCAGCGGAAACGGTATGGCGTATCCTATGATTATTAAGGAGTGTTACAGTTCCTTTGGAATGGGAGTTCATCTTGCTAATAATAGAGATGAAGCTATTTCACTCATCTGCAAGTTTGGTAATAAAGAGTGCCTTATCCAGCAGTACATAGAGTGCTCATCAGGAGTTGATGTAAGACTGCAGATGGTTGGAAGTAAATGTGTTGCTTCTATGATGAGAAAAAATGATAAGGATTTTCGTGCAAATATAACAAATGGTGGAAAGATGTGCGCCTATGAACCTACGGAGGACGATTTAGAATTGGCGGAAGATGTTATGGAATGTCTTGACTTGTCATTTGCAGGGATTGATATCATGCACGATGAGCTTGGACAGCCAGTGTTCTGCGAAGCTAATTCAAATGCACATTTTAAAAATTTATATGACCTTACTGGTATAAACTGTGCTGAATATATGATCGAGTACATATTGGAGAGGATATAGATGTTTAAAGGGCTTTTAGTCTACGACAAGGCGGATGCTGAATATAATAGCTGGTTCGTCAATAGAATTATAGAGACAGGCGCCAGCATAGGATTAGATATTAAGCTTGTGACGACTGAAGAAGGAGTAGGTTGTGACATACTTAAAATGTGTGATTTTGCAATTATGAGGAACAGAAATGCTGAAATGAGCAAAAAATTAGAAGCTCGGGGCATAAAATGTTTCAATTCTTCCTATGTGTGTAGTATTGGCAATGACAAATGGGATATGTATAAAGATTTTTCATCTGCTGGAATACCGGTAATGTATACACAGACCTCGAAACTTCCATTTCCATTTGTGCTAAAGCCAAGAAATGGTCATGGCGGAAAAAATGTTTTTTTAATTAATAATTCTGACGAATTTGAACGAGTTAAGGCAGAAATAGGTGACCTTGATAATTACATATATCAGATGAAGGCCTCAGAAACGGGCAGGGATATAAGAGTATATGTGTGTGGAGATATGATTCTTACGGCTATAGAAAGAACTGCAGCCGGTGACGGTGAATTCAGAGCTAACTTCTCGTTAGGTGGAAAGGCCATAGAACATAGTCTTACAGATGATGAACTAAAGCTGGCGGCTAAGGTGGCCAATAGAATTAAAGCAGATTTTGTAGGGATAGATATTATATATAATAATGGTAAGCCGATAGTTAACGAAATAGAAGATGCGGTCGGTACTAGAATGCTCTATGCCAATACAGATATCGATGCAGTGTCTGAATATATGGACTGGATTAAAAAGTGCCTTGATGAAACTACGAGATAGAATAAATAAGATGAACACGGATAATACAGTAAAGGTTCTATATAAAATAGGACTTTTTCTTTTAGTCCCGTTTGTTTTAGTTTTTATATTTCTTGGAACGGATAAGGCTGTGGAGTTGCTTATTAGCGAAAATACGGTGTGCGCCTTTAGAACCGTAACAGGATTTAACTGCCCTGGCTGCGGCGGCACAAGAGCTGCAATATATTTTGGCAGATTAAGATTTGCAGATAGCTTTAAAATGAACGCTTCTGTGATTGCGGGAGCAGTATTATATTTGTTTTTTATAGTAAGACAGTCGATTAGCTTATTTTTAAATATAAAAAGCCTAAAGGAAAAACATATATATGTTATGCTCGGGATGTTTCTATTCACAGTATTAGCTAACTGGATAGTGAATAATATTCCAAATTTATAATAAAGGAATGAAGGAAAACGTTAAAAATGCAATGAAAGTATTTGCATTCAGAAAATAAATTTTACATGCAATATAAAGGTGGAGAGGGTTATATGAAAATCGCAGGATTGGATATTGGAACTACTGGTTGTAAATGTACAGTTTTTGACAATAATGGTAAGGAGCTAGGAAAATCTTACAGGGATTATCCTGTAAAAAGAGGAATATCCGGGCACGAAGTTGATGTAAATAATCTCATGATAGGTGTTTATGAGGTAATTACAGAAATGGCGTCCAAATTTAGTGACATTTTAGGAATAGGAGTTACAAGCTTCGGTGAGACATTTGTAATGACGGATGAAAACGGCACGCCACTTGCTCCTGCTATGATTTATACAGATCCAAGAGGAGCCGATGAGTGTAGGGAACTTTGCGATGCTCTTGGAGAAGAAAATCTTGCAAGAACTACAGGCGTTTCACCACATGAAATGTATGGCATACCTAAGATGATGTGGATGAAAAAGAATAGGCCTGAAGTCTATTCAAAATGCAGACATATCTATCAGATGGAAGATTATGTGGTATATTCGCTTACTGGCAACGCGCAAATTGACTACTCTCTTGCTACAAGGAGTCTTGGCTTTAACATTAATACTTTGACGTGGGATGAGAAAATATTTGATGTTGCAGGAATAGATATTAATTTAATGTCAAAGCCAGTGCCTACAGGAACAGATGCAGGTTGCATTACTAAAGAAGTTGCAGAAAAGACTGGGTTGTCTGTAAACACACATATTGTAAGTATAAGCCAGGATCAGGTGGCAGCTGCAGTTGGCTCCCGTGCATTTGACGGTGAAGTAGGTGTTGACGGTGCGGGAACGGTACAGTGTTTAACACCTGTTTTTGACAAAATGCCTGATGTAGAAGACATGAGACCAGGAAAATATGTAATTGTTCCTTATGTGATCCCAGGAAAATACGTTACTTATGCGTTCTCTTATACAGGCGGTGCTTTAATTCAGTGGTGCACTGATAACCTTACTAAGAAGGAAAAGGAACTTGCAAAAGAGGAAGGGATATCTGTAAATACGTATTTGGAAAGACAGTATGAGAAGGAAAGAGAGGCAGATGGTCTTGATAAAGAGGGACCTTCAGGAATGCTTTTACTTCCACATTTTGCAGGAGCTGCAACACCATATATGGATACAGGATCAAAGGGTGCAATTATTGGGTTAAGCGTAGCATCAACAACTGCAGACATATATAGAGCCTGTATGGAAGGTGTTACATACGAAATGTACTTAAATTACAAGAATGTATTAAAGGCTGGGGCATGCCCTAAGAAGCTTCATGCAACTGGAGGTGGAGCCCATTCAAAGGTGTGGATGCAGATGAAAGCAGATGTGCTTGGAATCCCAATTGTTGCCCTTAATACAGTAGATGCAGGGACAGTAGGGTCGGCGATGCTTACGGGAGTTGCAATAGGTGTGTTTAAGGACATCGAAGACGCTGCTAATCACATGGTAGAAGAATCTACAGTATATGAGCCACGCATGGATTACCACGAAAAATACATGGAAATGTATGAAAGATATGAGAAAATCTATGGGGCGATTAGAGGATTAGTGTAGCAAAAGGATAATGCATAGGCTGACAGATGAATATAGATGAAGAGAAAAGTATAGATAGTAAATATGGCATGGATACATGCGGCAGAGATGATAGTGGAGAAGATAATGAGCACCATGCATATGAACCAACGCCTTATGATGTGCTTGGATTGATTGCTGAAAGCGGATTTATTAAATCGTCGGACGTACTTGTAGACATGGGAGCAGGAAAGGGTCGAGCTTCTATATATTTTACTAAAGAAACCGGATGTAAGGCTAAGGGAATCGAGTACGATGAAGCTATTTTTAAGGTAGCAGAACGAAATATTGAAACTTCCAAATCAGGTGAGAGAGTTACAGTAATTAATACGGCTGCTGAAAAATACGAAATAGATAAAGAAGATACGGTGTTCTTTTTCTTTAATCCTTTTTCCGCAAAGATATTAGAAACTGTTTTGTCGAACATAGAAAATTCTTATTATGATAAGAGACGAGAAATAAAGCTGATATTTTATTATCCGTCCCTTGAATATGTGGGCAGACTTATGACAAAGGACTATCTTGAATTTGTTGATGAGATTGATTGTTCGCACCTGTACAAGGATAAGAAAGGCCGGGAATGCGTGATGATTTTTAGGGTTTCACCAGGCGAATTTTAATAGATTGAACTACAAATATACAGGATTATTATTAGTTACTTATGAAAATAAAAGTTACAGAATTAGATTATGACAAGGTTATTTCAGAGAAGAAATATCATCATATAAGACCGGTAAAACAGTCTAAGTTACTCCGTAAGCTATTTTATCTTGCGTCTATAAAAGAACTTAAGGACGTGGATTTTACATGTACTTTAGAAGGAATGGAAGAAATAGCGGGGGATGCTCCTTGTCTATTCCTAATGAATCATTCAAGCTTTACAGATCTTCAGATAACGGCAAAGCTTCTAAAAGACAGGCAGTATCACATTATATGTACTAATGATGGACTTGTTGGCAAAGAGGGTATTATGCGCCGTGTGGGATGTATTCCTACAAGGAAGTTCATTCAAGATGTGGAGCTTGTCCGTGATATGAAATATGCAGTTGATAAGCTTGGCAGCTCAATTCTTATGTTTCCGGAGGCAAGCTATACCTTTGACGGTACAGCAACACCGCTTCCAGATTCCCTCGGAAAATGCGTAAAACTGCTTGGAATTCCTGTGGTTATGATAAAAACTTCAGGTGCATTTCTTAGAGATCCCTTATATAACCTTTTGCAAAAAAGAGATGTAAAGGTGTCGGCAGAGGTTAAGATTCTATTAAATAAGGATGCAATTAAGAAGACTCCCGTAAACGAGATTAATGAGATATTGCGGGATGCGTTTACATTTGATCATTTTAGAGAGCAGTTTGAAAATGGAATTGTTGTTGATGAAAAATTCCGTGCCGATGGTCTTCATCGAGCATTATACAAATGTCCTGAATGTCATAAAGAAGGAAAGATGGAAGGTAAAGGGATATATATAAGATGTAATTCATGTAATAAGGAATATGAACTACTACCAAGTGGAAAGCTGACAGCTAGGTCAGGAGATACTAAATTCGAGTATGTAACGGATTGGTATGCGTGGCAGAGACGAGAAGTTATGGAAGAGATTGATGAAAATCGCTATTCTATGGATTTTGACTGCGACATCTATATGCTTTCAGACCTTAAGAGTATTTATAAGGTAGGAGAGGGACACTTACACCATGACAGTAACGGGTTTGTCCTAGATGGGTGTGAGAATAGGCTACATTACACCCAGAAACCATCTGCTTCATACAGCCTGTATGCTGATTACTACTGGTATGAGCTTGGAGATATGATTTGCATTGGGGATACAAAATGTCAATATTATTGTTTTCCTAAGGACCAGAAAGGTGCTATTGTTGCAAAAGCAAGGTTAGCAACGGAGGAAATGTTTAAGAAGATGCGGTAAAAATCTAGAGAAAATTTTAAAAAAGTGGTAGACATAATTATTTTTTTCTAGTATAGTTGTATTAATTGTGGAAGAGTGTTTCCATATTCTGCATGTCTACGAGGGGTAGAAATCCAGATTAACTGATAAAAATATATATAATACGTGTGTTGTATTAAGGGAGTCACATGAGGGATGTGATTAGTGCTTGGGGAAGCACGTACAACGCTTATGTGGCAAGGAGGGTGCTATGGTATTGAAAAAAATGTTGAAGGGTATAAGAAGACTTGTGCTTACTACAGGATTGCTGTGTGGCGTAGGTCTGTTTTTGTGTGGAAATGATGTATGGGCGGATACAAGCGCTAGCATCATAAAAAACGGAGATAATATTGATATTACGCTATCAGAAGCAGCGACTCTAGATAGTGTAAAGCTGTATTATTCAGATTCTGATACAAGCAAGTACATCGAATTTGCTAAAGCTGAGTTAGAAGAACTTATAGGAGCAGATACTACATGGAGAATTTCCAAGAGTAAGTATATTGATAAAGCAAAGGTTAAAATGGATGATCTTAATCAGTTTACCATCTATTCTGCAGATGTATCATTTACAGGAGGTGCAGGAACATCACCTACTTCAACATCTGGATTAAGTAGTGTTTTGCCTAATGTATATAAGGTAACTGCAAAATATGCAGGTGGTGCTGACGGGGGATATACAACGGCTCTTGATGCATCTTCAGCTAGCAATCCAAAGTATCAGATAAATGGTAGTGCGGATCCTTTCTTCGGATATGCTGGAGATAAATATACAATTACACAGAGTATATCAAACAAAAATTACTGGATTCAGGATATTTTTAATGGAAGTAAAACACCTTGGCAGGGTTATTTAGAAAAGTGGTTTGAATATGATGAGGGTGAACCTCTTTGCAAAGATGTGGAGATTAGTACTGATGAATCTAAAAATTCACATAAGTTTGTATATCTTCCTAAAGTAAACAAAATAGAGATTCCAAAGGATTATGTATTATTAAATTATAGTTCAACAAATAATAAAGTAACTATTCCACTTACAAAAGATAATGTAATAGCTATGGAGGCAAGTGAGGCGAATTCTAAAGCTATTATTAAGAATATGTTGACGTTAACTCCAGTAACTCCAGACAATATTACTTTTAGTACTATAGAAAATACTGAAAGTGATATTAAGGCTACAGTTAATTTAACTAATCCATCATACATGGGATTTACAAAAATTAAGGTAGAAGATGGAATAGTAACATCTGATACAGATAAAAATATATATGTGTATAGCCAGACGCCAGCAATTAAATATAATGAAGGAAATTCGGCTGTTGTTAAAGTAGGGTCATATTATGCTTCACAGTGTGATATTGTTCCGGGAATGAACACTAATAACCCAGATATAAATAAGATCTATGTAGATATTATTAATAACATTAAATATGATGAAACATCCTATAACAAAGATAAGATAGCAGTTTCATTTTATGATGGACTAAAGGGATATGTAAAAGTTGAAGGTAAGAAAGAGACGGAAAAGGAAATCGTAAAACTATTTGTAGATGCAAGTAGTCTTAAGCCAGAAACACAAGCCGCACTTGGTGGAATCGATGAAGCCAAGAAGATAGTTGGAAGTATCGAAGTTAAGGTTGGTTCATCTGACTTTGATATTGATAAAACAGTCTCAGCTATCAATAACAGTGGTAGAAACTTTATTACATATAACAGTGATAAGAAATATAAACTTGATGTAAGACAGCTTATCCTCGACAATATAAAGGATGGTAACAATAGCAAGGTTACTTCACTTAGCGCATCTGATATTACAGACATTAAGGTTGCTGATGGTAGTGTTTCAGATGGTAGATACTGGACTCCATCAGGTAAGGTAATGAAGAGTAAAGTAACATGTAAGATAGCAGGTGTTGATGTAAGCGGAATTGAAGTAAGCGCATATCCATTACTTGGTGATGTTAAGTACAACGATAACAGAACTATAACAGGTACTGTTCCTAAGAAGATTTCAACAGCATATGATGATGAAAACACAGTTTCAGAGACAAAGGGATTCAAGCTTATTCTCATGAAAGGTAGCGATGAGAAGGTTGAATTTGATAGATCTGACATTAAGGACTTAAAGCTTGAATCAGACGGTGATTATAACTATAAGTTTACAATTGATGCTAAGACTGTTGAAGCATTAGTTGATAAGGCAGCAGATAAGGGAGAAATCTTCGATAAGAGTAAGGACAGTACAGAAATTAAGTTCAAGGTTATCCCATCAGGTAAGAAAGCTAACACAGATGATACAACATACGCAAATAAAGATGTGAATGGTGTTACAAATACTGTAAATGTTTACCGTGTAAGAGTATACGGAAATCACGTAAGTGAGAAGGCATACTTTGGTCTTAAGGGTCAGAAGAAGTCTATAACTGCAAATGTTGACTCTGGATACACAGTTAAGGGTTGGAAGATTTCTGTTAATGGTAAAACAGATAACCTTAGTAAGACAGATTATACATATTCTGATTACTCAATTGAGGGTGCAACTCAGATAGAGATTATGACTGATACATCAACAACAAATTCAACAACTGCGAATGGTCAGAATTCAAATTCATTAAATAACAGAAATAATGGTCTTAATGATAATTCTGAGCTTTATGATGATGTACCTAAGACAGCAGAAAGCAATTCAGCAATTTGGCTTATTATATTCATGGTATTTGCAGTTATGGGAACAACATATGCATTATACCTTCAGTTAAGAGCAGCAACTTCTAAGAATGATAAATAAGTATACGCACTTAAGAACTGGTAAAAAGCAGGCATTGCCCGGTAAGCCTTTTTACAGGACTTTAGGGCCACATGCAGAGATTTCAGATTATACAGTGGAGCAGGGTGAATTTGCTCCACTGCTTTTTGTATGTTTTTTCATAGTAACAATATTTTCATCAGCGCTTTGCCTCTATAGATTCGGAGGAATGCAGTTCCATTATAATGATCAGATGAAGGAACTTCAGCAGGTTAAAGAATCCCTTGATGATACAACTCAGGAAGAGATTGTCTATGAGAGCGATTATTCAGAAGAAGCAGCTGAAATCGCATCTACAGCAGAGGGAGAATATGGTCTTAGAAAAAGAAATCATGTTCAGACGATGGATTCTCCGGAAATGCTTTCTAGTATGCGTGAACTCTACGAGATGAATCCAGATGTGATTGGATGGCTTAAAATTGAGGACACGAACATTGATTACAACCTCATGCAGTGTAAGGAAGATGAGAAATTCTACTTAGACAGAGATTTCATGAAGAACTATTCTGCTAATGGTTCGCTTATATTAGATAATGATTCTGACATAGGATCAGGAACAAGAGTAAATGCTTATGATGACGGAACACTTCCATCAACAAACCTCATCATACATGGTCATAACATGAAAAGTGGTGCTATGTTTGGTAATCTTGATAAGTATCGTCAGCAGGAGTATGAGCAGAAACACAATATTATCCGACTCACAACTTTATATGAAGAGCGTGAATACGAAATAATGGCCGTATGTTTATCACAAGTATACTTAAAGTCTCAGACAGATGTTTTTAAGTACTACAAATTTTTTGAGGCATATAACAAAGAAGAATTCGATTATTTTTATGACAATATTAAGAAATTACAGCTATATGACACAGGTGTAACCGCGGAGTATGGTGATGAATTCATTACGCTTTCGGTTTGTGCCTACCATGTAGAGAATGGTCGACTTGTTGTAGTCGGAAAACGAATAAAATAACGCATAAGAAGGAACAAAAATGACTCGCAGGGAACTTATTAGCACAGAAATTGAATTACCAAAGGACGAAGTATATTATCAGATAAAGCGTATTATTGATAATCTTCCAAAGCCAGTTGATGGTCTTGGGAAGTTTGAAGATCTTATATGTAAAATCGGTAGTATGCAAGACACTATTCATCCGGATATTAAAGAAAAAGCACTTGTAGTAATGTGTGCGGATAATGGAATTCTTGAAGAAGGTGTTACAGAAGTTGGCGGATATATGACGGGTCTTATCTGTAAGAAAATGGCAGACGGAGAGGCTTCTGTATGCTACATGGCTGATATTGCGGGTGTAAAAGTTATGCCAGTAGATATAGGCATTAACGGTGATATTGAGGGAAAGAATCTTATTGTTAATAAAATTGCAAAGGGAACAAAAAACTTTGTAAAAGAACCAGCAATGACAGAAGAACAGGTCTTAGAAGCTATTAAGACTGGAATGGACATTGTAACAAAGCTTAAGAGTGAAGGTTATGGCCTTATCTGTACAGGTGATATGGGTATTGGTAATACTACAACAGCAGTTGCCTTAATATGCGCAATTCTTGAAGGAGACCCAGAGGCTCTTGCAGGAAGAGGAGCTGGAGCATCTGACGCAATTCATAAGAGAAAGTTAGATGCAATTTTCGAAGGTCTTCATATATATGGTTATGATGGAAGTGCAGGATTTTCAAGTCTTTCAGGATATGACAGCCCATATGGAATGGGTCAGGATGCGGGCCGTATAGTAGAAATGGTTATGAACTTAGGCGGTCTTGATATAGCAGGCCTTATTGGAATATTTATTGGTGGTGCTATTAATCACATTCCTGTTGTTGTAGATGGAATCCTTCCTGCAGCGGCTGCACTTGCAGCAGACAATATCATTCCAGGATGTAAGAGTTATATGCTAGGATCTCATTTTGGTAAGGAGCCAGCAACAGAAATAGTATTTGAAGAACTTGAGATAGATCCAGTCATTAATGCAGACATGGCTATGGGCGAAGGCGTTGGCGCTGTTATGCTCATGCCAATGCTTGATATGGTTATGAGTATGTATAATAACTTAGGTACGGAAGAAGAGGAATCGCTTAACTATGATTAAGGTCGTATACGGAAGCAAAAATAGCGGAAAAATACCATATGCAGAAGATTTGTGCTCTAAGATTCCTGGAAACAAATATTATCTTGCTACTATGCGTGTGAAAACCGATGATGACAAGAAAAAGGTTGAGAGGCATAGAAAAGAACGTGAAGAAAAGGGATTTGTGACTATTGAGCAGGATGTGGCAATAGTTAAGGCCATCGATAAAATCAAGTGGATGGATTCCCTTCTTGGAAACGTAGAGGGTGACAGAGTGGCAATGATAGCCTCACTTCCTAATTTGTGTGCTAATGAGATGTTTTTACCTACTGGTGAAATTGTGCCACATAAGGAAGTAGAAAGCACTATACTGTGTGGACTTGCGTTGTTGCAGGAGTTCTTTGCAAGTATTGTGATAGTGTCTGACGACGACCCTGAACTGTCATATTACGGAGATATTGACGTAGAACAAGCTGTTGGAATTGGTGAAATCGATGGCAACGGCATTAAGGAATATAAAGAGGCAATGAAGGAACTTAATGCGGCCCTCAAAACTCTGGCAGATGAGGAATTTAGAGGCCCATTTAAGACATCTTGATAAACTAAAAATTTGGTGATATTATTTACATAACTATTTATTGTATTTGAGGATTTGTTATGACGATATCTCCAGTTGGTTTTTCATCATATCAAAACTACATAGGTGGAATCTCAGGTGTAGGTAGTGTTGGCCAGACAGAAGATGTTAAGAAGCCAGTACTGAACCCTGGGGAATCCGACGTAAAGGCAGCCGGAAGAACATCGGCACCTTCCGAATGTGAGACATGTAAGAATCGTAAGTACCAGGACGGTTCTGATGAAATGGTATCATTTAAGTCAGCAGCTCACATTTCTCCAGAGGCATCGGCTTCAGCAGTAAGAGGTCATGAACAGGAGCATGTATCTAATGCTTATAAAAAGGCATCTACAGATAACGGTAAGGTTCTACAGGCTAGTGTTTCTTTAAAAACTGCAATATGTCCGGAATGTGGAAGGTCATATGTCGCAGGTGGAAAGACAAGGACTAAAATAAAGTATTCTAAAGATGCGGATACTAATCCATATGCTAAGGATAGGAAGGCAATTCAGGGGGATGCTTTAAGAGGCATGAATCTTGATTTGGCTGTATAAGTTAGAGATTACGTCGGGTAAGGTTGTCTTGCCCGACTTTTTATTTTCAATATATTTCTTGGGGAGAATAAATGAGAAAACCTAGAGAACTTAAAATGATGGCGCGTCAGCGTATAACAAGGAATTTTGGAACATTAGTGGGAGCAACAGCAATCTATGGTGGAATCTACGGATTTGTAATTATAGCTATTGTTCTTTCATATACACTTAATTTAATTACAAAGGGTGTTTTTACATCATATGCATCAGTTGAGATGTTTATGGAATCTACAAGGAACTCCTTTTCATTCTATCTAATAACTGAAGGTGTATTAGTGTTAGTTTCTGCTCTTATGAGTACACTATCCGTAGCTATTTATTATATGTGTCTTAAAAGCGTAAGAGGCCAGGAAACAAAGCTTTCAGATATTTTATATGTAGTAAGACATAATCCTGACAAAGTAATTCTCATATACCTAATTCAGGAGCTTATATTATTCCTTGCTAGCACACCAGCAAACCTTATGTCATACTTCGTGGATATAGATGCAAATATTACTTATCAAATTATATTTTTTGCATTCACGATATTCAGTTATGTTGCCGATATAATAGTTATAGCCCTTTTTTCTATGGCGATGTTTGTTTACATTGATGATCCTGAGAAGGGGGTTATTCAGTGCATAGAAATTAGTATGCATGCTATGAAGAATAAAATAACAAGCTATATGTGGCTGATTATAAGCTTTATACCTTTATATATTTTGGCGTCACTTAGCTTTTTCGTGCTATACCTTTTTGTATTTCCGTATATGCACGCAACAGTTGCATTGTATTATATGCAGCTTAATGGGGAACTTGGGAGTACTATAGATGTTACAATTGAGTAAGAAAAAAATAATAATATACTTGCTTGTATTAGCGTTTGCGTCTGTATCAATGTATGGTTGTAATAAAGAAGATGCGGCCGACAATAATACAGAAGAGACTGGTGATGGTGGTAATGTATCTGATGATGCAGCTCTTGATAATGCAGTTGCTAATGCATTAAATGATAATGGAGAGGATGCTCCATCGGGAGATGCCACAGAATCAGAGAACCCTGAAAATAATCAAGATAATCCATCAGAAGAGCCTGCTAAAAAGGCTATCGCGGATAGAAGCCCTGTAGAAATAACAAGAATCGAAGTACCTAAGAAAGTAGCTACCGGCAGTGGTGAGTTAGTATCAAATGAAAAAGATCCTCATGAACACGAGGTAACACCTAATTTATTTGAAATCGATGACTGCCAGGTTGAGGTAAACGGTATTTATCAGGTTAAGCTTGCAAAAGATTTGTTAAAGGCTATAAACACAAGACGTAAAGACTATGGTATAGGACCTCTTGCACAGAATACATCACTGCTTGCATGTGCAGATTCGAGATGTAAGGAACAGACTTACTTCATTGGACATTTCAGACCTAATGGATTGCCATTTAATTCAGTTGCTTATGACTATGTTCAGGGTGAATGTATTGCTATTGATTACAGATCAGTTAATGACATCATGGAGGCATGGTTCTCAGTTAATGATAGTAGAAAACAGCTTATGAATCCAGATTATACGCAGTGTGGAATATCCATATATGACATTGATGGAATATACTACATAGCTGCTGTATTTGGATGGTAGATATATATTTTTATTTATAATAAAACCGGCATACTGTACTAATCTAATGATTGTAGGTTGGAGCAGCATGCCGGTTTTTATAATTATATTTTCATTGTAAGAGCGATTCTCTTTTTGTTCATATCGACTGACAATACTTTAACTTCAACGATATCGCCAACAGATACTGCTTCGAGAGGGTGCTTGATGTATCGCTCGCAAATCTGTGATATATGTACAAGACCATCCTGATGAACGCCAATATCTACGAACACACCAAAGTCTATTACATTTCTAACAGTTCCTTTAAGAATCATACCTTCTGTTAAATCCTCCATTGAAAGAACGTCAGATCTAAGAACTGGCTTTGGAGAGTCTTCACGAGGGTCTCTTCCTGGTTTTTCAAGTTCCTTAATGATATCTGTTAGGGTAAGATCACCTACACTTAGTTCAGCAGCAAGGGTTTTCTTATCTTTAATCTTATCTGAAACTTTAAGACCAGTCTTAATATCAGATGCACTGAAACCAAGCTTTTCAAGAAGCTTCTCGGTAACTTCGTAGCTTTCTGGGTGCACGCTTGTAGCATCTAAAGGATTATCACCATTAAGAATTCTCATAAATCCGGCGCACTGTTCGTAAGCCTTAGGTCCAAGCTTTGGTACCTTGAGAAGCTGCTTTCTGTTTGTGAAGCGACCGTTAGTCTCTCGGTAGTCTACAATATTCTTAGCAAGTGTTTTGTTGATACCTGAAATATATTCAAGCAGGGCAGCACTTGCCGTATTTAAATCTACGCCAACTTTATTAACGCTGTCCTCTACGACACCTGACAAAGCATCAGACAATTTCTTCTGGTTCATGTCGTGCTGGTATTGTCCAACACCGATGGACTTAGGGTCTATCTTAACAAGCTCTGCTAGTGGATCTTGGATACGTCTTGCTATTGATGCAGCACTTCTCTGGCCTACATCGAAATTAGGAAATTCCTCAGTAGCAAGCTTACTAGCTGAATATACGGAAGCACCGGCTTCATTAACAATTACATATTCTACATGAGTATCAAGCTCTTTTAGCATGTCAGCTATTATAACCTCTGATTCTCTTGAGGCAGTACCGTTTCCTACAGAAATAAGCGTAATTCCGTATTTTTTAATAAGAGCCTTAACATCGCGTTTTGCCTCCTCGACCTTATTCTGTGGGGCAGTAGGATATACGACCTTAGTATCAAGAACTTTACCTGTAGCATCTACAACTGCTAATTTGCACCCTGTTCTGAACGCAGGATCCCAGCCAAGTACAACATGTCCCGCTACTGGTGGCTGTAAAAGAAGCTGCTCTAAATTTTTGCCAAAAACAGTTATGGCACTGTCTTCAGCCTTTTCTGTAAGTTCATTTCTAATTTCTCTCTCGATAGAAGGATAGATAAGTCTGTCGAAAGCATCGGAAATAGCCTCTTTAAGGGCACCAGATGTGTTTTTATTATCATTAACGATGACTTGTGACTCTAAATATTTCAAAAGTGGATCTTCGTCAACTGTTACCTTAACTGTAAGTACTTTTTCAGCCTCACCTCTGTTCAGGGCAAGAATTCTATGACCTGGAAGTTTCTTAACGGCTTCTGAGTAGTCGTAGTACATTTCGTACACAGACTCCTTTGAATCATCTTTGGCTTTAGATACTATAAGACCATTGTCAAAAGTGTATTTTCTAATGTAGCTACGGTAGTCAGCATTGTCACTGATTCCTTCTGCGATGATATCCTTAGCTCCTGCAATAGCTTCATCGGCTGTGTTAACTTCCTTTTCAGGGTTGATATATGCGTTTGCCTCTTCTTCAAGAGATTTTTTAGTCATTTGAAGTAATATAATGTTGGCAAGACCTTCTAAGCCCTTTTCTTTAGCGATTGTAGCTTTTGTACGACGCTTAGGTCTATATGGTCTGTAAAGATCTTCAAGAACAACAATAGTCATAGCAGCGTCAATCTGAGCTTTTAATTCCTCTGTTAGTAGCCCCTGCTCATCGATTGTTGCAAGAATTGATTCTTTCTTTTCTGAAAGATTTCTTAAATATGTAAGGCGCTCAAAAAGGTTACGAAGTTGTTCATCGTTAAGAGCACCTGTTGCCTCTTTTCTGTATCGTGAAATAAAAGGTATAGTGTTGCCCTCGTCTATTAATTTGACGGCAGCATCTACTTGAGTAATTTTAATGTTAAGTTCGTCTGCGATTGTTTTATTAATGTTCATATTTCCCTCCCTAAGTACACCTTGAAAAGTATACCACAAAAGTAACAAGTGTAGTATAATATACATTGGTTTATAGTATCTAAAGTATGAGGTGAAAAATGGCTGGAAATATCAGAGGAATATACACATCTATTAATGATATACGACAGAAAGTTTATGCGGAAGTAGCACGACTTTCATATGAGTATAATGACGAGAAGGATTTAGCATATATGGAGAAGGTTCCATATATTATCATTCCTGGTGAAGAAACGGTGTACCGTGACAGCGTATTTGTTGAGAGAGCTATTGTAAGAGAGCGTATGAGACTTGCAATGGGACTGCCTGCAAGAAATGCTGATGAAATGGCACCAGTATCTCAGGGGGCAGAGGAAGCTGTTCAGCCTGAGAAATACTATCAGCCACCTCTTATTAACATTATAAAATTTGCTTGTCACAAGTGTCCTGAAAAGAGAATTCAGGTTACAAATATGTGTCAGGGTTGTCTTGCCCATCCATGTATGGAAGTTTGTCCTAAAAACGCAATCTCATTCGTAGATGGTAAGGCTCATATAGATCAAGAAAAATGTGTTAAGTGTGGATCATGTGTTAACGTATGTCCTTACTCAGCAGTAGTTCAGCAGGAGCGTCCTTGTTCTAAGGCGTGTGGTATGAATGCTATACATTCAGACGAGCATGGAAGAGCAGATATTAATCAGGACTTATGTGTATCCTGTGGTCAGTGTCTTGCAAACTGTCCATTTGGAGCTATTGCAGATAAAGCACAGATTTTCCAGTGTATTCAGGCTATGAAGACAGACACACCAGTATATGCAGTAATTGCTCCGGCAGTTGCAGGTCAGTTTGGTAAGTCTGTTATTCCAGGTAAGATTAGATCATTATTCCAGGCGCTTGGATTTGCTGATTCATTTGAGGTTGCAATTGGTGCAGACCTCTGTGCAGTAGAAGAGGCTAAGGACTTTATTAAAGAGGTACCTGAGAAGTTACCATATATGGCTACATCATGTTGTCCTGCATGGGCAGCAATGGCTAAAAAGCTTTTCCCAGATCAGGCGCAGAACATCTCAATGGCGCTGACACCTATGGTTCTTACAGCAAGACTTATTAAGCGTCAGTTCCCTGGATGTAAAGTAGCATTTATTGGACCATGTTCAGCTAAGAAGCTTGAAGCTAGCCGTAGAACGATTCGTTCGGATGTAGATTTTGTATTAACGTTTGAAGAAGTGCTCGGTATGGTAAGAGCAAAGGAAATCGACTTTGATGCATTAGAAGAAGTTGATTGCATGCATGGTGGTACAGGAGATGGTAGAGCATTTGCAGTCAGTGGTGGAGTTGCCAATGCTGTTGTAAATTGCCTTAAGGAAATGGCTCCTGATATGGAAATTAAGACAGCTTCAGCTGACGGTTTAGGCGAGTGTAAAAAGCTTTTACAAAAGGCTAAGGCTGGATTATATAATGGATACCTATTAGAGGGTATGGCTTGTCCTGGAGGATGTGTTGCTGGTGCTGGAACTGTACAGCCTATAGCTAAGTCGACGGCAGCAGTTAACCTTCATAAGAGTGTATCAACAAATGCCCATTCTTATGAAACACCTTATGGTGTATGGCTTGAGAGCCTTGAAGAGGGACAGACTCTTGATACAGCATCTAAGACAATTGATCCTAAGCAGGTTTGGGGTGCTGGACCTCATAGCTCGGATAACTTAAGAGCTAAGAGCAGCGATGATGTATAGAAACAATAGATGATTACTGATATTTAGGAATATTGGTTTACATAATATAAGGAGTTTGCAATGAGGGTAGCAACAGTAGAGAGAAAGACAAAAGAAACAGACATTAAATTAACTCTTAATCTTGATGGAACAGGAGTAAGCAAGATTGATACAGGAATCGGATTTTTCGATCATATGCTAGATGGTTTCACAAGACATGGATTATTTGATTTAGAGCTTACATGTAAGGGAGATCTTAATGTTGACTGTCACCATACAATCGAGGATGTAGGAATTGTTCTCGGAGAGGCTATTAAGCAGGCTATTGGTGACAAGAAGTCTCTTGTAAGATATGGAAGTATGATGTTACCAATGGACGATGCTTTAGTTCTTTGTGCCATTGATTTGTCTGGAAGACCTTACTTTGCATACAACTGTCAGTATACAATGACAAGTGTTGGAGACATGGATACAGAAATGGTTAAGGATTTCTTCTACTCAGTATCATATGCTTCAGCAATGAACTTACACATTAAGCAGCTTGATGGTACAAATAACCACCACATTGCAGAGGCTACATTTAAGGCTTTTGCGAAGGCGCTTGACCAGGCTACAAGAGTGGATTCACGAATCGAAGGAGTTCTTTCTACAAAGGGTTCTCTATAGGTTTAAGAAATCCGTACGAAGGTTTCTACGTAAGGGAATGAGACTTGATTAAAAAAATTATAGAATATTTGGTGCTTGTGATAATTACTACATGTGTTATTACAGCTTATGGCTATTTTTATATAATTAATAGAGATGCTGTTGATTTGAGGGAACTATGTTTGACGTGCTTTCTTATCAGCAGCGTTCTTGTGTTTGCCATTAACAGGCTTCTTAAGTATATGGGAGATGTTAGGTATTTACATTCGCCATTGTCTAAAATCGATAAGATGGAAGGCGAGGAATTTGAGTATTATCTTAAATTGAAACTAATGAAATTTGGATATAAGGTTGAGATGACGCCGACCTCTGGTGATTATGGTGCGGATCTTTTTTGCTTTAACAAAGATGAAACGATTGTAGTCCAAGCAAAGCGGTACGAGGCAAATGTAGGTACAAAAGCGGTGCAGGAAGTTGTTGGCGCGATGGAATATTACGAGGCAGACTCAGCCGTTGTAATTACGAATTCCTATTTTACGATTAATGCGCTGAACCTGGCAGAGGCTAATAAAGTGGCACTTATTGATAGGGATAAATTATTGAGTTTTAAGAAAGAAGACTTGTATTACAGTGAGTAGTAGTTGGATATTTCTGACTCTTGTATATGGCCTTTTAAAGGGAGCAAGAGAAATTGTAAAAAAAGAATCGCTTAAGAAGAGTAGTGTTGTAGAAGTTTTATTCTTCTACACTTTATTTGCATTTTTAATTTGCATTCCAGCATCTAATGATATTGCGTCAATCGATACAAAATATCTTCCGGCGATTTTTATCAAATCTTTTGTAATCTTCATTGCCTGGATTTTAAGCTTTCGTGCAATCAAGTCATTGCCTATAAGTCTTTACGGAATACTGGATTTATCAAGGGTATTATTTGCAACACTCCTTGGCATTTTTGTCCTTAAGGAAGCTGTTACAAGGAATCAGATTATAGGGCTTGTGTGTGTTGTACTCGGACTTGTTTTTCTAAAGAAAAGAAAAAGTGACGAGGATGAAAATGTAAAGCCTCTTGTAGTTGTGCTGGCTCTCTTATCCTGTGTGCTGAATGCGGTTTCTGGATTTCTTGATAAGGTGCTTACTAAGTTTGTAACGCCTTCACAGCTGCAGTTTTACTATATGTTATTCTTGACACTACTGTATCTTACGTACCTGATCATTGACCGTAGTGAGATAAATATTAAGTCATCTGTTAAAAATTACTGGATTTGGATATTAGCGATTCTATTTGTAATTGCTGATAAGTCGCTATTTGTGGCTAATGCCAATCCTGCCAGCAAAATTACGATTATGACACTAATCAAGCAGTCGGGGTGTCTTATAACGATTGCAGCTGGAAAGCTTATATATCATGAAAAAAATATGCTTCACAAATTTGTCTGTGCCACTGTAATTATTGCAGGAATTGTAATTGCAGTGTTGTAACAGGAGAAATGTCGGGTTGGTTACTAATAACAGCGACATTTAAAGCCTTGTATATGAAATAGAACGGGTGTAAAATGCACTTTGGTGATTTAAAGCAGTAAAAATATTACAATAAAAAGGAGAAACAAAAATGATTCGCATCGGTATTTTTGGGTATGGAAACCTTGGAAAAGGTGTTGAATGTGCAGTAAAGAAAAATAAAGATATGGAGCTTACTGCGGTATTTACAAGAAGAGATCCAGCTACAGTTAAGGTTGCAACAGAAGGCGTAAAGGTATTAAAGGAAGACGAGCTTCAGAATATGAAGGATGAAATTGATGTTTTAATCCTTTGCGGTGGATCAGCAACAGATCTTCCAGAACAGACACCTAAGTATGCTGCACTTTATAACGTAGTTGATAGTTTTGATACACACGCTAAAATTCCAGAGCATTTTGCAGCTGTTGATAAGAATGCAAAGGCAGCAGGTAAAACATGTGTAATCTCATGTGGATGGGATCCAGGTATGTTTTCACTTAATAGATTATATGCGAATTGCATTCTTCCAGATGGTAAGGATTATACATTTTGGGGTAAGGGAGTAAGCCAGGGACATTCAGATGCTGTTCGTCGTATTGATGGTGTTAAGGATTGCAGACAGTACACATGTCCAGTAGAATCAGCACTTGAAAGTGTAAGAGAGGGTAAGAATCCGGAGCTTACAACAAGAGAAAAGCATACAAGAGAGTGTTTTGTAGTAGCTGAGGAAGGTGCAGACCTTGCTCGCATTGAGAACGAAATCAAGACAATGCCTAACTACTTTGCAGATTACGACACAACAGTTCATTTTATAACAGAAGAGGAAATGAAGAAGAATCATGCAGGTCTTCCACATGGCGGAAATGTAATCCGTACAGGAAAGACAGGTATGAATGATGAGAACACTCATGTAATTGAGTATAAGTTAACACTTGATTCTAACCCTGAATTTACAGGCTCAGTTATCGCTGCTTATGCAAGAGCTGTATACAGACTTAACAAAGAGGGAAGTACAGGTTGTAAGACAGTATTTGATATTGCACCTGCATATCTTTCAGATCTATCTTCAGAAGAATTAAGAGCACATTTATTATAATTTTATAAGTTGTGTAATTTAATAAGCGTGTAATTGCACGCTTTGAGTGAGTAAATATTATGAAAAAATTGAATACAACGGCTCTTGGAATAATTGCGGCGACTCTTGGAGGAACATTCTGGGGATTTTCAGGATGCTTTGGACAGTATATGTTCACTTATAAGGGTGTTACTAGTTCATGGCTTGTTCCAATACGACTTCTAGTTTCAGGGCTATTGATTCTTATACTTCTGACAGTGCAGAAAAAGAATGTATTTGTCGTCTATGAAGATAAGAAAAACATATTAAAAATGCTTATATTTGCGCTGTTTGGCATGGCTTTGTCGCAGTATGGATATTTTACAGCAGTTCAATATTCAAATGCAGGAACAGGCACGATTCTACAGTACATGGGACAGATTATGCTCCTTGTGTATGTGTGTGTGTCGACGCCAAGATGGCCTAGGAAAAATGAAACTATAGCCATTATACTTTCCATGGCAGGTGTATTTATTATGGCGACCCATGGCAAAATAGGAGAGCTTGCATTAAGACCTGAGGCTATATTCTGGGGTGTATTTGCAGCGATTGGATTTGTCTGTTATTCAGTCCAGCCAGCAGAAATGATAAGTAAATATACAGTTCTCCCAGTACTTGGTTGGGGAATGTTCTTAGGCGGAATAATGCTTTGCGCAGCTATGAGGCCTTTTTCTATGGCAGTTAAAGTTGACGGTGAGGTAGCCTTGTTTTTTACAGGAATAGTAATATTCGGAACGATTATGGCATATTACTTGATCCTCACATCTATAAAGCTTATTGGTCCAGTAAAGACGTCGCTAATAGCCTGTGTCGAGCCAGTTGTGGCACTTGTAGTTGCGGCTGTATGGTTAAAAACTTCTTTTGCACCAATGGATTTAGTTGGGGCGGCCCTTGTATTATTAGCGATACTTGTAATTACAAAAAAGACAGAGGACTTTAAATTATAAGAAAAGTGTGGTAAAATAGCACATGAAACAAAGGCGTTTCATCTTGTCGGTGAGACGCTTTTTGATTATAAAGATTCTATGCTAAGGGGGTACGTAGTTATGAGAAAAATAATTACTATAAGCAGAGAGTTTGGAGCAGGCGGTAGATCAATCGGCAGGGAAGTAGCATCAAAGCTTGGAATTGCCTTTTACGATAGAGATATAATTTTAAAGACAGCACAGGAGACAACAGATCTTACGCCTGAGGAAATAATGAAGTTTGAGGAAAAGACTCACATAAATGTTGGATTTACACAGAGTCTTTTTGATTATTATTCAAGACCAATTGATGAGAAGATCTGGGATGCCCAGGTTAAGGCAATTAGACATTTGGCAGACAAAGAGAGCTGCGTAATTGTTGGAAGAAACGCAGACTACATTTTAAGAGAGTTCGATCACTTACTTAGAGTATTTGTGTACGCAGATAAGCAGTGGAGAGTGCAGCATCTTAAGACTTTGATGGATGACAGTGAGTCGGAAATCGAAAGCAAGATGAATCAGGCTGACAAGGCTAGAAAGAATTACTGTTCAAAGCTTACAGGTAGAGCTTATGGCGATATTCACAATTATGATTTGTCAATTAATACAGGTAAGTTCGGATTTGATAAGGCAGTGGAATTAATACTTAATACAGCTGAAAATGTATAAGTATTAACATATAAAGAAAGAGAGGAAAAAATTATGAAAAAATTAGTTTCAGTAGCACTTGTAGGTGTAATGGCACTTTCAATGCTCGTTGGATGTGGCGCTAAGGAAGCAGCAGCTCCAGCAGCAGAGGCAGCACCTGCTCAGACAGAAGCAGCAGCAGAAACAGCTGGTGCAAAGAGTTTTGTTATCGCAACAGATACAGTATTCAAGCCATTTGAGTACACAGATGAAAGCGGTGCATTCGTTGGTATCGACGTAGACATTCTTGCAGCTATCGCAGAGGATCAGGGATTCACATATGATCTTCAGAGCCTTGGTTGGGATTCAGCTATCGCAGCTTGTCAGGCTGGTCAGGCAGACGGTATGATCGCTGGTGCTTCAATCACAGATGAGAGAAAAGAATCAGGTTGGATTTTCTCAGATGGTTACTATGATGCAACACAGTGTATGACAGTTGCAGCTGACTCAGATATCGCTACATTTGCTGATCTTAAGGGTAAGACAGTTGGTGTTAAGACAGGTACTCAGGGTGCAGCTTACGCTGAAAGCTTAAAGGATGAGAACGGATTTGATATCACATATTACGAGGATTCACCTACAATGTACCAGGCAGTTCTTGGTGGCCAGGTTGTAGCTTGCTTCGAGGATACACCTATCATGAAGGCTTCAATCCAGGAAGGTGATCTTGCACTTAAGGTTCTTGACGATTCACAGAATGCTGGTTCACCATATGGTTTTGCAGTATTCTCAGCTGACAAGCAGGAGTTAATCGACCTCTTCAATGCAGGTCTTAAGAACATCAAGTCAAACGGTAAGTATGACGAAATCCTTGCTAAGTATCTTGGATAATTGATTAATACTTATTTGAAATAATAAGCTAATACTTATTTAGGATAATTTGTATTTATTATAGGCGTATGGGCATTGTCCATACGCCTTTTTTATAAGTTGTGAAAGCATTGAATTCGTTGATATTTCAAGCTTTTTCTATTATAATACAAGGGTTAATGATTTTCGAAAGGAGCTTTTAAAATGGTACGTATCATTACAGCATACGGTGGACTTTTATTAAAGGCTATGGGACAGACCCTTCTTTTAGCATTATGTGGTCTGATATTCGCATGTATTTTAGGTCTTATATTTGGTCTATTAAGTGTAATTAAAAACAGAGCTTGCAATATAATAGCAACTATCTTTGTTGACGTCATTCGTGGTGTCCCAATGATAGTTCTTGCATATTTCATATACTTCGGTGTTCCTTATATGTGGAATACGATTTTAGGCATAGGTGGAATGAACCTGACAGCTTTACAGGCCGGTACAATCTGTCTTGCTCTTAACTGTGGTGCATATATGGCGGAAATTATTCGTGCCGGTATTCAGTCAGTAGATAAGGGCCAGATGGAAGCTGCAAGAAGCCTTGGTCTTCCATATTGGAAAGCAATGCAGAAGGTTGTTCTCCCACAGGCTATTAGAACAATGATTCCAAGTATTATTAACCAGTTCATCATTACACTTAAGGATACATCAATCCTTTCAGTTATTGGATTCCCAGAACTTGTTAACACAGCTAAGAATGTTGTAGCAAATACATTCATGTCATTCCAGACATGGATTATCGTAGGTATTATGTACTTGATAGTAATTACAATCTTATCACGTACTGCAAAAGCACTTGAGAGGAGACTTAACCGTGGAAGAGAATAAGAAAGTTAAAATTCATGTTTCTCACCTTAAGAAGAGTTTTGGATCTCTTGAGGTACTTAAAGACATTAATACAGATATTTATGAGGGTGAAGTAGTAGTCGTACTTGGGCCATCAGGATCTGGAAAATCTACATTTTTAAGATGTCTTAACAGATTAGAGGATATTACATCTGGTGAAGTAAATGTTAATGGATTTAATATCTGTGATAAGAAGACTGATATTAATAAGGTTAGAGAAAATGTAGGAATGGTATTCCAGCACTTTAATCTTTTCAATAATCTCGACGTTATGGGCAATATGACATTAGCACCTGTTGAGACAAAGAAGGCTAAAAAGGAAGAGGCAAAGGAAAAGGCAGTAAAGCTTCTTGAGAGAGTTGGACTTCAGGACAAGGTAAATGCTTTCCCAGCACAGCTTTCAGGCGGACAGAAGCAGAGAGTTGCTATCGCAAGAGCCCTTGCAATGAATCCAGACATCCTTCTTTTCGACGAGCCTACATCAGCTCTCGATCCAGAAATGGTAGGTGAAGTTCTTGCAGTTATGAAACAGCTTGCTAAGGACGGAATGACAATGGTTGTTGTTACTCATGAAATCGGATTTGCAAGAGAAGTTGCAGACAGAGTCATATTTATGGAAGGTGGATACATTATCGAAGAGGGAACACCTGAAGAGGTAATTCTTAATCCTAAGGAAGACAGAACAAAAGACTTCTTAAGTAAGGTATTGTAGTTAGAGCGTGCTTGGCAGAGTGCTTTGGACGGCTTGATTAGATTAAAAGGCAGTGAAATTCGCTGCCTTTTCTATATTAAAGAATAAGAGAAAGATCTATAGATAAAAGGACTTTATAAATAAAAGGTAGTAAAGAAGAAAAAGGCCGTAAGAATAGAAGGATAACTTAAAGTAACGAGACCATAAGAAAAAAGATTGTAAGAAATAGAAAAGTATAAGGAGCAAAAAGATGTTAAGAACAGAAATCGGTATACCAACATTTTTAAAAGTAGGTGAGAATACTCTCGAGAAAATGGGCGACTATTTCGCAGAATGCGAACTTGAAAAGGTTGTTTTATATTTTGGCAATGGTTTAGTAGATTTGTTTGGTGAAAAAGTTTTTTCTGGTATGGAGAAAGCGGGTATTGAAGTTTTGCATTATGAAGAGCTTGACACTGTTAAGATTGAAGATTTAATGGATATGGCTTTTTCACTTCCAAATAATACTCAGGCGGTTGTTGGCATAGGAGGAGGAAAGGTAATAGATGCAGTTAAGTATATGTGTTACCTAAAAAAACTTCCTTTTGTAAGTGTTCCTACATCTGCTTCAAGTGATGGATTCTGTAGTTCTACAGCATCATTAATAGTAAATGAGAGAAGGCTTAGTGTGCCAGCGGAGCTTGCAGATGCCATTATTGTAGATACGGCTGCAATTCTTAGTGCTCCTAACAAATTCATATTATCAGGTGTTGGTGATCTAGTGGCTAAGATTACTGCTATATACGATTGGCAGTTTGAAGCGGCTTGCGGCTACTCAATTATCAATGATACAGCAGTCATGATTGCTAAGAATGCTGTTAATTCGTTTGTAAGACTCCCATTTGACAAGACAGAGAAGCCATTATTTATAAGAGAGCTTGTTAATGGACTTACATTAAGTGGACTTGCAAATGAAATTGCGGGATCTAGCGCACCTACAAGTGGCTCTGAGCATTTAATAAGCCATGCTCTTGATAAGAATTCGCCATGTCCACAGCTTCACGGTGTTCAGGTGGGAATTGCCACATATATTATGGCTTTAGTGCAGCAGCACAGAGTTGAGAGAATCAGACAGGTGTTTACTGACACTGGATTTTTTGATTATTGTAAGACACTAGGACTTAGTAAAGAAGAATACAAGGCAGCTATTGATACAGCTCCTTCGATTAAGCCTTTCAGACATACATATCTTCATGAAGAAGTGTATAGAAATGCTGCGAAGCAGGTAATCGAGACAGATAGTATACTTAGGGAGATACTTAAGTAGG
>JAUNIR010000216.1 GCA_030523345.1 Lachnospiraceae bacterium
GACTTGCACCACACTCTTTTAAGAGATAATCTTCAAAAAAACTTTGTAATGCTTTTCCGAAGTTTTTATATAGTCCTTTATTCATACTCATAATTCATGTTAGAATATTTTGATAATTTATTGAGAATGTCAGGAGTTAAATGTTTGTCTATCTTCAGAATTTCTGGATACATTTCTAATGTCAATCTAAGGTAGTACTCTGTATCATTTATATGCTTATGCCCCATGAACGTAGCTAACACGGGTAAATAAGCATATACGTTCATACCTCCTTTTGACAACTTCATCATGGCATGAACACATGCAGTATGTCGAATTGCATGAAGACGATATGTATCAGGATCTCCTTTTATCACAATGTTTGATTGGTCCAATATTTTCTTGAACCACGTTTGAACTGCTCGTAGGCATGGATTGTTTCCTAAGAAATTAACAAAAAAATGTGCATTAGGTTTGTCTAATTGGCATTTCTTGATCTTGGTACGCCATGCTAAGTACTCACGTAATATGAATTCAAGAGAATCATTTATTGGAGCATAACGTTGTTTTCCGTTTTTTGATTTATTTATAACAATCACCTTTCTATCAAAGTCTATGTCTTCATTTTTAATGTTAAGTGCTTCTCCTATTCTTATCCCTGTACTATATAGAAGACGTAACAATGCTGGCATGATTAAAATAAAACTCTTGGACTGTGTGGATCTCTGTCGTAGTGAATCTGCTGTATTAAACAACATCTGAATTTCTTCGTGGGTAAAGATATGAGGAACGAAATCACAATGACGTAATTTTCGTGGAGCTCTTATTATGTAAGAATCCATACCCATTTCACATAAATACCTCGCAAATTTTGCAACAATTATGTATTTGCGATATAAGGTTATATCCTTGATACCACTAAAACTACCCAACCATCCTTTTATTGATTCTTGGTTAAGATATTTCTTTGTATATCCAATACTGACCAAATATCTATCAAGTTGCCCCATAGTGTATTGTAACTCAACACACTCATCTTTACTTGTATAAAGATTCCTTTCTCTTATGAATGAAATCATATATGTGGAAAGTGAACTATGGAACTTTCCTTTGGAATTATTTATAGAATGCTGACCCATTTTCTTTGTAGAATTTAGTTGTTATAGCAGGTACTTCTAATGAACAATTAATGAGCGCTCTTATGTCTATGTCCAAATAGTGCATAGTTGATTGCGTAGATGCTTGACCCAACGTAGATGTAATTACACATACAGGTGTTTCATTCTGAAGAAGATTACTGGCAAGGCTATGGCGTAATGCGTGAGGACCATGATGTCGTTTACTAACATCAATACCAGCAGCAAGCATATATTTAGTAATTGCAGGACTTAACGAATTACCATTAAGGTGCCGAAATGGAGGTTTTAAAGTCAAAAATACAAAATCATCCTCAACATTAGGACGCGCATTTAATATGTAATCAATTATAGCGTCTCCTACTTCTGATAACAAAGGTAGTTCAACATATTTGCTGGTCTTTACTTGATGCACTTTGAGGGTATTATTGTCCCAATCTATATTACAAAACCTAAGTGACTGAATATCCGATATTCGTAACCCTAATCTTGAAGCTAATAATATCATCGCATAATCCCTTTTACCTTTTGGGGTCGCTCTACTAACAGAAGATTCGAGTTTCTTTATTTCCTCAACTGTGTGGAATGATGGAATAACCTCTTTTACGGCATCCTTAAATCCTACCAGAAGATGCGAATAATCCTGGGACACAATCTTATTTTCAAAGATATAATTCAGAAAAATCTTTATGGTACCAATAGCTTTTCGATCTTGATTTGTACTTGTTGAGAGGTAAGCTATTATATCTTCCCTGCTTATATTCTTAAATGTACAATTCCGTGAGATAAGAAACTCAGAAAAACGATAAAGCGTTTTTTCATAAAAATAGATTGTCCCTTTCGCCAAAAAGTTATTTTGAGAATAGCTCCTAATAAAATTTAGCGCACATTTTCCTATCTCGCCTCTGAATTGTGGACATACATATGCAG
>JAUNIR010000072.1 GCA_030523345.1 Lachnospiraceae bacterium
ACCCATTCCAGTCTTCATACATCAGCGATGTAATCAAGAATGGTGCTCCAGCTGAGAAGACAATCGTTATGGATGAAAAGGGATTCGATGCTACAACAATCACACAGGAAGATGTAGATAACTACGGAATCTAATTCAAATATTACAACAATTACTATGTAATAAATACCGCGGCGCAGCGATATCAAATATGACACACGTTGCGTCGCGATTTTTATGAAAAAATGCAGGAAATTTTTCATAAGAATAAAGCAACAATAATAATAGGAGATAAAACAGATGAAAGAAAACGCTGTATTGGAAGTGAGGGGCGTCTGTAAATATTTCCCAGGCGTTAAGGCACTTCAGGGCGTAGACTTTACACTATGTAAAGGTGAAGTTCACGCACTTATGGGAGAAAATGGTGCTGGTAAGTCAACACTCATCAAATGTCTTACAGGCGTATATGAGAAAGACCAGGGTGATATTTTTATAGAGGGTCATGAGGGACCTGTTTCAATTAAGTCCCCACAGGAAGCACAGAAAAACGGTATTAGTACAGTTTATCAGGAAATTACATTATGTCCAAACCTTACTGTAGCCGAGAATATGTATATTGGTAGAACAGCAGGTGCTGTACAGAACTGGAAGAAGATGAACGCCGATGCAGACGCTATTCTTACTTCTCTTGGTATTCCTGCTAAGTCAACTCAGCAGCTTGGATCATGCTCAATTGCTATTCAGCAGATGGTAGCAATCGCAAGAGCGGTTGATATGGATTGTAAAGTTCTTATTCTTGATGAGCCTACTTCATCACTTGATGAATCAGAAGTTGCAAAGCTCTTCAAGCTTATGAGAGATCTTAAGGAAAAGGGTGTTGGTATCATTTTTGTAACACACTTCCTTGATCAGGTATATGAAATTTGTGACAAGATCACAGTACTTCGTGATGGACAGCTTGTTGGTGAGTACGAAATTGAGACACTTCCTAGAGTTCAGCTTGTATCTAAGATGCTTGGTAAGGAACTCGATGATATGTCTGATATTAAGTCAGAAGCATCAACATATAAGAAAGAAGAAGGAATATCTTCAGTATTTGAGGCCGAAGGACTTTGTTCAACAGAAGGAATCAAGCCATTTGATTTCCACATTGAAAAAGGTGAAGTTAACGGGTTCACAGGTCTCCTTGGTTCTGGTAGATCAGAGTGTGTACGTGCAATCTTTGGTGCTGATAAAGTTACTCAGGGAACAGTTAAGATGGATGGTAAGGATGTTAAAATCCAGAAGCCTATCGATGCAATGAAAAATGGTATCGCATATCTTCCTGAGGATAGAAAAGTCGATGGTATTATTGGTGATCTTTCAGTTAGAGACAACATCGTTATTGCCCTTCAGGTATTAAAGGGATTCTTCAAGCCTTTCTCAAAGGCAGAAGCTTATAAGTTTGCAGACGAGTACATTAAGCTTCTTGGTATTAAGACAGCTTCAGCTGACACACCAATTAAGTCACTTTCTGGTGGTAACCAGCAGAAATGTATCGTAGCAAGATGGCTTTTAACAGATCCTAAGTATCTTATCTTAGACGAGCCTACAAGAGGTATCGACGTAGGAACAAAAATTGATATTCAGAAGCTCGTACTTAAATTAGCTTCAGAAGGTATGAGTGTAACATTCATTTCATCTGAGACAGATGAAATGCTCCGTACATGTTCTAGACTTATCGTAATGAGAGATAGAAAAGTTGTAGGAGAGTTATCAGGTGACGAACTTAATCAGCAGATGATTATGAATACTATCGCAGGAGGTGGATTAGATGAGTAAGGGAAAATCACTTAACCTTTCAAAAATCTTCAGAAATCAGTTGATTATACCTCTTGCAGCATTAGTTCTGCTTGTATTATTCAATCTGATTATGGATCCAAGTTTCTTTAAGATTACACTTGGACAGAACAGTTTAGGAAATCCTGTATTATCAGGTGCATTAATAACAATTCTTGATAATGGTTCAGAGCTTGCAATACTTGCAATTGGTATGACTCTTGTAACAGCAGCTTCAGGTGGACAGGATATCTCAGTTGGTGCTAACGTTGCTATTGCTGGTTCTGTAATGCTTCGTATTCTCTGTGGTAGAGGTGATAACAAGGAAATGCAGGCTCCAGTTATCGTAGCATTCCTTGTAGCATGTGTAGTTGCAATGTTATTTGGTGCATTTAATGGTGTTTTGGTAGCATACTTCAAGATTCAGCCTATGGTTGCTACACTTATTCTCTATACAGCTGGACGTTCAATAGCTGCATGGATTAACAACAATGAACTTCCTATCGTAAATGATCCAAGTTTCGGACGTTTCGGTGGATTCATACCTGGCATTCCAATGCCAACACCATTCTTTATAGCAATTGCTTGTGTGATTGTTATTACATTGATACTTAAGTTTACAACACTTGGCCTTTATACACAGTCTGTTGGTATTAATGAGAGCTCATCAAAGCTTAATGGTCTTAATCCACAGGCAATAAAGCTTTTAACATTTGTTATTTTAGGTCTTTGTGTAGCAGTTGTTGGTCTTATCAAGGTAAGCCGTATTTCAACAATTAACTACTCAGTTATTGCTAAGGATATTGAAATGGATGCTATCCTTGCTGTTGCTCTTGGTGGTAACGCACTTTCAGGTGGTAAGTTCAATATGTATGCATCAATTCTTGGCGCTTACATAATTCAGTTCCTTACAACAACACTTTACAAATATAAAGTTTCAGCTGATGCTCTTCCAGCATATAAGGCTGTAGTAGTAATACTCCTTGTAGTATTCTCAGCTCCTACTGTTAGAGAATGGATGACAAAGACATTTAATAACTTAAAGGGTAAATCAGCTAAGAAGGAGGTGGCTTAATATGGAAAACAAAAAGAAAGCCGGCTTCTCGCTTAGAACAATGTCAGATACAAACCTTCTTCTGACAATTACTATTGTAATCTTCTTCCTAATGTATATCGGGGCAATGATTTTCCTTAAAAAAGGATTTTTAAAGCCACAGACATTCTTCAATGTACTTAACACAAATGCAGCACTGATTATTACAGCGTGTGGTATGAGTTTAGTAATGATTACTGGCGGTATTGATATTTCAGTTGGTGGTGTGGTTGCACTTGTATCAATGAGCTGTGCAGTACTTCTTGATCAGAAGGGTGGATCTATTCCACAGGCAATTCTTCTTGCTATATTTATTGGACTTTTATTTGGTCTTGTTCAGGGTTATCTTGTAGCATACCTTGATATTCAGCCATTTATTGTATCCTTGGCGGGAATGTTCTTTGCAAGAGGTATGACAACAATCGTTAATAACCAGCCTTTCAATGTTGCACATGAAGGCTTTGTAAAGTTAAAAGATACACGTATTAATATTCCAGGACTTGGTTCTCTTAATAAAAAGGGTGTATTCGTGCCAGCTTACATCGAAATTGGTGTTGTAGTAGCATTACTTGTAGTAGTTATCCTTTTCGTAATGTTAAGATGGACAAAGTTCGGACGTAGATTCTATGCAGTAGGTGGAAATAAGCAGAGTGCTCTTATGCTTGGTATCAATGTTAAGTTTACTAAGTTTATGTCACACATTATCTGTTCAACACTTGCAGGTGTAGGTGGATTCGTATATTTCATGCACGTAGGTTCAGGTTCTCCATCACATGCTATGGGAATGGAAATGAACGCTATTGCATCTTCAATCATCGGTGGCACAATGCTTACAGGTGGTGTTGGTAATATCATTGGTACATTATTCGGTGTTATGTCATTAAGTACAATCCAGAATATCGTATCATCAGCAGGTCTTGACCAGGCTTGGTGGACAGGAATTACAATAGCAGCAATGCTTTGCTTATTCCTTGTAATCCAGTCAGTGGTTATGACACTTAAGAAGAAGAACGCTTAAGTCAGGATCAACTATTAATGAAAATCTATAAGCTATTTATTAGTTTAATAATGGTATTATCACTCTGTGGTTGCACATCAAAGAGTGTTACAACACAAGAAATGACACAGTCAGATTCTCCTGAGAAGGGGGATCTGACTGTTATTGGTTTTTCACAACTTGGGGCAGAATCAGACTGGAGAAGTTCTAATACCCAATCTATGAAAACAACCTTTACAGAAGAAAATGGATATAGACTTATATTTGAAGATGGTCAACAAAAGCAGGCAAATCAGATAATGGCCATTAGAAAGTTTATTCAGCAGGAAGTTGACTATATTGTATTAGCTCCTGTTACAGAAACAGGGTGGGATACAGTACTAAGGGAAGCAAAAGACGCAAATATTCCTGTAATAATAGTGGACCGAATGGTTGATGTAAAGGATGATAGTTTGTATGAGTGCTGGATAGGATCAGATTTTAAGCTAGAAGGTATGAAAATGTGCCAGTGGCTTAATGACTATTGTAAGAAAAAAGGAATTAGAGGTTCTGATTTAAGAATAGTTGATCTACAAGGTAATATTGGAGCCACAGCACAGATTGGTCGTACGAGAGGACTTTCTGAATCTGCCAGAAAATTTGGATGGAAAGTACTTGAATATGTTCCAGCAGATTTTACTCAGACAAAGGGACGAGAAGTAATGAAGACGCTTCTTAGAAAGTATGATGATATCAATGTCGTGTACTGCGAAAATGATAATGAGGCACTTGGAGCGATAGAAGCTATTGAAGAGGCAGGAAAAGTTGCGGGTCCTAATATAAGAGCTGGAGAAATAATGGTTCTTTCATTTGACGGTATTAATGAAGATGCACGCCAGTATGTGATAGATAATAAAATTTCATGTATTGCAGAGTGTAATCCTCTTCATGGTCCTCGAGTAAAAGGAATTATTGAAAAACTAGAGAAGGGGCAGGAACCTCCAAAGCTTTCTTATGTTGGAGAAGATATATACGCTCATGACAAGGCTGTAGAAAGTATAAGAGTAGACAGTATAGAATATCCTATTACTGTGCTTCAAACAAAATAACGGGAATTTATTTAACTAAATAATAACAAATCACATGACAGTCTGGTTCAATTGCGAGCCAGGCTGTTTTGTTATATAATTTAATTTGGTGATTTGTGTATAATACGCAATATATAGTACAAATATTGTATTTATAGTTATATATATGAGAGGTAAATTATGTTAGAGCTTATTAACATAGGCTTCAGAACTGAAGAAGGAAAAGAAATTTTAAAGTCTGTAAATCTCAAAATCGAAGATAGATTTGTTGCTATTACAGGCCCAAATGGAAGCGGTAAGTCAACGCTTGCAAAAATAATTGCTGGAATCTATCAGCCGACAGACGGACAAATATTATTTAATGGTAAAGACATTACAAATATGTCTATTTCAGAAAGGGCCAAGTTAGGTATAAGCTTTGCTTTTCAGCAGCCAGTAAGATTTAAAGGACTTAAGGTTAAGGATATTTTGAGCATTGCATCAGGCGGAGAAAAGAATATAAACGAATGCTGCAACTTGCTGTCAGAAGTAGGACTATGTGCTAGAGATTATATTGACAGAGATCTCGATCAGAGTTTATCTGGTGGTGAAATGAAGAGAATAGAAATAGCCACACTCTTAGCAAGAAATACTGAGCTTAATATATTTGATGAACCAGAGGCAGGAATCGATTTATGGAGTTTCCAGAATCTTATTCGTGTTTTTGAAAAAATGAATGAAAAAACAAATGGTAATATTATTATAATCAGTCATCAGGAGAGAATTCTTAATATTGCTGACAAAATTATATATTTGAAGAATGGTACAGTAGACAGATACGAAGACAAAGACAGTATTTTACCAACACTTTTAGCTGAGCCATCATCAGCATGTAAAGTACTTACAGATAAAATGGAAGATTAATGTTAATTAGGAGTTAATATGGACGAGATTCAGAAGAGTCTGCTTAAGGAAGTTGCAGAGCTTGATGCACTTCCTGTTGGAGCATATAACATAAGAGCAAATGGACAGAGTGCAGGGAGAAATTCTACTGCTAATATTGATATTGTGCCAAAAGAGGATAAACCGGGAATAGATATAATAATAAAGCCAGGCACGAAAAATGAAAGCGTACATATTCCGGTAGTACTGTCTCAGGCAGGACTTAAGGAGTTAGTGTATAATGATTTTATAATTGGTGAAGACTGCGATGTTACTATTATTGCAGGTTGTGGAATTCATAGCTGTGGTGGTCAGGACAGTGAACATTCCGGAATCCATTCATTTCACGTAGGTAAAAATGCCAAAGTCAGATATGTTGAAAAGCATTACGGTGAAGGTGAAGGCAGAGAAAAAAGAGTGATGAATCCTGAAACGATTGTATTTCTTGATGAAGGTGCATCAATGGAAATGGAAATGACACAGATTTCAGGAATTGATGATACGTTGAGAAAGACTACAGCTACGCTTCTAGAGGAGTCAAGCCTTGTAATTAAGGAAAAGGTTATGACTACTGGAAAACAGAATGCAGTATCTGACTTCAAGGCTGATTTAAATGGGGATAATTGTAGCTGTAATCTTATTAGTAGAACTGTGGCAAAGGATGAGAGCACACAGCATTTTAAGAGTGTTTTAAATGGAAATGCAAAATGTGCAGGTCATTCTGAATGCGATTCAATAATTATGGATAACGCAAAAGTATTAGCATCTCCACAGCTTTTAGCATCAAATGTGGACGCAGCACTTATTCATGAGGCAGCGATTGGAAAAATTGCAGGAGAACAGCTTATTAAGCTTATGACACTTGGTCTTTCGGAATCAGAGGCCGAGGAACAGATAGTTAATGGATTTTTGAAGTAATCAATGGATTCAGATAATAAAAAAGAGAAAAAAGTAAATAAAAAGAATCTGCCTAAAAAAGCAGGGTTTCTCACTAAACATCACAAATTGGCAATGTATCTTCACTTTGCCACTATATTTGTGGTGGCAATGGTCATTTTTTTAACTGTTCCAGGTATTAAAAAATATTCTAAAGATGCCGATGGAACAAATCTTGTATCTGTGTATCTCAATGGTACTCTTGTAGGTACAGTAGATGACACATCGAGAATAGATTCTGTTGTCACAAATGCTCGTAAAAGAATTGCTAGGGACAATAGTGGACTTGTGTTAATAAAAGCAGATATTGTACTTCGTGGTAGTACTGAGGTATTCGGTATTATTAATACTGATGATGAAATTGAGGAGAATATGTACAATATAATGCTTGAAAGCGCCGTAAAGACTAAAGAATCGGCTTATGAGGTTAAAATAAACAGATTTACTGTAAAGCTTAAGACAGCAGATGAAGTTGTACAATTATTAGAGGCTGCTAAAGACGTATATGATACAGATAGGGTATATTCTGTAGACCTTGTTCAGGATCAGACAAGAGAGCTTGACGTTCTTACGACTCAGATGAAGAAAAATGATAATGAGGAACAGGAAGAAGCAGTCAAAGAAGACGTATTTCCTAGGGCGGGAATGACACAGAAATTTGAGCAATTCTATAAAGAAGCTAACGACTATGAAGATATAGCTTTTACAATTGGTCTTATATCTATTGATTTCGATGAAAATGTTGAAGTAGTAAAGACATATGTAGATGCAGATGAAATAAGTACTCTTGAGGAAGCAATTGCTGAAGTTACGAAGGAGCAGGAAAAGAGTAAAATTTACGTTGTTGGATCTGGAGATACAATAGGAGAAGTTGCAAGAAAGAATAATTTAACAACTGACCAGCTCATTGCTATGAATGCTGGTGTGATAGAAAGCGAAAATACAATGCTTCATGTTGGCGATGAGCTTAAGGTGACAGCTCCACAGCCAGAACTATCTGTTCTGAAGGTAGAGGAAGTAATGTATGATGAATACTATGATGCTGAAGTTCAGTATATAGACAATAATGAGTGGTATACAAATCAGGAGAAGACACTTCAGCAGCCTATTGAAGGTTTCAGAACAGTTATTGCTGATATTACATATAAAAATAATGAGAAAATTAATACAAACATTATATATGAGAATGTAAAAGCAGAGGCCGTACCTAAAATTGTTGAGCGTGGTACGAAGACACCGCCTACATATATGTATCCAATATCGGGTGGAAGATTGTCATCCCAGTTTGGTCGTAGAAAGGCTCCAAAGAAGGGAGCAAGTACTTACCACAAGGGTGTTGATTTTGCAGTACCTACAGGTACAGCAATCAGAGCTACATCAGGTGGCGTAGTAACAAGAGCAGGTTGGGGATCTGGTTACGGATATTGTGTATATATAAGACATCCAGATGGTAAAGAATCAAGATATGGCCACTGTAGTAAGGTACTTGTTAAAGCAGGACAGACCGTAAAACAGGGCGAAAAGATTGCACTTTCAGGAAATACGGGTGTTTCTACAGGACCACATCTTCACTTTGAGATTTTAGTAGGTGGATCGCAGGTTAACCCTCTTAAATACCTACAATAAATCAATTTATGTGTGCCAGTCTTTACAACTATGCACGATGGTTGTAAAATACATTAGATTAGTGTGTTTTTATTAGAAGTGCGTCCAAAATCGGTAGAACGCAAATAAGAGTATAAATATAAGGTTAAAAAAGTGGAACAGTACGTAATTAAGGGTGGTAACGCTCTTAAAGGTGAAGTTAATATAGCAGGTGCGAAGAATGCAGCTTTAGGAATACTTGCCGCATCCATTCTTACCGACGAAACGGTTATTATCGAGAATTTACCTGATGTAAGCGATATTAATATGTTCATTCAGGCTATGCAGTCTATTGGATGTATGGTTGAGCATATTGATAGAAATACAATTAAGGTAAATGCTATTGCCATTGATTCAACAGAGGTTGATGAAGGCTATATGAAAAAAATCAGAGCCTCTTACTATATGTTAGGAGCACTTACGGGTAAGTATCACAGAGCAAAGGTTGTACTTCCTGGAGGATGTAAGATTGGTACTAGACCAATTGACCAGCATATAAAGGGCTTTAAGGCACTTGGGGCCAAAGTAGATATTGTAAGTGGAAATGTAGTAATAGAAGCAGATAAACTTACAGCAAATGACATCTATCTTGACGTAGTTACTGTTGGTGCAACAATTAATATTATGCTGGCAGCAGTACTTGCAGATGGAAAGACAATAATTGAAAATGCAGCAAAAGAACCACACGTTGTTGATGTTGCTAACTTCCTCAATAGTATGGGGGCAAATATTAAAGGTGCAGGTACAGATACAATCAGAATTAGAGGTGTTGAAAAATTACACGGCACAACGTATTCTGTGATACCTGATCAGATTGAGGCAGGAACATTTATGTTTGCATCAGCTGTTACGGGTGGTAACGTACTTATTAAAAATGTAATTCCAAAGCATCTTGAATCAATAAGTGCAAAACTTATAGAAATGGGATGCGAGATTAAGGAATATGATGACTCTGTAAGGGTTATTTCAGAGGGAAGACTTAAGAAAACTAATATTAAAACACTTCCATATCCGGGATTTCCTACTGACATGCAGCCACAGGGTGCTGTAGCGCTTGCTCTTGCTGAGGGCACAAGTCTTGTTACAGAAAGTATTTTTGAAAACAGATTCAAATATGTAGATGAGCTTACAAGAATGGGAGCTACTATTAAGGTAGAAGGTAATACTGCGATAATAGAAGGCGTTGAAAAATATACAGGAGCTAATATATCTGCACCAGATCTACGTGCGGGAGCAGCACTTGTAATAGCAGCACTTGCGGCAGATGGTATTTCTACAATAGAAGATATTCATTTCATAGAAAGAGGATATGAAGATTTTCCAGCAAAGCTATCTAAGCTTGGTGCTTTGATTGAGAAGGTTTCAGAAGAAAAGGAAGTTCGTAAATTTATTTTAAGAGTGGGTTAATTTATTGAAGAGAGTAAGAGTATCTGAGCTTGTCCCAGGCCTTACATCAGCTGAGGACGTATATTCTTTCAATAATCAGCTTGTAGTTGAAAAGAACACAGTGCTGACAGATGAAATCATTACAAGACTTGAATTTTATTCGGTCTTGTCTATTCGTGTGAATGAAGATGATGGTCCAAATTATACTCGCTTTTCAGAAAAAGAAAGTCTTGATCTTGAATTAGATGAACTACTTGGTATTGGAAGTGGCAGCACGACAAGTTCGACTGCTACAACTAGTACGGTTAGTGATAGCGCTAGCGTAAGCACTACTCCTAGTTCAGACAGTTTTTCAAGTACACCTACAACACTCTCGTATTCAGAAAGAGTTAAAGCAACAAAGCAGTTTATGGAATTCCAGAAATCATTTGTTGCAAATACTGAGGCGCTCGAGGGATATCTTCATGATATTATTGAGAAAAACTCTATTAATACAGGAGTAATGCTTCAGTCTGTCACATCTCTTATTTCCAAGGGAACAACAACAATAGGCATGTTTGATATGCTTCATAATATGCGATCTTATGATGATTTAACTTATGTTCATAGCATGAGTGTTTCTTTGATTTGTAATATTTTTGGTCGCTGGTTGGGATATGATGGAGAGGAATTGAAAATTCTTACATTAGCTGGTCTTCTCCACGATATAGGTAAGATAGCGATACCGGAAAACATAATAAAAAAACCATCTAAGCTTACTAATGATGAATATGCTAAAATTAAACAGCATACAGTTGAAGGATATAAGATATTAAAGGGGCTTCCAATAGACGATAGGATTAAGGATGCTGCATTACTTCATCATGAAAGATGTGATGGTGGTGGATATCCTTTGTCAGTGAATGGAGAGAAGATACCAGAATTTGCTAAAATCGTTGCTATTGCAGATGTATATGATGCTATGACAGCGGCAAGAGTGTACAGAGGACCTTTATGTCCGTTTAAAGTAATTGCGATTTTTGAGGATGAAGGATTACAGAAATACGATTCCAAGTTTATTCTTACATTCCTTAATAATATTGGCCAGACATATCTGAATAATAGGGTTCGTCTCAATGATGGCAGACTGGGAGACATAGTTTTGATTCAAAGAGACGCAGTTTCAAGACCACTCATTAAGCTTTTGGATGGTACTTTTATAAACCTTAATGACGTAGATAGAAAGGCTCTCTACATAGATGCACTCATCTAATTAGTCTTGACTATATTAACCACAAATGGTATTGTAATGGTCGTAGGAAAATTCCATAATAGTTAGCTCTTATTCAGAGTGGTGGAGACGCATAGGGTCTATGAAGCCACAGCAACCCCCTTCAATGGGTAGGTGCTTTCCTAGAGCAGTGAAACTGATCAATAAGAGGATTTGTTACATTAGATATTTCAGGTCCGCTTATTAATAGGCGGACTTTTTTTGAGCTAAAACGTATGGATAGATAATTGATATAAGAAAAGGAGAAAAAGATGGAAAAGTTTTTATTCACATCAGAGTCAGTAACAGAAGGACATCCTGACAAAGTCTGTGATGCAGTATCAGATGCCATCCTTGATGCTTGTTTTGCACAGGATCCAATGAGCCGTGTTGCCTGTGAAACAGCTTCATGTACAGGATTTGTTCTTGTAACAGGAGAAATTACAACAAACGCACAGCTTGATATTCCAGCAATCGTTCGTGAGACAGTTCTTGAAATTGGATATGATGATGGAAAGAAGGGTCTTGATGGAAATTCATGTGCAGTATTTGTTGCACTTGATAAGCAGTCAGCAGATATCGCTATGGGTGTTGATAAAGCACTTGAGGCTAAGGAAGGTTCACTTAAGGATGACCTTGATACAGGTGCTGGTGACCAGGGTATGATGTTTGGTTATGCTACAAATGAGACAGAAGAGTATATGCCATACTCAATCGCTCTTGCACACAAGCTTGCTAAGAAGCTTACAGATGTTAGAAAAGATGGAACACTTAAATATCTTCGTCCAGATGGAAAGACACAGGTTTCTGTAGAATATGACGAGAACAACAAGCCAATCAGACTTGAAGCAGTAGTTCTTTCAACTCAGCATGATGAGGATGTTACTCAGGAACAGATTCACGAAGATATTAAGAAGTATGTATTTGATCCTATTCTTCCAGCAGAACTTATCGATAGCGAAACAAAGTTCTTTATTAACCCAACTGGACGTTTCGTAATAGGTGGACCACACGGTGATGCTGGTCTTACAGGACGTAAGATTATTGTTGATACATATGGTGGAATGGCTCGTCATGGTGGCGGTGCTTTCTCTGGTAAGGACTGTACAAAGGTTGACAGATCAGCTGCATACGCTGCAAGATACGTTGCTAAAAACATTGTAGCTGCTGGACTTGCTGACAGATGTGAAATCCAGCTTTCATATGCTATCGGCGTTGCTCAGCCTACATCAATCATGGTTGATACATTTGGAACAGGTAAGGTTGCTGATTCTAAGATTGTTGACGCTGTTCGTGAGAATTTTGATCTTCGTCCAGCTGGAATCATTAAGATGCTTGATCTTCGTCGTCCTATTTACAAGG
>JAUNIR010000073.1:0-262 GCA_030523345.1 Lachnospiraceae bacterium
ACCCATACCCCCAGCTATTATTGAACCAGCCATATCCTTAGCAGTTAATGCTATTCTTATACATTCTATAACAATAAGTAAAATTAGTCCGAGGACAATACAACATCCAATAAATCCAGTTTCTTCACCAACAACAGCAAATATCATATCAGTCTGTGCTTCTGAAATAAAATTACCATTTTTAACAGATGCAATAACATTATTATTTAGACCTTTACCAGACAACTGTCCTGAACCAATTGCTGTTATCGCATTTAATGTC
>JAUNIR010000073.1:272-1076 GCA_030523345.1 Lachnospiraceae bacterium
CTCGGTATTAGCATATTGTTCAGGATGAAGCCATGCCAGAATTCTATTTTTCTGATAGTTATCTAAGATATCAATATCATCTCTAATAACATAACTAACTGCAAAAATCAGGGATGGCACTCCTACAAGTAATGCACCTAAAATAATTCTTAAATTAAGCCCACCAATGAACATAACCGAGCCAAAAATGACCAAAACCATAATAGATGTAGATAAATCTGGCTGTTTAAATATCAATACAAAAATTGGTAATACTAAAACTACGCTTAATGTTAAAACCCTTATTGTATTGAAGTTTTCTTCATGCTTCATAATAAACTGTGCATAGAATAAAATCAATAAAATTTTAACAAGCTCAGATGGCTGGAATCGTAATCCCCCAAACTCAAACCATCTAGCAGCGCCACCACCGGAATCACCGTACAAACGCACTAATACAAGCATAAATACACTGAATGCATAAATAGGCCAATAAAACTTAATTATGAAGCTATAACTAATAAATGATAAAACCAACATAAATATAAGTCCTAGTATTAGGCCCATTTGTTGTCTTTCCATATATGAATTATCAGCACTACCCACAAAACGAACTCCAAGAATACCTATTGCAATAGTAAGCAATAGGAGCCAAAAATCAAACTTTCTGAAGTTGTATTCAATAAATAGATTTTTAAATTTATCTTTCATATTATTAATTACACTGCATCGCAATCATATTTAATAATTCTCTTGTTATTTCTTCAGTTACTACTTCTCTTCCTTCTAAAAAAGAAATTCTTGGTGCAACTTTGTTTTTAGTAA
>JAUNIR010000073.1:1086-12431 GCA_030523345.1 Lachnospiraceae bacterium
TGGTTTCTAAATTCAACATCTGTTAAAGCATCTGCAATACCAACTCTGCAGGTTTTCATATCAAGACTCACTACAAAGGCATTTGTATTCCCTGCAATACCAGCATGTGCTGTGCCATAAAGCGTACCGATAATTATAATGTTTCCTCGTGATGTTACAATTCCTCCTGGATTAACATCTCCAAGAATAATTATACTTTCATCTGATTCAAACCTCTCATGCGATCGTACCGAACCCTTGTGAAATTGTTTATCAGCATAGTTGTTTGAAGGATCAAATCTTCTCTTAAGTCTAATATAATGTTGATCCTTTTCTTCATCATCACCTATAACACATAAAATGTTAATATCCGAATTTAGATGTATTCCATCTATTAATTTACTTTCTTCTTCTTTTGTTATATTTCGACCTTCAAAACCAATTATCAAACTTGCATTTTTGAAATAATTAGCAGACTCCCTGAATTTATCGCAGACTTCGTTATATACATCAGCAAAATCCGCTTTATCATCAAGCTTTACAACAATACCATCACGCATCCCCTTAATTTTTACAAGATTTGGCATGTTTAATTCCCCCCTTTTAGTCGTCAATTACTTCTGTTTCCCCAATATTTGCAACACCAGTAATGAGATTATCTTCAAGCTTATAATAGTACTTAATTACATCGGAAGCTAAAGCCGCTGTATTACCTGATGTATAACCATATGCTATTCTTGTCGCAATAGTTATTTCAGGATTCTCATATGGTGCGAAACCAATAAATAAAGCATGGTTTGTTCTCGATGTAGATGACTGAGCTGTACCTGTTTTACCTGCAACATTTATATCTAGTCCATTAAATGCCTTAGATTTTTCAATAACAAGTCGCATACCGCTATGAACCATATTCCATTCAGAGTCATCAATGTCTACAGTATTTCTTATTGATGGACCATATCTTTTAATCGTATTGCCTTCTGAATCTGCAATTCTATCGACAAGTGAAAGATTATATACATTTCCCTTACTTGCAAGTGCGGTAACATATCTAGATAAAGCAATTGTCGTAATATTATTCGATCCCTGTCCAATAGCTGTATCTACAGGAAGATCATCAGAATATTTCGATTCGTTCTCTTCTGTCTCTACACCTGTTTTTTCAGTAAGTCCAAATAAATCTGCATATTTTTTCATTCGTTCAATACCGCGCTGTTCATCATAATTCGCAGTATAAACATTCGTTGCAAGTCTAAATCCTACGTCATAATAAAATACATTACACGAATTACCAATAGCATTTACAACATCCATCTGCCCATGACCATTAGGATATACCCAACACTTTTTTTCCATATCCAAAGCTTCATAAAGACCTTTACAATATATTACCTCTCCAGGATTTATAACGCCTTCTTCAAGTCCAATGATACTTGATAATGGTTTAAAAGTAGATCCAGGAGCTGTCATCTGCTGTGTTGCATAATTATACATAGGTGATGCTAAATCATTCATAAGTTCCGCATAATATTTCGCATCTATCTGATTTGCCAGTTTATTATTGTCATATCCTGGATATGAAACACATGCAAGAATTTCACCATTTGTAGACGTCACAATACACGATCCCGAGCATGGATCAAGTGCCAGCATTGCTGGCGTAATTTCTATGTTAGCAATTTTATTTATAATAAAATCATATGAAGTTCTTGCGCCACTTTCAACCTCTGCCTTTTCATCAGCAGTTCCGAATACTATTCTCTGTTCAAAAAGTAGCATACATATTTCACGACCTAAAAGTTCATTATCTGCAATCATATACTTATATTGCCTTTTGCAGAAACCATTTTCAGTAAGTAATTTTTCACATATATAATCTACCAGCTTATCATATATAACATCTGAATCCGAATATTTACTATCAAGATCGATTTTGGATATATCAATCCAATTTTGAGATAAGCAATATCTTAAATAGTCCTGTAAAGATATAGTCTCATCAGTTGCCCACGCAATGTATGTCGGATCATCTTTGTTTACTAATGAATTAACAATAACTCCTTTATTATTAGATGAAAGCATAGAAACTATAAAGCTTTCATATACTTGCATCTCCTTAGATAAATCCTTATAAGGTGTGGATGATACCGTCAATTCATCTCTTAATGAAGCAATTGAACGAGCTTGCTTATCTAGAAATTTATTGTACACAATAGATTCATATTCTGAAGCATTATCCGATGATAGTTTTTCAAGATCAATAATATTATTATTAAAAAATGCGTAATATACATCATCAATCGGTATCATCATACTAGATGTCTTAACTACTGAATTGTCGTATGTCTTTACATTTAGTATCTTTCCTACAAGAATACCTGCCAATTTCTGCTCAAGCATGTTATATACAGCCTTCTGTAGTTCTAGGTCAATTGATAAGTATACATCATTCCCTGATTCAGGTTCTATTCTGTCTGTTCTATCTATTATTTTTCCAACATTATCTACGAATATGACTTCCGAACCTTTTGTTCCCTGAAGATGTTCTTCCATTGCCTTCTCAACACCGGCCTTACCAACAACATCATTCATATTATATTTATGCTCAGAATTTTTAAGTTCAACTAAGTCATCTGTAGAAGCGTTACCTGTATATCCGACAATATGAGCAATATACTTTGCATCATTATACTTTCGAAGAGTATTCTCTTCTATGTCAACACCTTGTAAATTAGCTTTGTTTTCCATAATTGCTGCAACTGTTTCTTTCGAAACATCTGAAGCAATTACTGTAGTAACATATTTCTGATATGCATTATTACTCATCGAATATCTAACAGTAATAATCTTTAATATATCTTCGTTAGAGTAACCACGCATTGGATTGAATTTAATCGTTCCATGGTCATCTTCTTTACTACCTATAGCATATTTTTCTTTAGAACATAAATATTCAATAACATCTCTTGGGTTAGCATTTCTTTCTGATGTTGATAGCTCATCTACATTTTTATGTCCATAGATATCTGCAAGAAATCTTAATAATTTGCTATCAGAAACAGCATATTCAAACTGATTGTATTCATTTAATACTATTTTAAAATCATTTGTGACCTTATCCCCATTAGCTTCAATAATATTAATAGTATTTAATATACAATCATTAAGTTTCTGATTTTTTGAAGAACCAGATTCATAATTATCTTCAATAGTAACAGAATAAGCCAGTTCATTGTACGCAATTAACTGGCCATTTCGATCGTATATATTGCCTCTTGTAGATTTTAATGTAGTCTCTTTTTTGATTGTTAATGTGAAGTCATTTAAATACTTTTGCCCATCAATAATCTGAAATACAAATAATCTGTTAACAAGAATAACAAATAGGACAATAAATACTACTATTAAAAACAACAATCTGAGTACAACTGTATTAGACAGCCACTCTTTAAAATCTGCAAACAAAACTTAAGAATTCCTTCTTTCGTATAACTCAAGTTTTTCATTAATCCAAACAATTAATCCATAAAGAGGTAATGTTGCAACAACTGTATAAACTATTTCCGGAAGCATAATATGAACAAAATAATATCCAATATTTAGCCTTCCTCTAAGTAAAAACTTAAGTACATAATATAAAACACAGAAAACAAGTTCACTACCGGTAATAAGTACCATAGGAAGTTTTATATCTTCAGGATAAAAAATATTTTTAAAGAATCCATTCAGATAACCAATTACCGTATATAAAAGGGTAATAAAACCAAATGGACTACCAAAAAACACATCAGCCATAAGTCCTGATATAAATCCTACTGCCATTCCTGTATTCTGACCTCTCATGAATCCAAATGTTGCAGTAACAATAATTAAAATGTTAGGAACAATACCACCAAGCGAAATATGATTAAAGACAGAACACTGTAGTATAAAACTGAAATATATTATTATAAATGTAATCAGTTTTCTTATCATTTCTAATCCTTTTGTTGTTTAAGTTCTGTTATTACTAATACTGTTGATAGATGTTTAAAATCAACAACTGGTGTAAGATATCCTGATTTCGTTAAATTATTAGAATCCAATCCAATTTCTGTTATATATCCAACAGAAATACCAGGAAGATATTTATTACTAATATATGATGTAACAATCTGATCCCCGACTTTAACGACATCTTTTGTATCTTCAAGCTGTGTGAATCTGATAATACCTTTATCCATTAGATCAAGTTCACCTTCAACAATCAAAATATCTGAAGTGGACTGAATCATTCCTGAAACATTAGAATCATCATCAATAATTGATTTTACAGTCGCCCAATTAGGTCCTACTTCTGTAATAATACCAACAAGACCACTACCAGCAAGAACATTCATGTCAACTTCAATACCATCATTAGATCCCTTATCAATCAAAAATGTGGAAAACCAATTACCAGTATCTTTACCAATAACCCTTGCTCCTACTGTATTATAATCTTCATATTCTTCGTCAAGCTTAAAAAGCTGTCTTAATTCAGACAGCTCATACTTATCCTGCATTAACTGATTATTTTTAATAGTGAGTTCATCAATCTGAGACTTTAATGTCTCATTTTCGACTGTAAGTTCTTTAAGCTTTTTAATATCTTCAGATCTATTAAACAGCCAAGAACCAGCCCCTTCCAAACCTTTTTGGAAAGGAACAACAGTATATGCTGAAACAGACTTCAGCGGACCCGAAAACAGGTCTGCTGTATAAGAAAAGATCATCATTATAATGCAAATGATCGCTAATGTAAGCAAAATATATTTAGATGGAATCTCTATTTTATTTTTACGGCCTCGATTCCTTGCCACCCTTATTTCCCCTTTATAATCTATTTATTAACTATCTTTAAACTCCTGCATTGAATATGCAAAACCTCTAAGATTTTCATTTTTAATCATTTGAGACAATCCATATGCAACACTTTCCTGTCCATGAGGTGCAAAATTAACCTTTAAGCCTGTTGCCTGACCTATAAGCTTATATAAATCCCCAATAACAGCCGATCCACCCGTTAGATAAATACCTCTCTTATAAATATCTGCACCTAATTCTGGAGGTGTTCTTTCAAGAATAGCACGAACATTGTCAATAATTGTTTCAAAGTTCTCATGCATAGCTTTTTCAATCATACTTGTTGGGATTGTTCTTTCTACAGGAAGACCTGTAACGATATCTCTTCCATAAAGCACTGCATCTTCCTCCTGGGCTTCAAGTTCAGGAAGAGAAATTTTAACTCTTTCAGCAGTTTTATTTCCAATAAATAAGTTATACTCTTTACGAATGATATTTTTTATTGATTCATCAAACTTCTTTCCACCAATTTTAATAAGCTTTGATAAAACAATACCTCCCATCGAAAGCACTGAAATCTCCGTGGTCTCATATCCTATATTAACGATTAGAGCACCTTGGAAATTTTTGATATCAGGGTCTAATCCAACACCATCTGCTATAGCTTTTTCAACAATATAAATATTACGAGGTTTTACATTTGAATCATTTACTAAGTCAAAAAATGCTCTTTTCTCAACTTCTGTAATATCAGTTGGTACAGAAATATAGTAATCTGCGGATCTAAAATTACCACCTGTAGAATCCATAACAAAATTATGCAGTAATACCTGCATATGATGAATATCTGCTATAACTCCATTAGTTACAGGAAATGATACTTCTATAGAATCCGGTGTTTTTTCGTACATTTTAAAGGCTTCATCACCATAAGCCAAAACATGTTTTTTATTTTGAATAGCAATTATATTTTTATATGTTGCTATGCTATCATTTATTCCATTATATAGCTTGATATTATATGTTCCTAAATCAAGTCCAATTGCTGATACTGCCACTGCTTTACCTCATAATAAATACGTGTATAATGTGTTTATGCTTTCAAATAGGCAAAATAAAGCACAATATATAGAATAATACCATTTTTATGGTAGCTTAACAAGGTCTTCATCATATAAAGACTGAAGCGATTTAATTATTCCAAAAATCGCATGATTTACAGTAAGTCCTCCTTGGAAATATACATTATAAGGAGGCTTTATTGGTCCGTCTGCACTTAATTCTATTGATGAACCAGAGACAAATGCTCCAGCGGCCATAATGACATCTGCATCATAGCCTGGCATAGCCCAAGGTTCAGGAGAAACAAAACTATCTATAGGTGCTGCCGCCTGAATACCCTTACAAAATGCGATAACTGCTTCAGGACTCTTTAATGTCACCGCCTGAATAATGTCATGTCTATCTTCTTTACCATTAGGAAATACTGGAAATCCAAGGTTTTCGTAAATATTTGCTGCAAATATAGCCCCTTTAAGCGCTCCATTCACAACATTTGGTGCCATAAATAATCCTTGATAGAACAATGAATTTACATTTAATGTAGCGCCAACCTCTTTACCTAATCCTGGAGTTGTAAGTCGATATGCACAATTTTCTACAAGATCTTTTCTTCCTGCAATATAACCACCAATAGGTGCTAATCCACCTCCAGGATTTTTTATAAGAGATCCAACAACTAAATCTGCGCCCACATCAGATGGCTCAATTGTCTCAACAAATTCCCCATAGCAATTGTCGACCATACATATAATGTCTTTATTAATCGATTTAATAAAAGAAATCACGTCGCCAATCTGCTTTACAGAAAATGTTGGTCTTGTTAGATATCCTTTAGAACGCTGAATTGTTGCAAGTTTTGTCTTATCATTAATACAAGCTCTTATATTATCATAGTTAATAGAACCGTCTTCATTCAATTCTGCCTGTCTGTATGTGATGCCAAATTCTTTTAAAGAGCCCTTTGATTCCCTTATCCCAATAACCTCTTCTAATGTATCATAAGGTTTCCCAACAGGAGAAAACAACTCATCTGATGGACGAAGATTTGCTGCAAGAGCTATTGATAGTGCATGTGTTCCACATGCAATCTGAGGTCTAACAAGAGCATCTTCAGTGTGAAATACACTTGCATATACCTTTTCTAAAGTATCTCTTCCTATATCGTTATATCCATATCCTGTTGAACTATATAAGCAAGCCTCCGATACTTTATTATCCTGCATTGCTTTAAGCACTTTTAATTGATTATATTCTGTAATTTTATCAATTTCTTTAAATCTCTTTTCAAGTGATAATAAAATATCGCTTGCATATGAATATACTTCATCACATATTCCCAATTCTCTATATAATTCTTGCACCTTCTAGCTGCTCCTTCATAAATTCTAATATTTTTGATTCATCAAATAAAAAATCTTCTTTATTAATCCAAATAACATCCTTTTCACGTCTAAACCAAGTAAGCTGTCTTTTGGCAAAATGTCTTGTGTCTCTTTTAATAATATAAACTGCTTCATCAAGGGTAATTTTACCATCTAAATACATAAGTATTTCTTTGTATCCAAGACCTTGCATTGATACATGGTCTATATTAAGTCCTCGATTTTTTAAATATTCTACTTCGTCAACAAGCCCATTCTTAATCATAATATCAACACGTCCGTCAATATCTTTATATAAACGATTTCTGTCCTCGTTTATAACGAAGTACTTAAAATTATAAGGTGAAATTTTGTTTTTCTGTTCTTCATTATGATCAGAAATTTTGTTACCCGTAAGCTTATAATACTCTAATGCTCTTATAACCCTTTTTGTATTATTGGGATGTATTGTTTCTGCCGATTTTATGTCAACTTCTTTCAACATATTATGAATATAAGAAGCCCCATATTTCTTCGCCAATTCGGCTAGTTCTTCCCTATATTCAGTATCTTCTGATGCTACTTCATTAAAATCAATATCATATAATAATGACTGTATATAAAAACCTGTTCCACCTGCTATTATAGGCAGCTTACCATCTTGGTTTATTAAATCAATATCATTCTTAGCATATTGTTTAAATGTCGCAATATTAAATTCGTCTTCTGGTTCAAGCACATCTATAAGATAATGTTTAATACCTTGCATTTCTTCTTGTGTTATTTTGGCAGAGCCAATATCCATATGCTTATAAACCTGCATTGAATCAGCAGAAATAATACTGCCGTTTATTAGTTTTGCAAGCTTAATAGATAGTGATGTTTTTCCAACCGCAGTTGGTCCAGAAATTATAACTAAATTTTGCTTTTCCATAAATTAATTAACAATACGTTTAAACATTTTCTCAATTTCATATTTTGAATATGAAATAATAGTTGGTCTTCCATGTGGACAATTATAAGGATTATCTAAAGATAATAGCTCTGTAATTAACGCATCTGCTTCAGTTATTGATAGCTTCATATTACCCTTTACAGATGACTTACACGCCATAGTAGCAATTTTCAAATTGACTGAATCCGTTTCGTTCACAAATCTACCATCTAATAACTCATCAAGCATTTCATGGAAATAGTCTAAAGGACTGAGCGATAATAATTCTAATGGCACAGCACTTATCGTATATTCATGTCCACCAAATGGTTCTATTTCAAAACCTACGCTATTAAAATTGGCAATATATTTTTTTACAAAATCAGCTTCCGATGAAGATAACGTTACAACAATTGGCGGATATATATTTTGAGAACAATTCTCATTATTTCTAAGTTTTTTTATAAGCCTTTCATAATTAACTTTTTCATGTGCCGCGTGTTGATCAATTATAAATAATTTGTTATCAAATTCAACAAGCCAATACGTATCAAAGAGCTGACCAATTATATGATGTCTCTTGACATTTTCATTGCTTATAAATTTATCATCAAATAGCTCCATCTGTTTGACTGACTCGGATGGTTTATAATCTTCTTCAACTATATTTATATCTATTTGACTTATTATTTTCTCTGAATCCTCTTTTGCTTCTGTATTGGAATCATTGTCTTCATCAGCATTTTCAAATATGGAATCAGCTAAATTTACAGTATTTTTTTGTGACTGACCAGGTCTCTTTGTTTCAAAAGGTTCTGGTAAAATTTCTTCTTTACTTATACTTCTTACAACTTCTATCTTTTCTTCAATTTCTGGAATAAGTTCCTTTTTTTCAAGAAATGTTTTTAGCGTATCTACTATAAAATTTCTAACAACATCTCCTTCAATAAATCTTATTTCTTTTTTTGCAGGATGAACATTAACATCAATTAAAAAACTTGGTATATCTAAATACAAAAATACCGTTGGATACTTATGTAACATTAAATAGTATTTATAAGCTTCTTCTACTGCTCTATCAAGAAGGGTACTTTTTATATATCTACCATTAACAAAATATATTTCGAAGTTTCTTGTTGATCTTGATAATTCAGGTTTTCCTATAAACCCATATAAAGAAATATCATCTCTTTCATTTTTTATTTCTATTAGACTATTTGTTACATCGCGACCATAGACAGTATAAATACAGTTCTTAATATCTCCACTACCAGAACTTTGAATTTTTACATTACCATTTACGATATATTTAATACTAACTGATGGATTTGATAAAATTAGATGCTCTATTAACTCTGTAATATAATTTGCTTCTGTCTGCGATGATTTTAAAAATTTCTTTCTTGCAGGTATATTATAAAAAAGATCTTTTACTATAAATGTCGTTCCATCTGGTATTCCAGCATCTTCAAATACACATTCACGACCACCCTCTATGACATATCTTGTTCCTATAAAATCTTCTTTTGTCTTAGTTAATAGTTCAACCTTTGATACCGCTGAAATACTCGATAAAGCTTCGCCTCTGAATCCCAAACTCGAAACTGTAATTAAATCTTCAATACTCTTAATTTTTGATGTTGCATGTCTCTTAAATGCATTTTTAATTTGGCTCTTGTCTATGCCTTCACCATTATCAGTAATTCTTATATAAGAAATACCGCCATCTTTTATTTCTACTGTAATAGCGTCCGCAGATGCATCAATGGCGTTTTCAACAAGTTCTTTTACTACAGCACTAGGTCTTTCTACAACTTCCCCCGCTGCAATTTTATCTATTGTATTTGAATCAAGAATATTAATTGTTTTCATTATTTAAATTTTCCATCTGTTATTAAGTCTACTTTGAAGGCTCGAAAGCGTATTAATAGCTTCAATAGGTGTTAATGAATTAATGTCCAATGTTTTTAATTCATTAATGATGTCTTCATCAGTATCTGTATCAAATAAGGAAAGCTGATTCAAATCAACTTCATCTAGGATTTTTGTCTTTTTCTTTTTTGAATTCTGCGAAACATTGGTAGACTCAGATGCAATTGACTTTATCTTTGATGAGATATCATTTTCTAACAATTCTTCTGCTAATTCTTTTGCTCTTCTAATAACCGAGTCAGGTACTCCAGCAAGTTTTGCAACAGCAATGCCGTAACTTTTGTCTGCACCACCTTTTACAATTTTGCGCAAAAATACTACATCGTCCCCCTGTTCTTTAACAGCAATACAGTAATTATTAACAGAAGGTAATTTACCCTCAAGTTCTGTAAGTTCATGATAATGCGTTGCAAAAAGAGTTTTTGCTCCAAGTAATTTAGTGTCAGATATATACTCGACTACTGCCCAAGCAATCGATAGACCATCGAATGTCGAAGTTCCTCTACCTATTTCATCAAGAATTAGAAGACTTTTATCTGTCGCATTTTTTAATATATTAGCAACTTCAGCCATTTCAACCATAAATGTAGATTGTCCAGAGGCAAGGTCATCACTGGCTCCAACTCTTGTAAATATTCTGTCACATACACCTATATTAGAGCTATCTGCAGGTACAAAAGATCCAATTTGAGCCATTAAAACAATTAATGCAGTCTGACGCATATATGTTGATTTACCTGCCATATTTGGTCCCGTAATAATAGATATTCTATTCTTTTGATTATCAAGGTATGTATCATTACATATAAACATGCCATCCTGAATCATTTTTTCTATTACAGGATGTCTGCCTGCTTTAATGTCTACAATACCTCTCGTATTGATTTTAGGACGTGTATACCTATTGGTTTCTGCTACATATGCTAATGAACACAGAGCGTCTATTGTAGCAATTATATGTGCTGTTTCTTGGATTCTTGCCACATTTTCAGAAATCTTATCTCTAATTTCACAGAAAATATCATACTCTAATGCAAATAATTTATCTTCTGCATTTAAAATTGTGTCTTCAAGTTCCTTTAGCTTATCATTTGTATACCTTTCAGCATTTGCCAAAGTCTGTTTTCTAACATAATCCTCTGGAACGAGATTTTTAAATGAATTAGTAACCTCAAAATAATATCCAAATACACGATTGTATTTGATCCTTAGTGTTTTAATTCCAGTTCTTTCTTTATCTTCAGCTTCTAGAT